>CAYJQK010000033.1:0-1192 GCA_964372305.1 uncultured Candidatus Saccharibacteria bacterium | reverse complement strand
ATCTGCGCGAGTGGGACGATCACCGGACGATCCTGCACACCCGGCCCGCGTATTGGGACGAACGGAAGCTTGGCGCGGGTCCGCCGCCGCTGCGGATCCCGGAAGGATGGCTGCTTCTCTACCATGGTTCCGATCACCACAATGTCTACCGGGCGGGGTTTGCGCTTCTCGATACGCACGACCCCTCCGTGGTGATTGGGCGTTCCGAACACCCCGCGTTGGAACCCCAGGAGCCGTACGAGAAGGACGGGATCGTCTCGCACGTCGTCTTCCCGACCGGCCTTGTGCGTCGGGCGGATACTCTTCTCGTGTACTACGGCGGCGCGGACCGCGTCGTCTGCGTTGCGCGAGGGTCTCTCAAGGCAGTGCTCGGTTCTCTCCGAGCATGATTCGCACCCTCTTCCTGTTCGGCGCGGCGTTGTTCGCGCTCGCATGGTGGCGGCCCAGCGCGGTGGACGTGCAACCACGGCCCGCGGACCGGCAGAAGACGGATGCCTCCGCAGTCCCGCGAGAGTTCTTGGCGTCCGCGGAACCGGATGTCCCGCGCCTCACCGTTACTCGGGTTGTTCAGGTTATTGACGGCGACACCGTGATCCTTGAAGACGGAACGCGCGTGCGCTACATCGGAATCGATACGCCGGAAATGACCGACGCGCGCCGTGTCTCCGCCGCCGACGCGGCGCGCGCGGCGAACAAAGCGCTCGTCGGGGGACGGGGGGTGCGGCTGGAGTTCGATGTCCAGCGCATAGATCGGTACGGCCGCACGCTCGCGTACGTCTGGATTGGGGGGACATTGGTGAACGAAACGCTGCTCCGTGACGGATGGGCGCGGCTCTTGACCATTCCGCCGAACGTTCGGTACGTGGACCGGCTGCGTGTCGCCGCGCGTGCTGGCGACGTTCAGCGTCTTCTTCTGTGGTCTCCCGGCACACCGGCGCCCGGGCGTGTCCTCAATAGTATGCGCGGGCAGTCCGCGGACTGCCCGGCAGGGAAGTCCGTGAAGGGGAACATCAACCGCCGCGGGGAGAAAATCTTCCACGTTCCCGGCGGCGCGTTCTACGACCGCACGCGTCCGGAAGAGTGTTTCCGTGACCGCGGCGACGCGGAACGCGCCGGCTACCGCGCGAGCCAACGATGAAACCTCTTTCCTTGGTTGACGGACGGAGATGTCTCCTCACCCCCGCTCGGGCGT
>CAYJQK010000032.1:0-13905 GCA_964372305.1 uncultured Candidatus Saccharibacteria bacterium | reverse complement strand
TTTGTCCGCTACTTTCGAAGATCCTCTGAAACTGTACACAGAGGAGAACCCGTTGTCCTTTCTCAACTCATGGCTGTGCGATCTGGGCGATGTCCCTATGGGACGACACCAGGCATGCACGGCCGCCCCGCACCGGATCCACTTCAAAGGACCGGTGCGGGGGAATTTCTTCCTTCCTTCGCCAGAGGCTACGGCGGAACAGGCGGGACCTGAAAAATGTTGTGCCTTGCACGACCGCTGAACTGTCCCGCCCTTCACCAGAGATGGGAAACCACCCCGTTTCCGGTGAGGGCGCGATTGGCCAAATGTCCAGCGTGTGCTGGACGCAAAAACAAAGCGCCCTCGTTCTTTCAACAAAGGAGTTTCTCATGCGTTGGATCGGCATTCGGCATCGGGTCAAAAAGACGACGAAAGGCGAGGCGCAGCCCACCATGGTCGCGATCCTGGAAGACGACGGGAGCGAGATCCTCTATACGCTGGAGGATGAACAGGCGGAGCTGGATTTTGTCCACGGCATGTTCCCCATCGCGCATCGTCCGGTGACGCCGGACGAGGACATTGCTTCGTACCGCCGTCATCACTGCAAGTGGCGCACGCTGCGGAAAAAGGAAGACCGTTCCGAATTTCCGGAACACCTGCTTCACGAGCGTCCGGACGGGAAGTGGGAAATCCTCCTGGAGGTCCCGACGACGTTCGATGGCCTCCACCCGGCGGACGAGGTGGGGATGATCATGGGCGGTTCCGGAGACCGGTTCGCGGCCGCGCTCTCCCGCCAAGGAGAGGACCTCGGCGCCGCCGTCTACCGCATTCCGCCATTCGTGATCACGGAGCACCGCGGCGACGCTACGGTAGGCGATGACCACCACACGCTCGCGCGTCTCGTGCGGTTCGAGCGGCACCTGTTCTACCGCGTCGAACGCCGCGACCGCGATCTCATTCGGGTGAAGGAAGTGTTCGCGCTCCGGCAGGACGCCCAGCAGACGCGGAAAGCGTGCGGTCAGCGCCTCGACCAGCGGTTTATCGGCCGGATCTTCTTGAGTGAGGAAGGCCGGTACCCGGAGGGCCACATCGAGGACGAGTGCGACCAACTGCGGGCGAGCGACGGGATCTTCCTCTCGTGCCTCGCGGCGGAGGCGGAGCTCGACAAGGAACTCGAACGCGCGGTGCACGCGACGAGCGAGTGGGAGCTGATCTTCGAGGACATCGAGGGGTGTGGGCCGCGCATCACTGCGGGTCTCCTCGCTCCCATCGGTCCCATCCGACGGTTCCGCGTCGCGCCGGACTTCTCCGGCGCGCAGACGCTCACGGAGCGCTCCCGGGCGGCGAAGAAGGCGCGGGATCGTGGCGCGGCGAAACTCAAGGCCTTCTGCGGGGCGCACGTCCTGAACGGCGGGAAGCACGCCGATGTCCGTCCGGACAAGCAGTTTCCGCGGCAGCGCGCTGGCATGGTCGCGAACTGGAACCCGCTGGCGCGGCAGTCCTTGTACCTTGTCGGAGAGCAGTTCAACCGGCGCCCCGACTCCGTGTGGGGGAAAAAGCTCCGGGAGATCAAGGCGCGGCTCCGGGCGCGGCATCCCGAGATCATGGAAGTCGAACGCACCGTGGATGGCAAGCGCAAGACCGTGAAGATGTACACGGACGGGCATATTCAGAAGATGGCGCTCTGGCGGACGCTCACGCGATTCGTGGAATGGCTCTTCGATGCCCTCTGCCGTGTCGCCGACAGCCCCCGCCCGCGGCCGATCGAAACGTTGCGGTAACCACTGTTCTCTTGCCTCGCGAGTTTATGAGTGTTCCTTCGTAAGGAACGAGAGGTTGTCTGCGAGGCACCATGGCGAGATGAGCCATACACTCGTCTCGCCCCTTTTTCCCTGGGACGATGCCGTCGAGCGTTCCGGAGAAGAGGGTGCGATGAGGACCCTGTTCCTTTGAACGATTCCGTTCCTGCACCCTCACCTTGGCGGACGAGAATTTGCGTGTCCCCACCGGGACGAAGGTTTCTTTGTCCGCTACTTTCGAAGATCCTCTGAAACTGTACACAGAGGAGAACCCGTTGTCCTTTCTCAACTCATGGCTGTGCGAAGCGCTGGGTGTCCCTATGGGACGATGCTGTAGTTGCACGGCCGCCCCGCACCGGATCCGCTTCTGGACCGGTGCGGGGGAATCTTCTGCCCTGGCGTAGCCCTCAGCGTATCTTCTTTCCCATCATGAACAGTTCGAGCACTTCCAGGCGATTCATGCCACGGCGTATGATACACTACGCGGTGCGATGAGCGACGCCTTCCAGTGGGCAACGGCAGACCAAGGTGCTGAGCCGCCTGACGCAGTCTACTGCGGAACGCGAGACGTTGCGGTAGCCCGCTTGGGCGCCTTCCGTTCTGTTGCGGAACACCAGGGAGTGACGACAAACATGGCGGCACTCATCGCCGCAATTGCCGGGGAACTCACAAATAACTGCTTCGACCACCCGGGGACAGCATTCCTCTTGCGGACGGGCGCTGCACAGCTGGCTTTCCGGTCCCCGATCACGACCGAAGAGATTCCTCACGCGATTCAGAGCGCGGACGTCACGGTTCCCGGCACATACGCGGCGTTCACCGTTCCGGAAATCCAACATATCGTCGGAAGCCATGAGAATTGATGTCAGCGCTTTCGGGAAAATCCTTATTTCCCGCCCCCAGGGTCGAGAGGCATTCTTGGCCGCCCGCGCCTACGTGGTGCCAACAGACCCCGGGGAACCGATTGACCTCGATTTTTGCGCGGTGGACGTGCTGACCCCTTCGTGGGCGGACGAGTTTCTTCGTGGTTTGGAACAGGAACGCGGCCCCGAGAATATTCGCGTGCTACCCGGGGGGAATATGAGCGTGCAGCTGGCGTTGAAAGCGGTGAAAAACGTATCCTCAACACGCGCGGAAACGCAGGATTGAGTGCAGCGAGAACGTGGAGAAGATCGCCTGTGCGGTCCCGCGATGCTTCGCTGTATACACAATGAACACGGGCGGACTTCCCCGGTGCGGGATGGTCTCCCGCGCCAACAATGGTTCTTGAAGTTCTCCCTATTCCGTCAGGAAGAGCAAAGACGTGTTCCTTTTCTGCCCCTGGGGAGTGCTGGGCGCGATCGTTGGCATCCGCCACTCCCCATGCTATCCTCGGGAGCACGATCCGGCAGTACGGAACACGCGCCTGCCTAAAACAATGTCTTCCCCTCCCCTGCTCAAAGCCATCTTTCACGTCCACACGCATTGGTCCCACGACGCTGCGCTCTCCGCGACGGACCTTATTGAGCGTTGCGTGGATGTCGGCGTGGATGTCCTCGCGGTGACAGACCATAACGAAATTGAAGGTGCCCGCGAGGTCGCCGCGCGCGCGCCGTTCCAGGTCATTGTTGGCGAGGAGCTGCGTACCGCGGAAGGCGGCGAGATCATCGGCCTGTTTTTACAGACACGCATTCCGCGAGGCACGGCGCTCCGCGACGCCATCCGCGACATCCATGCACAGGGCGGGCTCGTGTACCTCCCCCACCCGTTTGACACGCTCCGGAAAAAGGGATTTGCGCCGGAACTCCTGGAAGCGATCGCGCCGGACGTGGACATCGTGGAGACATTCAACGCCCGGAACCGCGACCCCCGGGCCGACAGCGCGGCGAAAGCGTATGCGGCGCGACACGGGAAAATGTCCTGTGCCGGCGCGGACGCGCACATCGGACCGGAAATCGGACGCACGGTCGTTATGCTCCCTCCCTTCAGCACCCCAGGAGAACTCCTGGCCGCCCTCCGAATGGCGCAATCACAAGAGATCCGTAACCCACTCTGGGTGCATTGGGCATCGGCATGGGTTCGCCTGAAAGCACATCCGTCCCGCGACGTCGCTTGAAACGCGCAACCATCGCGGCGGGTATTCTTGCGATCGTCGTTGGTGCCGGCGGCATGGTGCTCATTGAGGATGACTTCCGCGACACGCATGTCTCCGCGCCCGACGGACGGGAGACGATGACGCCGCTCTTCGCTCCTCGAACTGTCGGCCAAACGTTTCGCGCCACGAAGAACAACATGAGCGCGATTGGCCTGCCACTCGCCCCCTACACGCAGAAGAATCCGGAGGGACGTCTCGTGCTCCACCTCCGCGAAGCGCCCGCCGCGGTCACTGATCTCCGCGTGGCGTTCGTTCCCGCGCTCGTCGTCCGCCGCGACACCGAAGCGCGTTTCGCTTTCCCGCCGATCCCCGACTCCCGTGGGAAAACCTTCTTCCTGCTCCTGGAATACCCGGACGGCGCCGCGGAACGCGCCATTGGGGTGCGCTTTCAGCCGCCGACGACCGACCCGGAACAGAGCGACGGATCCGGGGAACGATACCTCAATGGAACCGCCACGGACGGAGCTCTCGCCTTCTCCCTCTATCACCGTGAACGGCCGCTGCTCGCCGTTCAGTTCTTCGCGGGTATCGGCGTTCTGGGGATCGCGGCCCTCGTCGCAGAGCTCCCCGGAACGAAACGGTGTACAAGGCGTCGGCGCGTTCTCCTCGTCTTCCTCGTCGGCATTCCGCTCCTCCTGGTTCTTCCCTTCCTCCGTGATCTCCCGTTCCCCGGGCGCGAGCATTGGGACCCTCTGTTCATCCGGTCTCCAGCATCGCTCCACGCGCTCGCCGTCGCCTTGCTTGGACCAATCCTCGGAACGAAAGTCCTCGCGTTTCTCGCGCTGTTCACAAGCTTCTGGGGGATGACATTCCTCCTCTTGAACCTCGGACGGACAGCGCTCGCGGCGCTCCTCGGCGCAAGTATCTTCACATTCACGAGCTTTTTCTCTCTCCACGGAGCGTACGCCGGAATCCCCGCGCTCGCCTACGCGGGCCTCCCCTGGATTGCCCTTGCCATACGGAAACTCTCGACGACACGGTACTCGTACGCGCTGGTGTCCGGCGCACTTGGGGTCATCCTCCTTGAAGGCGGCGCGTTCATCGCGCTCGTGTCCTCCCTCTTCGCGATTCTTGGGTACTGCAAACGCTCGCGTGTCGGAGCGGCGCGAATGCGCGTCTTCCTGTTTTTCACCCTCGCCATCTTGAGCGTCCTCACGGTCCAGGAAGCGCGCCACCAACTCCCTCTGGCAACGCGAAACCCCGCGCCAACAGTCACCCTTGCGCCGCTCCGCGCCGCGACCGACATCTTTCTCGATCCCCGACAGGACGGTTTCGTCGAGAAGTTCCCGCAGCAGTCGCTCCCGTGGGTCGAGATCGGCGCGTACGTTGGCGTGTTCCCCCTGCTGCTCTCCGCTCTCGGCGTTCTGTCCCGTTTCCGCGCGATGTGGCGCAGCGCGTTGCCCGGCCTTGTCGCGCTTCCCTTTGTTCTCATGCCTGGAGTCCAAGAATGGACGCTCCGGACTTTCACGACGGTTGTGGCGCCGGCAGACCTGCAGCGTCTCGTCATGATCGTGGTCGCGAGTATTGCCGTCAGCACCGCGTTGGGATTCGATGCGATACGCGAGTTTCTTCGCGCTGATCCTTCCACGCACCCGAGACGGACGCACGCGCTGTTCGTTGCCACGGCATTCCTCGTCGCCATCATCATCCTCGACCTCGCGCGCGTCAGCGGACAAGCAGCGGAAAGCGCGTTTGACACCGCCACGCCGAGCGTCGCCAGAATCCACACCGGACCCATACCATCGACGGCGCTTCTCGGCATCGCCGCGGGGACCTTGGGGATCAGCGCCCTCTGGCGCCGCTGGACACGGAGCGAAACCTCGGGCACACTCTCTCCTCGCAACACATGACCGCCACGACCATGGAACACCCCGCACCGCCAACCACGCGTACTGACCATACCGCGCGCCCCGAGCGGAACAAGCCGCCGTTGCTGCAAGCCGCGCGGGCGGGGAGCGCCATTGGCTTCTCCACGATTGCGGCGCTCCTCATCGGGTTTGTTCTCCAACTGACGATTGCCTACCGTTTCGGCGCGGGGGGTGATACCGATGCGTTCTTCATGGCCCAGGGCATGTCGGAACTCTTGGCGAAAATCCTCCTCGGGGGATCTCTGACGTCCGTGTTCCTCCCGATCTTCGTGGAGCACCTCACCCACGGCCAGCCGGAGCGCGCATGGAAACTTGCCAATCACCTCTTGCACCTCTCTGCGGCCGTTTCCTTCGCCGTGCTGCTGCTCATGGGGTTCTTCACCGACACGCTCGTCACGTTCATGGCGCCCGGGTTTTCCGCCGCCACGCACGCGACGACGGTTCTCCTCCTGCGGGTCCTCCTCCCAAGTTTCTTCTTTGTGCTCTTGACGGACCTTGGGATGGCGATCCTCCACTCGTTCCGCGTCTTCGGCATCCCCGCCTTCTCCCGACTTCTCATCCCGCTGACGGCGCTCATGTTTCTCCTCGCCGCGGGCCAGCGGTATGGCATCGTCATCCTCGCCATCGGGACACTCGCGGGCGCCACGATCCAGATCGTGCTCATTGCGCGCGCGCTGTCCCGCGCCGGATTTGTCTACCAGCCGCTTCTCTCCATCCGTGATCCAGACGTTCGCCGCGTCCTCCTGTTGGTCTTCCCCTTCGCGTTCAGCGTGCTTGCGGCGCAAGCCGCCGGCGTCGTCTACCGCATTCTCGTCTCGCACCTCCCCGAGGGTTCGCTCTCCGCCCTCAAGTTCGGCGAAAAAATCACCCAGATGACGAACGCGCTCTTTCTCGGCAGCATTACGACGATCGCATTCCCGGCATTCTCGCGCGCCGTCGCGATACAGTCCTGGGAAGATACCCGGACAACCATGCGTCAGGCCGTGCGGCTCATGCTGTTCTTCGGAATCCCCTTGACCGTCGGGATCATCCTCCTCCGTGTCCCCCTCGTCCGTCTGCTCTACGAACGCGGCTCGTTCACGCCGGAAGACACACAGGCCACGGCGGCGGTTGCCGCCATCTTATTCCTCGGCCTCATTGCCAACGGTCTCTCTTCCCTCCTCGGCCACCTCGCGCTGGCGCTGAAAGTCACGCGAGTATCCGTCGCGGTGACGATCGCGACACACGTCGTCACGATTGGACTTTTCGCTTTCCTGGCGCCACGGTTTGGGATCCGCGGTCTCGCCCTTGGGTCCGCAATCTCCCCGTACATCCTCGCGGGACTGTACGTGATCGCGCTCCGGAAGAAGTCCGCGCACCTCTGGCACGTGTTCGCCGACGCCTCACTGTTGAAGTTCATCGTCAGCGGCGCGGCGCTCGCCGCCGGCGTGCAGCTCGGGCGCCGCCTGGGCACACTCGCGCCGACGCCAGTCATGTCCGATATGATCACCCTTGCGGCCGGCGGCGCGCTGGGGTCGGCGGCGTACGCCGCGGCGTCGTGGGCCCTCGGCATTCCGGAAGTCCGGTCTGTTCGAGAAGTCCTGTACTATACAGCGCACCGGAGACGCTCATGAAATTCTGCTGCGTGGAGTACACGACGAAAACGCGGAAGGTCTGGGTTCCTTCCGCTGAACATCCGAACTACCTCGGCGACCCCATGCGCGAGATTGACCCGACATCGTTCGGGTCGTACACGACGGCGCTCCGCGGCGCACATGTCCCCCTCACGGGCGTGATCCTTGGACAGCTCACGGGGGCCGTCCTCCAGCCGCTCTGGCAGCGTCTTCACTGGACAATCCTCGGTCGGTGGGGATCGTACTCCCTGAAGTACTTCCGCGCGTTCGACACCATGCTCGCCGTGTACGACTGGCGCCGCGGTCGCGAACTCGCGAAGTTTGTCCAGCGCGTCCGGCGGGAGCTCCCGCACATGGTCATCATCGGTGTTCCGACACAGCCCTTTGGCGCGCTTCGTGAGGCGTGGCGAGAACACCAGCACCTCTCCCCGCTCATCGAGTTCTACGACACCTGCCACGCGGTCCTCTCGATCGTGCGCGCCACGGTCCCCTACCAGCAATCCATGACGGCGACACCCGTCGTGTACCTCCCGCAACCGTACCCGGGAGAGTATGCCGCGCAGTTCTGGAGACCGGGAAAGGACAAGCAGCGCACGCTTTTCGTTGCCGGCGACACCACGCGACCGGATATCCTCGCGGGACACCTCATCGCTCGGGAAATCCAGCGGAAGCATCCGGACTTCGTCATTTACGTGACGGCAACCCCGAAGTCTCCGTTGAACACCAAACTCCTTGAGGGGACACGGCATGAGATCATCCCCTTCCGCCCCTGGCGCGCGTACCTCCCGTTCCTTTCTCTCACCACGCTCGTCGTGAACACCGACACGTGGTGGACCCGCGGCCGCGTGCAGGCCGACTGCGCCGCGGTCGGCACGCCGTCGCTCGGCGGATCCAGCGACGGCCAACTGGAGCTTTTCCCGGACCTCCGCGTGCGCGACGTAGAGGACTTCCCGACGACCATTGACCTTGGCCTCCGTCTCCTCGGGGACCATGCGTTCTACACGGACATCGCGAACCGCGCGAAGCGCCGGCTCCGCTCTCACGGCTTTGAGCCAACAGTCCAACGATTCACGAAACTCGTGCAGCTCGCACGAGAAGGCCGCGCGGGGGAATTCCCTCAACTTGCGTGGGATAATGACACGCTCGTCGAAGACACGGCGTAGCGGAGATGCTTCTGTTGGATTTTCCCTTGAATACCATGCAGAACTCGCGTAGGTTCACGACGGCATGACCACGCGCGCGCGGGCTCCCCGGAACATTCTCCTGAAGCACGTGGGAAACATGGGCGACCACCTGTTCCTCGTCGGAGCGCTCCTCGAAGCGCTCGCGCAGCGTTTTCCCGACGCGGAAGTGACGCTCCTCGCTCCCTGGGGATACAAAGACGCACAGGGGCGCTGGGGTGAACGGAACCAGGATGGGTACTGCATCGCGCTGATGAAAGAGAACCCGCACGTGGACCACCTCATTCATTGGCACGACACGGCGCTCTCTCTGGACGGGGACCTCTGCGTGGAAGAAGGCGCGCACTTCCCAACCTGGAACCCCGCGTGGTACGCGCGGCAACTGCCGACGTATGACCTCGTCGTGGAACTCGATTTTGGATTATCCGTTTTCGATAACCCTCTGGAACGCGCCTACGAACGGGCCGGGCTTCCGGGCGAAACCTCGGGGTCCTACCCATTCTATGGTTCCCCGACCGACTGGCGCGTTGGGCGGGAAGTCGCGGAGCGAGCGCCACGGCCGCGCGTGGCGTTCCTCGAAGGTCTCGATGGGCAGACAATGCGCGGCTGGACCCCGGAGAATGTCCACCGCCTCGCCGACCGCCTCGCCGTGGTTGGCATCACCCCCGTCTGGTTCGGTGCCCGTTACCCGCAGGAGCACGCGGGCCGCCGACTCACGCTTCGCGAGAACATCGCCTTTGTTGGCTCGTGCGATCTCGCGCTCGGCGTCATGAGCGGCCCCATGCATTTCGCCGCCGCCGCCGGCGTCCAGACGATTTGCCTCTACGGCGGCCAGCCGCTCCACCGCGCGGCCCCGAGCTACTTCTTGAACCCCCACCTCGCGGATCCAACACGGCAGCACATCACAATTGAAGGCCCGACGTGTGACGAACCGTGCTTCCTGAAACGTGATCGCCCGTGCAAGAATCTCGGCGCGGATGCCGCGCGCACCAGCGGCTTCCAAGACTGGCAGCGCCCGGGACGCCAGAGCGACAAGAGCTGTGTTGCGACAATTCCCGTCGAAACCGTGTATGCTACGCTGATGAGCGCGCTCAAGGAACGCGGCCTCTTTTGAGAAACGGGAGACACCGCACGCGCCCTCGCTTTCAGCGCTTCACTCCTCGTCTCACCGATGAAGACCATTGTCGTTCTCCCCACATACAACGAGCGCGAGAACATCGCCCCCCTGCTTGAAGCCATCCTCGAGCAGGATCTCCCGGACCTCGCGGTGCTCGTCGTTGACGACTCGTCCCCTGATGGCACAGGCACGGTGGTCACAGATTTCGCGAAGCGCGACGCGCGAGTATCACTCTTGACGCGGGCGACGAAGGAAGGTCTCGGGCGGGCCTACATCGCCGGGTTCCAGGAGGCCATGCGGCGCGGCGCGGAGGCGGTGGTGCAGATGGACGCGGATTTCTCCCATGATCCCCACGACATCCCACGCCTGCTCTTCACCCTTGAACGCGCGGACTTCGTCGTCGGTTCTCGGTACCTCCACGGCGGCCGCGTCAGCGACTGGGCGCCGCACCGACGGTGGTTGAGCCGTGCCGCAAACAGGTACGCGCGCGTCGTCACCGGCGTGACGGTGGCGGATTTGACCGGCGGCTTCGCGGCCATCCGCACCAACCTCCTCACACAGATCACTCTCGACAGCATCACCGCGGACGGCTATGGATTCCAGATTGAAATGAAAGTCCGCGCGTGGCGACAGCACGCGCGGATTGAGGAAATCCCCATAGTTTTTGAGGATCGTCGGGAGGGCCAGTCGAAATTCAGCCACCACATTGTTTTCGAAGCCATGTGGCTGGTCTGGAAACTCCGCTTCCAGAAGCGATAGGCGGGACGGGCTGAAGGATGAAGAGTCGTTGCCCTCCCCCCCTCCTGCCTATTGCATCTCGCCTATCAACGATGCCGCCAATGTTGCCCACCCTTCGACAGGCTCAGGGCAAGCCGTCGCTCACAGACGGTGCCTCCAATGCTGACCCCCATCCAAGTAGATGTTGTCGGCGAGAAAATCGTTCTCGAGTGCGGCGCGAACGAGACGCGCCGCTTGCTGGGGATCGCCAATGGTCTGCGTCGGCGTGTTCGCGACAATCGCTCGCTTTTCCTCGGCAGGGAACCCTGACGGCTCAAAAATCATTCCCGGGTGGATGTTCACCACGCGGATCGTCCCCGCAAACGTCGTCTGCAGGGCCATGAGGTAGTGGCGGAGCGCCGCCTTGGCGGCGAGGTACAGATCATGGTGCGCGTACGGGTGGTCCACGGCCCAGTCAATGAAGGACACGATCGGGGCATTCTTGATCCTCCGGCGCTTCGCCTCCTCCGCAAACCACCGCGAGAGAAGCATGCCCCCAATGGCGTTCACGGAAAAGATCCGCAGGATCGCGGACGCGCTCAAATCCGCCGGGTCCGGCTCAAAGATAGACGCCATGTTCACGAGCGCGTCAATCCCCTTGAAATCCCGCGCCACGGACTTCACGAGAATCCGGATACTGCCTTCGTTCGTGAGATCGGCTTCATAGGCCTCGGCGCGAATCCTGTGAATCTGCGCGAGGTGTTCGACGGCTTGAGAAATTTCGTCCCGGCTCGTCCGGTACGTCATGACAATGTTCGCCCCCGCCCCGCCAAGCTCGTCCGCTACCACCTGGCCCACTCGCCGGCCGCCAGTGATGAGGACGGTCTTCCCTTTCATATCCATCGTATTCCCCTTTATACCACAGATTATCCAAAGAGCCCTGCAGAGCGTATCACGACGATTCGAGAGCGCAAACGTCGGTTTTTCCCCCTCCACCTCCAAAGCCCCCGGGCGTACGCCCCTCTCTCACGTTCGCGAGGACAACAACGGATACACGGTTGTCCTCCGTATCAAGACGGCGCATGCTCGTCTTGTGCCCATGGCAACCATCGCCATCTCTGTTCCCTCCGGATCGCACCACCGCGCGTTCTTGCAGCCGTTACGCGATCTTCTCGTCGCGCGCAAAGACTGGCGGTACCTCATTCTCTCCCCGGGCGCGCCATGGGCGGAAGAATTCTTCCCGGCCTCCGCGTACCCGCGAGAGCAATTCTCCTTTGCCAAGACCACGCCCGAGGGCTTGCAGACACCGGAGGCCCGCGCTCGCTTACAGACGACCTACGCGCAACACCGCCCATCGCTCGTACTCACGACGACAACCGGTCTTAATGCCGTTGACGGCCCCATCCTCGCAGTCGCGAAGAACCTTGGCGTCCGCACCTGTACGTACATCGAGTCGTGGGACAACATTTGGAAGATGGCGCAGCGGCGGGACGAACAAGTCATTCCCGACCACCTCATCGTGTGGAACAACATCATGAAGGAGCATCTGCTCCGGGAATTCCCCGCGCTCACCCAAGACCGCGTGTCCGTCACCGGCGCGCCCCGCTTGGATTATTTCGCGCGCCGCGACGCCATCCCTACGCGCGAGCAGCTCTTCACGTATCTCGGCCTGGATCCGACGAAACGCCTACTCCACCTCGCCACCGTCGAACTCTACGACATGTCCCATGTCGCTGAGCAAATCGGACGCGCCAAACAGGAAGGGACGCTTCCCGGAGATCTCCAACTCTACGCCTCCATGCATCCCGGAAGCGGCAAGCCGGAAAGACACCGGCCGTGGGCAGAGAAATACGGCTACACGCTCCGGTACTCGTTCGGACGACGTGACGCCGCGCCGCACCCGGGCTTCCGCTTCAACCCGACAATGCAAGAAATGCTGATGCTCGTTGCCCTCTGGAAACAGACGGACGTCATGGTGAACTTTTCCTCGACGGCCGCGCTGGAATCCATGCTCGCGGACTGTCCAACGATTTGCGCGCTCTATGGCAAGCCCTGGGACTGGTTCACCTGGCGGCACTCTGCAGTTGTCCGGGACTTCCAAGAACACTATCGAGACCTCGTCCGCGGCGGAGGGGTCCGCGTGGTCACGCGCCGGCGTGATCTGCTCCCGACGATCCATGACTCCCTCGCCAACCCCGCACGAGACCGTGATCACCGCCGCCGGAGCTGCGCGACAATCATGACGACACTCGCCGGCGACGCGAGCGAGAAAACATTCGACGTGATTTGTTCCCTTGCCAGATAAAAAAATCCCGATGGTCGTTTCTGACCATCGGGTCGCCGCTCACGGAACCATGAGCAGCATAGGTAGGATCACCAGGATGAGCAGAATGAAACCAAGAACCGGGAGCACCCAATTGATTCTGGTGTACTCCTGCTCATGACCATCGCCTGGACGCGGTGCATCAAGGCACCAGAGGCATCCCTGCCAATAGTCTTCGTCGGCTGGCCGCATGCGTGCACCTCCTAAAAGAACATCTGCTGGAACTATTCTAGCCGGTTCATCCTTCTTGACACCTTCTTTGAAGACAGGGCTCGCATGGCAAGGCGTGACCAACATTTGGATCGCGCCAGGAAACGATTAATCATCTTCCCCATGCTCGGGTAACCAATCTTCAAGGTCGTCCTCGGACTGGTTCTCCACCATTGCCGTCAGCATTTCCTCACTGACATCATTGGCTTCCCTGCCAACTCTCTTCATCTCGACGACGTCCACAGTGTAAGACCTCATTCTCATCGCGCACCTCCATATGCTATCGTCGCGGCGTGTTGCGGGACACGCCGCGACTGACATTTGGAAACTCCCGCAAATCCTTCCTTTGTCCCGCCTTCGGAGCAGAGAAACGGAACTCTCCGTGCACCGAAGGACGTACCCGCCACTGGAGGCATGTGCTGGATCGCGTGTGGAAAATTATTTCAACGCGTCAGCCACACCCCTCCATGGGCGAGGACACCGTTCTTGACAGCGGAATGTTTGTTGCTGGTGTGCGGTCAAGCACTCCATGGTATTGTTGCAGATGCCATGGATGCAGAATTTGTAGAGTTTCTCGATGAGAAGTTCCTCGCCATGGATGAGAAGTTCCTCGCCATGGATGGGAAGTTCCTCGCCATGGATGGGAAGTTCCTCGCCATGGAACAGAAGTTCCAGGTGGTCTCTCTCGAGATTCAAGGAGTGCGCGGTGATCTCAAGGCCTTCGAGGAACGTGTAAACGAACGACTCGACCATCTGGAGACGGCTGTCGAATCCCTCACGCGTTCGGTAGACCGCATGCTGAAGATCTACGAGCAGGTCGCCACGGAGCAGAAAGTCATTACCGCCGACATCGCTCGCATCAAGACGGTCCTCCGAGAGAAGCTCGGCGTGCAACTCTGACGAACTCCACCATCTCAATCCCGAACCATTCGGGACTGGGATATGGAGGGGGACTCGAGTGGAG
>CAYJQK010000031.1:8857-14214 GCA_964372305.1 uncultured Candidatus Saccharibacteria bacterium | reverse complement strand
CTTGCGCGCGGGGAGTCCCTGCAAGCGCGGGGTCGGCAGCGGGGTGCGGACGAGGACGCCGAAGAAGCCCAACTCCGCACTGCGGAAGGACGCGCGTGTACGGTTAACAAACGGGATGGAAGTGACGGCGCACATTCCTGGCGAAGGGCACAATCTTCAGGAGCACTCCATTGTCCTGGTTCGCGGCGGACGCGTGAAAGATCTTCCCGGGGTGCGGTACCGGATCGTCCGTGGAATTCTTGACACCACGGGTGTCGAGGGACGGCGACGGGGCCGGTCGCGCTACGGAGCGAAGGCGCCGCAAGAAAAAGAGTAAGTTCTCCAGGAACGTCTCGGATGCCACGGAAACCCATCGGAACGAAGCGAGAGATCCCGCCCGACCCAAAGTTTGGGAACGTGCTTATTGAACGATTCATTAACCAAGTGATGCGAAAGGGCAAGAAGACGGTTGCGCGTTCCATCGTCTATGACGCGTTCGATCTCATCAGCGAGCGGACAAAACACGACCCCCTGACAATTTTCGATACCGCCATTCGGAACGTTTCTCCGGTGCTTGAGGTGAAAGCGCGACGGATTGGCGGCGCGAACTATCAAATCGCGATCGAGGTGCGCACGGCGCGGCGGCTGACGCTCGCGATGCGGTGGCTTGTTGAGGCGGCGCGCAATCGCGCGGGCCGCTCCATGTCGGAAAAACTCTCCCAGGAACTTTCCGAGGCTGCGCGGAAAGAGGGTGGTGCGATGAAGAAACGGGATGAAGTCCAGCGCATGGCGGAAGCGAACCGCGCGTTCTCCCATTACGCGACCTAGGCGATGGCCGAACCGGAGGACAAGTTTACTGCGGGGATTCCGATTGAGCGGATCCGCAATTTCGGCATCATTGCCCACATTGACGCCGGGAAGACGACCGTCTCCGAACGCGTCCTTTTTTATACGGGTCTGAGCCACAAAATCGGCGAGGTGCACAAGGGCTCGACCGTCATGGACTGGATGGATCAGGAGCGGGAACGGGGCATCACGATCACGGCGGCGGCCACGACGTGTTTCTGGCGGGAGCATCGCCTCAACCTCATTGACACGCCCGGTCATGTGGATTTCACGGTGGAAGTGGAACGGAGCTTGCGCGTGTTGGACGGTGCCGTCGTTGTGTTTGACGGCGTTGCTGGCGTCGAGCCGCAGAGTGAGACCGTCTGGCGGCAGGCGGACAAGTACCATGTGCCGCGGGTGTGTTTTGTGAATAAGCTCGACCGTCTGGGCGCGGATTTCTTCAAGGCCTACGAAAGCATCTTGGAGCGACTGACGCCGAACGCCATTCCGTTGTATCTTCCCGTCGGCACGGAAGCGGCGTTCGAGGGCGTGGTGGATCTCCTGCGGGAACAAGCGCTGCGGTTTGAGGGAAACATGGGTGAGCGTGTGGTCGCGGGTCCTGTCCCCGAGGCGTTGAAGCAGGAGGTCGCGGAGTGGCGCGCGAAGCTTGTCGAAAAAATCTCGGAGACGGACGACGAGCTCACCGAGAAATTTCTGAATGTCGAGACCATTGGTATTGGCGACCTCCAACAAGCGCTTCGTCGCGCCGTGCTCGCGTCCAAAGTCGTGCCGGTGCTCTGTGGCTCAGCGCTGAAAAATAAAGGGGTGCAGATTATCCTTGACGCGGTGGTGGATTTCCTGCCGTCGCCCGCCGATCTCCCGTCAGTCCAGGGCACGGACCCCCGGGATCCGGAGAAAAAGATCGAGCGGCGTCCGTTAAAAGACGAGCCGTTGACTGCGCTCGCGTTTAAAGTGGCCACGGATCCTTTCGTTGGCCAACTGACGTTCTTTCGCGCGTACGCGGGAACGGTCCGCAGCGGCACGTATGTGCTGAACACGAACAGTGGTGACCGCGAGCGGATCAGTCGGATCGTCCGCATCCACGCGGACAAGCGCGAAGATGTTGCGGAGATTACCGCTGGCGGCATTGGGGCGCTCGTTGGGCTCAAGAGCACGACGACCGGTGATACGCTCTGCGACCCGGAGCACCCTATTCTCCTTGAACGAATCAATTTTCCGGAACCGGTGATCTCCGTCGCGATCGAGCCTAAGACGAAGGCGGATCAGGAGAAAATGGGCATGGCGCTAAAGAAACTCGCGTCCGAAGACCCAACGTTTCACATCCGCTCGAATGAAGAAACTGGCCAGACGCTCATCGCGGGCATGGGTGAGCTCCACTTGGAAATTATCGTCGAACGGATGAAGCGGGAGTTTGGCGTGGAGGGAAACGTCGGGACGCCGCAAGTGGCCTACAAAGAGACGATTACGGGAACTGCGGAGGCCGAGGGAAAGCATATTCGTCAGACGGGAGGCCGGGGGCAGTACGGGCACTGTCTTTTGCGTTTGGAGCCTCTGGAGCGCGGGAAAGGTGTGGAATTTGAGAATGAGATCAAGGGTGGGGTGATTCCACAGGAATTCATCCCGGCGGTCGAGAAAGGCGTCCTCGAGGCGGCGGATTCCGGGGTTGTCGCGGGCTACCCGGTGATTGATCTGAAAATCACACTCTTCGACGGATCCTATCACGAGGTAGATTCGTCGGAAATGGCATTCAAGATCGCTGGGAGTAAGGCGTTCCAGGAAGGCGTCCGCGCCGCGAGTCCCGTGCTTCTCGAGCCCATTATGAAGGTGGAGGTGGTGACGCCGGAGAGCTTCATGGGGGATGTCGTGGGAGACTTGAACGCGCGCCGCGGACAGATCCTCGGTATGAGCGATCGGGCGCAGGTGAAAGTTATTGACGCGGTCGTGCCGCTCGCGACCATGTTCGGGTACGCGACGCAGCTCCGCTCGATGACCCAGGGCCGCGCGAGCTACACGATGGAGTTTGATGCCTACGCAACGGTTCCCGGGAATATTGCGAAAGAGATCATCGAGGGCCGGGGTGGCGATATCAAACGAAGAGTTGGGCAGAATGCGTGACGGAGATGGTCCTGCAACAGGCGGTCGGCGGTCAACGTCGTTGTGCCCGATCGCTTCAGATCTGGCGCCCCTCGCCTCAAGGGTCTTGTGCGATTCCAACGTCCCTGGTAGATTCACCCTATAACTTTTTCATTCCTAACGTTTTGAGGTGCTGCTATGCCAGAGAAGTTTGAACGGACGAAGCCCCACATCAATGTCGGTACCATTGGTCATGTTGATCATGGGAAGACGACGTTGACGGCGGCGCTCACGCACATCATGTCTTTCAAGGGTCTCGCGAAGGATCGCAGCTATGCGGACATCGCCAAGGCCTCGGAGAAAGAAGGGCGGCGCGATGATTCGAAGATTCTCACCATTGCCACTGCGCACTGCGAGTATGAATCTGACAAGCGGCACTACGCGCATGTGGACTGCCCGGGACACGCGGACTACGTGAAGAACATGATTACTGGTGCGGCCCAGATGGATGGGGCGATTCTTGTCGTGTCGGCCGTTGATGGTCCCATGCCGCAGACGCGTGAGCATGTGCTCTTGGCGCGTCAAGTCGGCGTTCCGAAGATTGTGGTCTTTCTCAACAAGGTTGATGCGGTTGACGACCCAGAACTTGTTGATCTCGTCGAGGCAGAAGTTCGGGAAATCCTTTCAAAGTATGAGTACGACGGGGAAAAGATCCGCGTCGTGCGCGGGTCGGCGTTGCAGGCACTTCAAGCGAAGTCCGCGGATGATGTGGGGGCGAAATCCGTTCTTGATCTTATCCAGGCGCTCGACGAGGAGATCGTGGAGCCCGTGCGCGCGATTGACCAGCCGTTTCTCCTCTCCATCGAAGACATTTTTTCTATCGAAGGTCGCGGGACGGTGGTCACGGGGAGGATCGAGCGCGGAAAGGTGAAGATCGGCGAAGAGGTGGAGATTGTCGGGATCCGGCCGACGCAGAAAAGCATTGTGACGGGAATTGAGATGTTCAATAAGTCCCTCGATGAGGGGATTGCTGGCGACAATGCGGGAATTCTCCTCCGCGGCCTGAAGAAAGAAGATGTGGAACGCGGCCAGGTTCTCGCGAAGCCGGGTTCGATCACACCGCACACGGAGTTCGAAGCCGAAGTCTACGTGCTCACAAAAGAGGAAGGGGGGAGACACACGCCGTTCTTTAAAGGCTACAAGCCACAGTTCTACATCCGGACAACGGATGTGACGGGAGAAGTCGTTCTCCCCGAGGGGACAGAGATGGTCATGCCCGGAGATACGATCTCGATCACGGTGAAACTTCTGAATGCGGTCGCGCTGGAACAAGGGATGCGCTTCGCGATCCGTGAAGGGGGACGGACAGTCGGCGCGGGGGTGGCGACGCAGATCGTCAAGTAATACGGTTCATCACCTGTTCCTTCCATGACCGAGTCTCCCGAAATCGACAATTCTGTCGCGAGCACTCCGCGTGTGGAGAATAAAGTTCCCGAGGAAGGACGTCAGCGGATTCGGATCAAGATTAAGGCGTACGACTACAAACTTGTCGACCAGTCATCACGGCAGATTGTGGATACGGTCGCACGGAGCGGGGCGCGCGTCTACGGCCCTGTGCCGCTACCGACAGAACGGAAGTTGTACACCGTGAACCGGTCAACCTTCGTACACAAGAACGCCCGGGACCAGTTTGAGATTCGCGTCCACAAGCGTCTTATTGATATTTCGGAGCCGACACCAAAAACGATTGATGCTCTCATGAGCCTCCAGCTCCCCGCGGGTGTTGATGTATCCATGAAATAGAGGCGCTCGACGACGGGATTGCGGCGCGGGCCGGAGAACATCGAAAAACTCGACACCGCCCTCGTGGCTGGGAGTTTTTTGACGGCCTCCCCCTAAATATTTGACAGGTTTCTGACCGTCGGTATACGATCGCAGGTTCACGAGAATATATGTATTACCTCCAGAAATTGACACGCGCATGGAAACGGGTTGCCGTGGGAACGGGCGCCGTGGGTAGCGTCCTACTCTTCCTGGGCGTGCTCATTCTCCCCGCGGGCGCCATTGCTCCGACACGCACGTTTATTGGCGAGCAACAGATTGTGAATTTTGTCATTAGCCGCGGCTACCCGGTTGGCCATAATCCAAGTCAGGATGACTCCTTGCGTGGTGATGGCGCCACGGTGTTGAAGATTTGCCAGCTGGCGGGGTACAGGAATGTGCAGTGGACCAGCACGGATACGTACCGCAGTCCCGGGAATAATGAGATCGCCTACTGGAACGGGAGAACCTTTATCACGCAGAATGCCGCTACTCTTGGCAATCCCCCACATCTAGACGGATTGACGTGCAGTTCGCCGACGCCTACGCCTACTCCGACGCCAACGCCAACGCCTACGCCTACTCCGACGCCAACGCCAACTCCTACGCCTACTCCGACGCCAACGCCAACGCCTACG
>CAYJQK010000031.1:0-8757 GCA_964372305.1 uncultured Candidatus Saccharibacteria bacterium | reverse complement strand
CGCCGACGCCTACGCCGACGCCTACGCCGACGCCGAACACGGAGGTGAATGTCTCAACGCAACAGAACGTTGTTGTCACCACGAAGGAAATTCAGAAGGAGGAGGGGTCGGTAACGTTCGCGAAATCGGACGGCCGAACGACAGCGCGTCCGGGGTATGTGCTCACCTACCGTATTACCATTCGGAACCCAAAGAGCGAAGACCTCACCGGCATACGGATTGTGGATCATGTCCCGCCGTACCTCATTCCTCTCTCGACGAACCCCGAGGCAAACGCCGATGCGCGCACCAAGACGCTCACGTGGACAAACCAGACGATTTCGGCGAACGCCGAGGTGACGTTTGCCTTCACTGCCCGCGTGGCCTTCGACGCTCCGCACGGCTTTCTCATCCAGAACATCGCGGACATCAATGGTCCCGGGGTCCGCGGGACCGTGTACGATACGACGCAAGTGGAGGCGCCGCAGGTCGCCGGCGCGGCAACCGCGGCTCCGCAGGCGTCGAAGACCGTGCCTGTGACCGCGAAGACGGGCGCGACGCCGCTACAGTGGATAGCGGAGATTCTCGCTCTCGCGAGTGCGGTCGCAACCGGAGGAACACTCATTGCGCGCCGTATCGTCTAGAACCTATTGAAAATGTCCTGGCGAGCCCCCGCCGATGAGACTCGGGGTAAACGAAGCCCTGCACCGGTCACTGGTGCGGGGCTCGCTCGAAATGACAAGACACGGGAGGCATGGGTGAGGAGTTGCGTGTTCAGGAGTGCCGTGTTTGTTCGTGGGCTGTAGACACCACCGTCCGTCTCGCCTATGCTGGAAAACATACAAAACGCCATGAGCAAACTTGATGAGGTTCGTACAGAGCCATGTAAAAAGGTGATGACCTTCGCCACTGGCACCGGGGTGCCGAACGGGCACCTCGTGGAGTTATTTAGGGATGGCGCGAAGACCACCGTCTACCTCACGGTCACAAGCCCAGGGACATTCAAGGGTTACCACCTCCATCGGGTGCGTCGAGGGCGCATGGTCTGTCTGCGTGGAAAGGTAAACATCACCGTGGTCGCGGAGACAGAAAAGAAGGTTGTGACTCTTGACGCCGCAAAACCAGAGCGACTATTGCTCCCGACCAACGTGTATATCGGCATTGAGAATATGGGGGACGCTGAAGCCTGGCTCGTGAACTTCCCGGACCCGCCGTACGATCCCGCGCTGAAAGACGAGCAGCTCGAAAAGACGCCGGAGGAAATCGCCGCACAACTCAACGGAGTCTGACCTCATGCGGGTGCTCGTTACGGGTGGCGCAGGATCCATTGGGGTGTTTGTTGTCCGAGCGCTTCTATCTCGGGGAGATACAGTGAGCGTCGTGGATTCCTTCAACGACTACTACGATGTGGCGTTCAAGCGGGCGCGACTCGTCCAGGTACTTGCGGGGCTTCCCGCGCCACAGGTTTTCGAAGTATCGGTGGTTGACGAGCAGGTGTTCCATGACGTTGTCGAAAAGATCCGGCCGGAGTGTATCATCCATCTTGCGGCCTGGGCGTCGATTCGTCCCTCTGTGAAGTTCCCCCTCCTCTACACGCGGGAAAACATTGAGGGAACCGTCGTCGTCCTCCAGACCGCCGTGGATCTCCGCGTGCCTCACGTCGTGTTTGCATCATCATCATCCGTGTATGGGGGATCCGGGGTGTTGCCGTTCCGGGAGGACGCGCGGTGCGATACGCCCACGGCGCCGTACCCGGCGTCCAAGCGCGCGGGTGAACTCTACGCTTCCATGTACCATCACCTCTACGGCCTTTCCGTCACGTGCCTCCGTTTCTTTACCGTGTACGGACCGTGGATACGGCCGGACATGGCGGTGTGGAAATTCACCGAAAGGATATTCCATGACCTGCCGGTCACCGTCTACCGCAAGAACGCGGCGGGCGCCGTGGTGAAGCGAGATTTCACCTTCGTGGACGACATTGTTCGGGGAGTGGTTTCCGCGACGAAGAACGCGCGGGGGTTTGACGTTATCAACCTCGGGAACAACGATTCTGTTCCGCTGGAACGTCTCGTACGGGCAATCGAGACTGCGTGCGGGAAAACTGCTGTCGTCGAAGAAAAAGTTCTTGCCCGAGAAGAAGATGTGGTGACGGCGGCGGACATCACGCGGGCACGAGAAATTCTCGGATTCCAGCCCGCCATATCTATCGAGGAGGGCGCGCAGCGGTTCGTGCAGTGGTATGGGACGGAGTTTCTGCCGGCGTATCCGCGGGGTCTCGCGCCCTCGAAATATTATGCATAACAAGAGCGGCGCATGAACATTCTCGTTACCGGAGGGGCGGGGTTCATCGGTTCCGCGTTTGTGCGTCTCCTCGTTCATGAGCGTCCATCGTGGAATATTGTGGTGTTCGACAAACTCACCTATGCGGGGAATCTCGGGAACCTCGCGGCGGTTGCGGGAAAACACGTGTTCGTGCGGGGGGATATCGCGGATGCCAGCGCGGTGCGCGCCGTGCTCCGCGATCACGCGATTGACGCGGTCGCGAACTTCGCGGCGGAAACGCATGTTGATCGGTCAATTATGAGTGGCTTGGAGTTCATTGAAACTGATGTACGGGGTACCGCGGTGCTCCTCGTAGAAGGACGAGGGGCAGGGGTTCGGCGGTATGTACAGGTGAGCACTGACGAAGTGTACGGGACCATTCCCGCGGGATCCTGGTCGGAGGAATCCCCCCTGCTCCCGAACAGTCCCTATGCGGCGTCGAAGGCCGGTGGTGATCTCCAGGTACGCGCGGCGTTCCGCACTTACGGGTTTCCGGCAATGGTCACCCGGGGATCGAACACCTACGGACCCTTTCACTACCCGGAAAAACTCATCCCACTCTTCGTCACCAACCTCCTCGAGGGGAAGACCGTCCCCGTGTATGGCGATGGTCTCCAAGTGCGCGATTGGCTGTATGTTGACGACCACGGCCGTGGTGTCTTGACGGTATTGGAGAAGGGAATGCCCGGGGAGGTCTATAACCTCGCTGGCGACCACGAGCGGACAAACCTCGACGTCACGCGGCTGATTCTTGCGGAGCTCAGACTCGCGGACGACCGGATCGAGTACGTGAAGGATCGCCCGGGACACGATCGGCGATACTCCATGCGCGCCGACAAGGCGCGCGCGCTGGGTTGGACGCCGCAGGTGTCATTCGAGGATGGTCTGCGCCAGACAATTGCTTGGTTTCAGAACAACGAACCGTGGTGGAAACCCATCAAGGACGGTTCCTACAAAGAGTACTACCGGAAGCAGTACTTCGAACGAACGTAGGCGTGGCGACGATGCGCGTGCTCATTCTTGGTGCGCAGGGACAGCTCGGACGGGCGCTCTCGACTGCGTTCTTGGCAGACACCGTTCTTGCGTGGGATCAGGCGGAGCTCGATATTACGGATACGTCGGCCGTCCCCGCGCGTATCGCTGCTGCCGCACCTGCGGTTGTGGTGAATGCCGCCGCGTACACGGACGTCGAAGGCGCGGAAGAAGCGCCAGCGGTTGCGGAGGCGGTGAACGGCCAGGCTGTGGGGTTGCTTGCGCGGGCCTGCCGGGCGCGGGACATTCCACTCCTGCACGTGTCCACGGACTACGTCTTTCGCGGTGATCAGGAAGAGGGCTATTCGGAAGACGCGATCCCTGAAAGTCCGCAAAGTCAGTACGGCATCTCGAAGCTTCTTGGGGAACGGCTGTTGCAGAAATTCACGGAGAAGTTCTGGCTTGTGCGGACCTCCTGGCTCTTCGGGCCGAACGGAAAAAACTTTGTCGACACCATGCTTCGCCTCGGCGCCGAGCGCGCAGCGGTTCGGGTTGTTGCTGACCAGCACGGCTGTCCGACGTACACGCGGGATCTTGCGGAAGCGATCGCCGCCCTCGTGCATGAGCGCGCGCCCTTCGGTGTGTACCACCTCACGAATAGCGGGGTGACAACGTGGGCCGAGTTCGCCGCGGCGGTTTTTGCGCTCGCGGGTTTATCCGCGCGCGTCACGCCGATTTCCTCTGCGGAGTTTCCCACGAAAGCGCGACGCCCGCACTGGTCCATCCTCCGAAACACGAAGCGGCAGTCGCTGCGCCCGTGGTACGATGCGCTGCGGGAGTACATGTTACTCCACGTCCCACCTCATGCGCATCATTGATCTCGCGCAAGAAACGGATGAACTCCGCGCGGCGCTCCCGCACGCGGGGAGCGAGTTTCACGCGCAGGTAAAAGCTGCCGCGCGGCTCCTCACGGACACCTTTGCGGCCGGCGGAAAGGTCCTCGTCTGTGGCAACGGGGGCAGCGCCGCGGAGGCGCAGCACTTTTCCGACGAAATGCTGGGGCGATATCGGCAGAACCGACGGAGTTACCCCGTGATCGCGCTCACCGCCGACGGCGCGGCGCTCACCTGTATTGGGAACGACTTTGGGTTCACGGAAATCTTCGCGCGGCAGGTGGAGGGCCTGGGGAACACGGGAGATCTCCTCATCGGAATTTCCACGTCGGGGAATTCCCGCAATGTGCTTCGCGCTGTGGAGGCGGCAAAGGCGAAGGCGATGCGGGTCATTGCCCTGACGGCGCCACAGGGGAAACTCCGTGAGCTTGCCGACGTCGCGATCGAATCGCCGTCTGTGAACACCGCGCGCATTCAAGAACTGCATCTCCACGCGATTCACCTTTTGAGTGAGTATTTTGAGGATGAGACAACGGAGACAGAGGCGGGAGGCGAGAGATGATCTTGAGGGATGCGGGTCCACAGGGAGGAGGTGAGCGGGAAGAGGGACGGTGGGGGAGGGCGACAGCGTGTCTCCTGTCTCCCGTGTGTGAGTTTCCAAGCACCCTCGTTTCTTGTACCGTGACACCATGAGTGATAACAAGAAACGCGTCGTGTTCCTCGATCGTGACGGCACGCTCAATTTCGACAAGCAATACCTGCACCGGATTGAACAGGTGGAGCTCATCCCCGGGGTGGTTGATGGACTACGGCTCCTGGAGGGCCAGGGGTACCTTCTCGCGATTGTCACGAACCAATCCGGCATTGCCCGCGGTCGTTTTCCGGAGAGCGATGTCCAGGCGGTGAATACCTACATTCGCAACATTCTCGCAGAGCAAGGCGTGCACATTCGCGTCGCCGTCTACTGTCCACACCACATTGCCGGTTCCGTGCCGAAGTACACTGTCGAGTGTGAGTGCCGGAAACCGAATATCGGACTCGCGAAACAGGTTGCGGCGGTCGTGGGCCCGCTCAATTACGCGAATTCCTGGTCCGTGGGCGATACGCTCACGGATCATGAGTTCGGCGTGAAGCTCGGCACAAAGACCGCGCTCATTCGGAGTGCGTACTGGAACGCGGCGCCAACGCCACTGCCAACCATGGTGGTGAACTCGCTTTTCGAGGCGGCGCAGAAGATTCGCGCACTCTCATGACCCGCGAGCGGTATCCGTGGTGTGCGGGGAAGGTTCTCGCTCGCGCGGAGGCGTCCGTAAAGGCGGCAGAACTTCGGCGCGCGGGAAAGACCCTCGTCACCGTCAATGGCTCCTTTGACCTCCTGCATGCGGGTCATGTCGTGATCTTGACAGAGGCGAAAGCCCAGGGGGATGTGCTTTTTGTTGGGGTGAATACGGATCACTCTCTGCAGCAGTACAAGGGACTTGGTCGCCCGATTATTCCGGAAACCGAGCGGCTGGCGCTCCTCGCCGCCCTTGCGTGCACGGACTATCTTGTGCCCATCGATGCGCCGGAGGCGGGGCGGGAAATTGTGCGTATCGTCCAGCCGCACGTGCACGTGAATGGATCGGAGTACGGTCCCAAAGAAACATGGGTGGAGTGGACAGAGATGCAAGACGCTGGCGTGCGCGCACACACCGTCGTGCGGCGTCCGGGTCTCGCGAGCACGGATATCATCCGCCGCATTCAGGATCTTCCGCGCTGAAGTCTTCCACAGCTCTTTCCCTTTCGGTATACTTCCTCTTGTGACCTTCGCGTATTTTGACGCCGATCCGGTCGATCTCCAGAAGCTCCGGACAATATTCCCCAAGCTCCGACTCACGGTTGTGCCGGACCCGCTCGACGACCATACGGCCGCGGCCGCGCACGATGCGGAGATTGTGTCCTTCTTTGTGGACTCTCAGGTGACGCCGGAAGTGCTCAAGGAACTGCCAAATCTGAAGATGATTGCCGTGCGTTCCACCGGTGTGGATCACGTGGATCTTGCGGCGTGTCAGGAACGGAATATCGTGGTCACAAACGTCCCGCTCTACGGGGAGAACACGGTTGCGGAACACGCCTTTGCCCTCATTCTTGCCCTCTCGCGGAAGATCTTCCAGTCGTATGAACGAACGGAACGGATGAACTTTGACCGCACGGGACTTCAGGGGTTTGATCTGTTTGGGAAAACCCTCGGTGTCGTGGGGACCGGGCACATCGGCCGGCATGTTATCCGCATTGGCCGCGGGTTGTCCATGCACGTCATTGCCTACGATCCAAAGCCGGATCAAAATCTGGCGGCCGAGCTGGGGTTCTCGTATGTGGATACGCTCGATGCGCTTCTCGAAAAGAGCGACGTCATCACCCTCCACGCGCCGTACCTCCGGGCGACGCACCACCTTATCAACGCGGAGAACGTGCGGAAGATCAAGCGAGGCGCGATCCTCGTCAATACTGCACGGGGCGCGCTGGTGGACACCGCCGCGCTCCTCTGGGCACTCGAGGAGAGGATTCTTGAGGGAGCAGGGCTGGATGTTCTCGAAGAGGAGAACGACACCTATGAGGAGATTCGTCTGCTTTCCAAGGAGTTCCCGCGGAACAAGGACATCGCGACGATTCTCCGTAACCACATTCTTGTCGCGCGCGAGGATGTCATCATTACGCCGCACAACGGGTTCAACAGCGTCGAGGCCGTGCAACGGATTTTCGACACCACGATGAACAATGTCCGGAGCTTTCTTGAAGGGAAGCCCACCAATGTGGTATCAATGAAGCCATCGTCTTAATTTTCGCATGATCAAGGAGGTTGTATGACGCCGACGTACTCATCACTCATCAAGGTCGGGACGCTTCTCGGAGCTCTTGTACTCGTTGGCGTGGGGTGCGCGAAACCGGTGCCATCTCCACGAGCTCTTCGCTCACCTCTGAAGGCGCAACCCACCGCGCAGGCGCCCGTGGGTCCCCCAGAGGCCGTCCCCCAGCCGCCGAAGGAACTGGGGGAACCCTCCCTGCTTCCCATAAGCGGTGAAGCGACCGTGAACATGACCGCAGCGGGATTCTCACCCGCGGAGCAGACGGTCACCACCGGCACCACGGTGACCTTCAAGAATGAGGATACCGCGCCGCACTGGGTAGCGTCGGATCCGCACCCGTTGCACACGGGGCTGCCAGGGTTTGATGCGGGCGCGGCCATCGCTCCCAAAAGTGCCTACCAGTTTATCTTTATGGCTCCCGGGACGTATGGGTTCCATGACCATCCGAACCCCAGCGTCCGCGGCCGTATCGTCGTTCGCTAGGAGTAGCGCAGGGGCACCTCGTATCTCGGGGGAAACCTTCCCCATTCGCGGGTTGAACGTTCCCTCACAGTCTTGCCGAGACCGTGAGTGAGAGTCGCGCACAAGTTTCGCATGCCAGTTCGGATTTCGCCCGCGAAGATTCATGAGATACAGCGCGCGCTTCTCGTCTGGTTCCGCCGACGCCAGCGGGATCTCCCGTGGCGGCGGACACGTGATCCCTACGCGATTCTTGTTTCAGAAGCCATGCTGCAACAGACGCAGGTGGACCGGGTCATCCCGAAATACCGCGAGTGGCTGGAGCAGTTTCCCACCGTCCGCGCGCTCGCGCGAGCGTCCGTCAGGGACGTGCTGCTTGCCTGGGCGGGCCTGGGCTACAACCGGCGTGCGCTCTATCTCCACCGCGCGGCGCAGGACATTGTGGCGCGCTTCGGCGGACGCGTGCCGACGACCGTTGGGGACCTCACAACACTTCCCGGAGTGGGGAAGTACACGGCTGCGGCGGTTGCCACATTCACCACGGGGACACCCCATGTTCTTGTTGAAACAAACGTGCGACGTGTCATTCTCCGGCTCTTTGCTGGCGTAAATCCGCCGCCCAGCGAAACGCGCGAACGTGCCGTGTTCCGTCTGGTTGAACGCACCATGCCGCGATTAGCGATCCGGGGTGTTCCGGCGAGCCACTGGGGACATGCGGTGATGGATTTTGGCGCGCTCATCTGTCGCTCACGGCCACGCTGTCACGTGTGTCCCCTCCAGCGCTCCTGTCGGGCGTACCCCGCAGTGCTCACGCGTCGTCGGCCGCTCGTTCGTGACCGCAATCCTGCACCATCCCTGTCTTCGCGCTCACATCTTTTCCCAGACCGCATCTATCGCGGCCGGATCATTCAAGTCGTCCGTGACCGAGACCCGCGCTCCGTGCCGGTCCGGAGTATCGGTCCGGCAATCCTGCCGGGATTTTCCGCGGCTGATTCTTCATGGCTTCAAGCGCTCCTCGACCGTCTTGTAGACGAGGGATTCCTTCACTGGTTGAAGAGTGGGACGACCGCGGTGCAACTTCCTAGGTGAGAAAAAAACGTGGGAGGCAGTCGGCAGGAGGCGACGATGTTCATCCCTCATCCTTCGCGCCTACGCCACATGAGACCGTCGAAAAACTCAATACCTCCTTCATGAAATACCGCTGCGGGGAAGAAATTCCCTCGTGACCAGGGAGTTTTTCGACGGTCTCCACCACGCGGTCCATTTGCTCTCGCGAACGATTCTCG
>CAYJQK010000030.1:14010-14485 GCA_964372305.1 uncultured Candidatus Saccharibacteria bacterium | reverse complement strand
GCATCATGGATGCGTACATCCGTGATATCCTGCGCCTCAAGCCGGGCCAACGCACCGACATCGTCTGGCATCGCGCACAGGTGTCACCGGCGCGCATCACGGAACGACAGTACTTGCAGATGTGCGCGTACAAGACCGGGTGCCTCTCTCGCCTGGCGGCAACGGTTGCCGCCATCATTGGCGACGCCACTCGACGCCAGCGGGCAGCCCTTGCCGCATTCGCGGAAACGCTCGGCGTCGTGTTCCAGATTCAGGATGATCTCCTCAACATCACGGAGAGTCCGCTCTCCAAGAACAAGGGGCTAGGAGAAGACATCACGGAAGGCAAGCGGAGTCTCGCGGTGCTCTACGCGCTGAAAAGCGCCAAACCGCGAAAGCGACGTCGGCTCCTCCGAATCCTCGCCCAGCACACGAAAGATCCGCGACGCCGCAACGAGGCGATTGCCATCATCCGTGACACGGACGCGATCCCGCG
>CAYJQK010000030.1:0-14000 GCA_964372305.1 uncultured Candidatus Saccharibacteria bacterium | reverse complement strand
CTCTGCGCTTTGGCGCGCAGCGCACCATGCGCCGACTCCTCACAGGCGCGTGGACACACGTTGACCGCGCATTCCCCTCGTCCAAAGAGAAAGATCGTCTCCGCGCTCTCACACAGTACCTCGCCGAACGCTCAATCTAAGGCCAAAAGAGACAGCGGTCTTTTTTCGAAGAGCGGTTTATTTCTCCATGACCATGTCTTGCTGAATCGCGTGTTTCTCAAGCTGCGCGAGCGGTTTTCCGCGCGCCGCGGCCGCGGCGACGATTTCCTCCGGCAGGGCGAACCGGACATTCTCGGAAACAGTGGATAGTTCTTCCGCCGGTGATGCGCCGCGTTCGGAGAGAAACGCGAGCACCTCCTCCACGAGAACACTCGGCGCGGATGCGCCCGCCGTCACGCCAATCACCTCCACCCCCGTGAGCCATGCCGGATCAATGTCCGCCGCGCGATCAATGAGATATGCCGGAACCCCCGCCTGGGTTGCGACCTCCCGAAGACGATTGCTGTTTGAACTATTCTTCGACCCAATGACGAGAATGACTCCCGCGTGTTCCGTCAGCGCTTTGACCGCCCGCTGCCGATTGGTCGTGGCGTAGCAAATGTCGGCTGACGGCGGCGAGATCATGCGTGGAAACCGCGCGCGCAGGTGAGCGATGATCTCTTTCGTATCGTCTACAGAGAGCGTTGTCTGCGTGAGAACCACGACCCGATCCGGATTTTTCACCGCCACGGTGCGCGCGTCTTCCGCCGTCTGAATAACGATCGTCTGCCCCGGGGCCTCGCCCATGGTGCCGACAAGCTCCACATGCCCGCGGTGACCGATGAGTAAAATGGAAAACCCTTCTTTCGCATACCGTCGCGCCTCCAAGTGCACCTTCGTGACCAGCGGACAGGTCGCATCAATGAGGCGAAGCGCTCTCGTCCGCGCCTCGGCGTAGTCCTCGGGTGGGGAGCCATGAGCGGAAAACACGGCGACGGAGCCCTCTGGAATCTCCGCGACGTGTTCTACGAACACCGCGCCCAGTTTGCAGAGACGGTCCACGACATAGCGGTTATGGACGATCTCGTGCTTCACGTACACCGGGGCGCCGAAGAGTTCGAGCGCAAGCTCCACGACATCTATGGCCCGATCAACACCGGCGCAGAAGCCGCGGGGACTCGCGAGAAGAACGCGCATGCCGTTTACTCCTCTACGCGGATACTCGCCCCAAGGGCCGTGAGCTTTCCGTAGAGATTCTCGTACCCGCGGTCCAGCCGCTCCGCGCGATCGATACGCGAGGTGCCGTGCGCGACAAGCGCGGCAATGACGTACGCGAACCCCGAACGGATGTCCGGGACGGTCATGTCGGCGGCACGAAGCGGCGTCGGCCCCTTGATGATCGCGCTGTGGCTGTAGTCACGCTCTTTGAACCGACACTCGCGCGCGCCGAGACACTTCGAGAAGAGCTCGATATCCGCGCCCATGCGCTGAAGTTCATCCACGTACCCAAAGCGCTGTTCGTGGACCGTCTCGTGAATCACGGAGGTTCCTTTCGCTTGCGTGAGGAGGATGGCGAACGGCGGTTGCCAGTCGGTCATGAACCCGGGATGGACGTCGGTCTCAATGGGCATCGCATGGAGTTCCCCCTCGTGCGAGAACCGGATGCCGTCATCACGCACTTCGAAACGTCCCCCGACTTTCCGCAAGACATTCAAGAATGTCTGGAGGTCACGCTGCACTGCACCGTGAACAAACACGCTCCCGCGCGTCGCGACCGCTGCGCAGGCGAAGGATGCCGCCTCCAGGCGGTCGGGAAGGATCGTGTGCTCCGCCCCATCGAGAAACTTCACGCCCTCAACGACGAACATCCGTCCGGGCTCATGGAAGATGATCGCGCCCATTTTCTGGAGCAGCCCGAGGAGATCAATGATCTCCGGTTCCATCGCGACATTTTTGATGACCGTCGTTCCCTCCGCGAGGACGGCCGCGAGAAGGAGATTCTCCGTGGCCATGACGCTCGGGTACGGCAACGTGATGGAGGCCCCCCGTAGCCGAGACGCACGCAGGGTAAGCACATTACCCTTCTGCTCCACCTCTGCGCCCATCGCTTTGTATCCGGCCACATGGAAATCCACTGGCCGTGCACCAACATTGTCCCCACCCAGGAGTGGGATCTCCGCATGACCGAGACGGTGGAGGAGCGGCGCGGCAAAGAGGAGAGGAATCCGGTTCCGTCCGGAAAATGTCTCCGGCACGCGCGAACTCGTGAGTGCCGGCGCGGCAAGATGTAGAGAGGAGTCTCCGTCCCAGGTCACTTGCGTACCAAGCGTCTGGACCATGTCGAGCGTCGCCTGAACCTCACCGATTCTCGGGACATTCCGGAGGCGCACCGGCTCCGGAGAAAGAAGGGAGGCCACAATCATCTTTGTGGCCGCGTTCTTCGCGCCCCCGACGGATACGGTTCCGTGGAGCGGCGTTCCACCGGTCACGACGTACGTCCGGCTCATGGAAGAAGTGTCGACGATCACCCCCTGAAGTGTCAATCAGGTTTTTACAAATCCGTGCCCACGTTCGATCGCCTGAACCTCGCACCGCTCAATGCCGAAAAGTTCCTTCGCGAAGGCAATGGCGTCTTCCTGGTTGAACGACCGACAGGAGTACACGTCAATCGTCACAAAGCCCTTCTGGGGAAATGTGTGGATGCTGATGTGCGACTCGGCAATGATCACCATGCCCGTGATCCCGGCATCCTCGGGCTTTTCCTCCCCCACATAAGGAATCACATAGGGCGTCGTGATTTTCTTCATGCCGATCTTCTCCGGCAGTTCATCAAGAAAACGGTAGACGAGGCGCATGTCGTTGAGTCGCTCCGGATCCGCAGCAAGACCATCGAGCATGAGGTGCGGCCCGAAGTAGCCTTGAGATTCCGCAGGCACGCGCCGGCTGACCTCACACTCACTCCGCGGACGCGTCGCGAGAGCCGAAGTGGTCACTGCAGACGCGGCCGTCCTCTGGGCACGCCGTGCGCGGGCACCCACGGGATGGGGAAACAACGAAGGACGTTTCATTGTTTGGAGAAGAGCGATAAAGAAGGCGCACGTGAATTCGTCAAACGAACAGACTCCCATACGCGGCTACGCCACGGGTCGTGGGGTTCTCCGAACACGTTGTACATTGTGTGCGACGAGGGTGTCTTGTTCAAGTCAGTTCACGAACATGTTGCAGTGTGACAAATGCGCGGAGAAATGCAAGAGGAAGAAACGCGAGAACAAAGAAAAAGGAGTCCGAACTCACTGGGGAGTGCAATAGAGCCAGATCCGGCCGCAGCGCGGCGGTTGCACTGAACGCTGCGTTGTCCACCCGGGGAGCGGGAAGATGTATGTGAGCACACGCGTTCCCGGCCGAAGCGTCCGCGCCAGATGTGCGGCAACGCGTGGCGATGTCCGCGGCATCCCAAAAAGAAAGACGACGGTCGCTGGTGACAAATCCACGACAAAGGTGTCGCGGAGCAGTACGCGCGCAGCCGTACCGCTCCAGCACGTTCGCGCGAGCGCGAGAATAAAGACAAACGGGGAAAGTTCATACCCGATTGCGCGCGCGCCGCGGCGCGCAGCCGCGATCACCACTCGCCCATCGCCAGCACCGAGGTCCATCACCGTATCTCCGGGTCCAACGTCAGCAAGCGCAAGCGCCGCCGCGACCGCACGGGTCGGCGTCGGGGCAAAGGGCGCCAGCCGCAACCCGGCATATGCGGTCAGCACGCCCGCGAAAATACCGAAAGCGACGAGCGTCCACACGAACATTCCCGTCACTTCTCCGTTCTCCTAGAATCCTCGCACTTTGACTTTCTTCGTGAGAAGAGCGTCTACTTTCGGGATGCGGATCGTGAGGATGCCGTCTTTCAAGCTTGCTTCTGCTTTGTCCGCAACAACATCTACCGGCAGAATGATCGACCGCGAGAACGACCCCCAGTAACATTCGCGGTAGAAGTAATCTTCTTCTCGGGTTTCTTCATCGTGACGCCGGGTCCCGCGGATCGTGACCATGTCATTCGTGATGGACACATCAAGGTCATCCGGCTTCACGCCAGCAATCGTGGATTTCACGACGATCATCTCCGGCGTCTGGTACACATCCACCGTGAGCTGGCCTTCCTGGTCCTCCGCGTGCGGCACATGCGCACGTTCCGCAGGAACCGTTTCCGTTTCTCCCTGAGAGGACTCGTTCCCCTCTTCGCTGTGCGCGTGCGTTGGGGTGATCTCGATCGTTTCTGGCGCATCTTCCTCGGAAGACTCCCCGCGACGGACGGAGCCGGTGAGCCGCTCGAAGAATGATCGTCTCTCGGTCATGGGGGTTGCGTGCTGGAAGTATACCATGAGGATACGGAGGAAATGCAATATTCCCTTGGATTCGTCATGGGGTCGAAGCTTCCCGCTGCGAAGATTCGCTTTGGGTGAGAAAACGCGAGAGAAGTTCGACCGCACGCTCCAGCTCACGAAGATCGCGTCGCTCCACGATGAGGCGCTCCTCGGCCTGCGCAACGACCGTTGTCGGCGCGCCTTTACGCATGGTTTCTAGGCGTTGCTCGGTGGACTGAACAAGGACCCGTGATTGCGCCGCCCGACGCCGCGCCGCTTCAAGGTGCGCTGTGAGATCGAGACCCGCGAGTGCATCGCGCTGGAGCGCCATGCGCACACGCCCCACCCTTGGCAGGGGAACCCACGCGCCAGCGTCGCGCGCACCGTTCGCAACGGTGCGGCAACCCGCGAGGAACATGACCACCGGAAAGAGCGGCAGCAGCGACGCCTCACCCCAGATGCGGACGGGAATGTTCTGCCCGGCAGGAATACCGAGGAGCGTGCGCACGGAGCGGAGATGCCGCACAACTGCCTGGATGATTGCGACGCTCCCGAGCGCCTTGGTCTTTCCGGCAGACCGCTGTTTCGTGCGCCGTTCCATGGGCCAGGAGGCGGTGGTGAGCAACGGGTGATCGCCAAACGTTCTCCAGAGTTCCTCCGTGACAAACGGGAGAAAAGGGTGAAAGAGACGGAGGAGCGTCACAAAGACATCACGAGCGACGCGCGGTGCGGTCATCTCGGGAACTTTACAGACCTCCACATACCAATCGGCAAACTCGTCCCACAGAAACGCGTGGAGCGTGCGGAGCGCTTCCCCGAACCGGTACGCGTTCAGATCGTTCGTCACTTCCTCGGTGACATCCGCTAGACGACCTTGAATCCAAGTGTCAAAGGCGAGAGACGAGAGACGAGAGGCGGCCCGTCGCTGTTTCCCGCCCACCTCGTGCCTCCTGCTTCTTGCCTGTCGCTCGAGAAACCGTCCAATATTCCACAGCTTGTTCACGACATTCCGTCCCGTCCGGACGGCATGCTCGTCGAAACGTAACGCTTGCTGGTCACCGTGCAATTGGACGAGAATCCCGAACCGCGTGGCATCCGCCCCGTACTTCTCGATGAGTTCCAGGGGGTCAATACCGGTCCCCAGGGACTTGCTCATGCGCTGCCCGCGAATGTTCAGCACCGTCTGGTGAATGATGACGTCCCGGAACGGGACCTGCCCTGCACGATTCGTTTTTCCGTACTGCGTTGCCGGCAGGTACGTTTTCCGGTTCGTGAACTCCAGCCCCGAGAACACCATCCGCGCAACCCAGAGGTGCAGAATCTCCGGTGCCGTCGTGAGCACGGTTGTGGGGTAGAAACGCGCGAGGTCGGCGGTCGCTTCCGGCCACCCGAATACCGCGAGTGGCCAGAGCGCCGAGGAAAACCAGGTGTCGAGAACGTCGGGATCCTGTACGAACTCCCTCCCGCCGCACTCCGGACACCGCCGCGGTTTCACCGTCGAGAACACGATATGTGCATATTCGAGTTTCGAGTTTCGCTTGCCAGCCTGGCAGTACCACACTGGCAAGCGGTGCCCCCACCAGAGCTGACGAGAAATACACCAGTCCTTCACGCCACGAAGCCAAGCAAGGAACGGTTTCTTCCACCGTGGCGGATGAAACGTTATGAGCCCCTCTTCCACAACGTCAATCGCCGGCTGCGCAAGGGGTTTCATCCGCACAAACCACTGCTTGCTTACGAGTGGTTGCACCACAGTCCCGCACCGTTCGCAGGACCCGACGCTGTGACGGTGCGGCGTTTCCTGCACCAGCAGGCCCCGCGCTCGGAGATCCGTGAGCACCTGCTCCCGCGCTGCGTCCGCCGAAAGTCCCCGGTATGGCGCGGGGACCGCCGCGGTCATCTGACCGTCCTCACCAATAACATTCCTCGTGGGCAGTCCGTGTCGCTTTGCAATCTCCGCATCCGTGGCATCGTGCGCCGGCGTCACTTTCACCGCGCCGGTCCCAAAATGCGGATCCACCGCGCGATCGGCCACGATGGGAATCTCCCGATCCGTCAGTGGTAACCGGACACGTTTCCCCACGAGCGCTGTATATCTTTCGTCGTCCGGATGCACCGCCACCGCCGCATCTCCCAGCATCGTCTCCGGCCGCGTGGTCGCGACGACAATATGTCCAGTCCCTGTTCCCGATTTCCTGTTCCCGGTTCTCTTCGTAAGGGGATAGCGCACCGCGTACAACACGTCTTCCTTCTCTTCGTACCGCACCTCCAGATCCGAAATAGACGAGGCGCAGCGGGGGCACCAGTTCACGATCCGGTCGCCGCGATAGATGAGCCCCCGGTGTGCGTAGTGGATGAAGGCTTCCTGAACCGCACGGACGTACTCGGCATCCAGGGTGAATCGTGCGCGCGACCAGTCGCACGAGCAGCCGAGCCGCCGGATCTGCTGCGTGATTGTCTCTCCGTACCGCTCCTTCCATGCCCAGACCCGCTCGAGGAACTTCTCGCGCCCGAGGTCCTGACGCGTCTTCCCTTCACTCCGCAGCTCCTTCTCAACGACATTCTGCGTCGCAATCCCCGCGTGGTCCGTTCCCGGAACCCAGACCGTATCGTCCCCCCGCATCCGGTGGTACCGGATGAGCACGTCCTGCATCGCGCCATTGAGCGCATGCCCCACGTGCAGGCTTCCCGTAATATTCGGCGGTGGAATGACGATCGCAAACGACGTCCGACCCCGCCGCCGCGCCGCCGGCGGCGAAAAGACCTTCGCGCGCTCCCACCGGCGGGAGATACCACGCTCGACAGACTGCGGATCGTACGGTTTCACGGACATGGAGAGTATGGGTACCGTTCTCGATCAGCGTACACTACCGGTTCTTCGCTGTCCTTTGCCATCTTCACCGACCCCGCCGGAGGAGAAACACCCTGACACACCGAAACCGTACGATCGCCCATGATCCGTGTCATCCCGTCGTCAGCGCCCCGCCATATCCTGGCGAGATTTTTACTGTGGCACCCGAAACCCAAGGAGCGCGGCGGCTCCGATCATCGCGGCGTTGTCGGTGCAGAATCGCGGCTGCGGCACCACAAGGGGAATGGGTCCCAGCGCTTCGCGGAGTCGCGCCCGCAGGCGCGCGTTCGCGGCAACACCACCAGTGAGGATGACCTGCGCCGCGCCCTCGCGCGCGGCTGCGCGCACGGTTTTCGCCACAAGCACATCCACGATCGCTTCCTCTGCGCTCGCCGCAAAGTTTGCCCGTTCTTGATGAGAGATCCCCTGTCCCCCGTTCTCCGTTCTCCCCTTGTCCCGCAGGGCATACAACACCGCGGTCTTCAGGCCCGAAAAACTGAAATCGTCATTGCCCGAATGGATCATGGGACGCGGCAGCTTCACCGCGCGGGCATCGCCGCGTTCCGCGAGGGTTGCCAGCGCGGGACCGCCGGGGTACGGGAGTCCAAGAAGCCGCGCGATTTTGTCGAATGCTTCGCCCGCCGCATCGTCCCGCGTCTGACCAAGCAGTTGCAGCCGGAGGTTCTCGTCCATCCGATAGAGCTGCGTGTGTCCACCCGACGCCACAAGAATGATAATCGGAAACTGATGGATGATTTCTTCTTGTTCCAGAAATTCCCCTCCTTCGTGCCGATGGCCTATCGCTTTCGTCGTCAGCCACGCCGCCGCAATGTGCCCCGCAATGTGGTGCACGGGAATGAACGGTTTCCCCCACGCCGCACAGAGCGCCCGCGCCGCCGTCTCGCCAATAACCAGTGCGGGCTTGAGTCCCGGTTCCGTCGTCACCGCCACGGCATCGAGCGCGCCGACGGTCTTCTGCCGACTCTCTCCCGTCCTATTGATCGCCTCCTCCACAATCTGTGTCATCACCTCCACGTGTGCTCGTGCCGCAATTTCCGGAACAACGCCTTTCGTCTGCGCGTGGAGATCAGCCTGCGAGGCGACAACGCTCGACAATACCCGGACCGATCCTGATCCTGGACCCCTCTCCGGTAATCCTTCCACCACGGCTGCCGCCGTCTCGTCGCACGATGTTTCAATAGCAAGCACGCGCATTGCCTTCACCGTAGCAGAACAGAGAACGCCTGGCACCGCGCAGGCGTGAGCAATGCAGAGCAACGCGGCTGGTCGGAGTCGTTTGCAGGGTGAACGCAGTCATGGCACAGTACTGCCGCTGGATTTGGCCCCATCGTCTAACGGCTAGGACAGTGCCCTTTCAAGGCACAAACCGGGGTTCGATTCCCCGTGGGGCTACCATTTGGGAAATCTCCGATCTTTTACAGACGCGTACTGTGCGTGGTTTTTATCCCTTGCCGTAGTTCGGCGCTCTGACAGTGCGTTCCAGGGTTTATTGAACGTAACGGTTACTCTGCCTGCGGTGAGATGACAGTTCGAGCCGACCTTTTTCAAAAAGATTGCTTTCTCATCTTCTTGGCTTGAAAAAGATACCGCTTGGGCTTGGTGAGCGTCTTGAACCCATTTTTTCAACGGTTCGAGCCAGCTACTGCCTGTGCTGGAAATGAGAGCTACCTTTTCTTCGAAGTCTATTTTCTGCTCAAGTAATTCATTCTTCTTTTCTTTGTATTCTGTGGCATCAATTGCACCATCCAAGTGTGTATCTAAAAGAACAGAAAGTCGCGCCTTTACTTTTTCTAGTTTTGTCTTCATTTCAGATGCCGCACAGGCAGATGATTGAGCTGCTTCTTTTTCCCATACCGTGCATTGGCGTAGCATCTTCGTAGCCCAATCATTGGGCAGAGCCACGCTGGCAATAAGATCGTTTACTTGCTCAATAAGGTTATCTTCATGTACATATGGCGGCTTGCAAGATGTTCCTTTCTTGGTGCAACGGTAATATCGGAAAACCAAGCCAGATTTCTTGGTGTGCCGTTCAGCTGTTATCATCCGCCCACATTCACTGCACGTAAGCACGCCACGAAACGGAAACTGTAACTTTTCTTTACTCTTTCTTGGCTTCCCTTTTTCTTGCAAGACCTGCTGCACCATATCAAACGTAGCTTTGTCGATCAGTGGCGCGTGAACTCCTTCATGTAACTCACCTTTGTATTTGAACAATCCTATGTAGAAAGGATTGTTGAGCATTCGGTGAATAATAGAGATGTATAGGGGCTTCTTTGTTCGATCGCTGATGATGCCCAACTCGGATGATGCGGTTTCTAAATCTTTCAGAGTGTATATACCTGTTGCATACAGTTCAAACAGTTTTTTGATGAGCGGGGCATGCTTGCGATGCGGTGTAATAGTATGCGTTCTCAAATCATTTACATATCCCAAGGGTGCTCCTCCTGGGTATTCGCCCCGCCGCAGCTTTTGCCGAAGTCCTCGCTTCACATTCTCTGAAAGGTTGTCGATGTAATACTTTGCTTGACCAAAAGCGATCGAGAGCATGAATAGTCCTTGAGAAGAAGGTTCAAACCAATACGTCGGAAACTTTAGGGTGCGCAGCTTGCCTGTATCTATGAGGTTAATAATTTGCCCGCCATCAACAGCGTTGCGAGCCAGGCGATCTGGATTCCATGCAATGATGCCATCAGCTTCATTGCTCTCTATGCGTGAAAGCATTTCATTAAACACAACGCGGCCTGGCTTCTTTGCTGTTTTGGATTCAACAAGGACATCAACGATATTCAAATTTTCTCGGCGGGCAAATTCTTTCAGTTCGGCAAGCTGCGCTTCGATACTAAGCACCTGTCGTTCTTTATCATCAGTAGATTTACGTGCGTACAAAAAATACCGATCATTCATTACTTGATAGTGTATATCGCTTTTGGTCGATCTGCCACGTATTATGCGACGACGAGAACCGTCATCTCACCGCAGGCAGAGTAACCGTTACGTTCAATAAACCCTGGAACGCACTGTCAGAGCGCCGAACTACGGCAAGGGATAAAAACCACGCACAGTACGCGTCTGTAAAAGATCGGAGATTTCCCAAATGGCAGCGAATATTACACGAAGCTCGAACTTTTTTCGAACAGCGCTAAAGGAGCAACCCAGCCACAGTGCCTAGATTCGGCACTGCACGCAGAACAGGTTCCCTCGTAGTTGTTGTTTTGAGGGCCCCCAGCGCTGTACGTCGGGAAAGGAATGGGAACCTGTTCTGCGTATCTCTGCTTTTGAGAGCAGAGCAGCGGGCTAAGTCATGTGATCAAGTTTAGTGAAGCTCAGTTGCTCCCTTCTATACCGTTGGTCAAGTTTTTGATTTGAGGGCTATACTTTGACAAATATTTATCCTATAATAGTCTCATGTATTCAAATCGTACCTATCGCTTGCTGATACTTTTTTCTGTAGCGATAACAATATTTATAGTATTTTATTATGCAATTGTTGCGGGCGGATTAGCATTGCTTGCTCTTCCAATGGCTATGCCTTTCTTTATAGCTCCCGGAATAATCTATTTCCTCCAACTTTATAGAAAAAATGATAGATATGCTTTGCTTCTACTACCCTTTATTATATATGAGTTTCTTTACATCATTTTCAGGATCGTACGACTTGTTACTACGCATTATGGGGTGAGCCTAGACTTTTATAGTAGCAATGCCTCTTTGATGGGTATTGCTGCTATTCCGGTATCTATAGTTCCGTGGTTCGACATATGGGCTGGGCCATTGTCGATTTTTATCTTACTCTTGCTCGTTCATAGCGTTACTTTCTCTGCTGGGTATACACGTATTCTCTGGAAGCAATTCATTTTGCCTTACCTACTCGTGATAGCAATAGGTTTATTTACTATAGTAGCTATAAAATATTATTCGTCATCGACAAAGCCTCAGGAGTGGACGCAATTAAAGAGTGCCGATTGCAACTATGCCATAAAGATGCACCCTGCGATTAAGCCAGCCTTTGGTGATTCATTCGGGAATAGTGGAAACACTCAGAACGATCCGTATCTTTGCACAGATGTTTTTATAATCTCGGTGCCTAGTAAAAACCGAACGTTAACGGGAGGGCTCGATATACACATATATAAAAATTCTTATAGTACCCTTCAAGAGTGGCTTCTTGAAGGCTGGACTCACGCGAGTACGCTTCCTTTGAGCGGTGGGGTAGGTGATCCACTTATTCAATCTACCGATGAATGGCATTATGCAGATAAGTCCCCATGGAAAGCTTACTTCAGGAAAGAAGTTGAAAAATTAATACCCACAGGAACTCCGTTAACTATCAACGGGCGTGATGCCATTGAATTTGTCCACACCCAGACTGTTCCCTGGTCGACTATTCCATCCGAAACGATTGTGCTTTTTATCTTAGAGCCCAACAATCGCGTAGCGGAACTGCAGTGTAGAAATGATGATGTTACAATCAGTACGGATGTTTGTCGCCAGATGTTGCACTCGTTTTCTTTCGAGAAATAATAATTTACTCATCTATATCATTATTTAGGATATGCAACATTACAAACTATTACTTGCTGTAGTATTGACACTTTTTTTTGTGCCGCTATTAATAATTGGGTATATTATGGCTGTTGGTATCAAGGCTGACAAGTCTGACAAATTTATAGCAGAAGCAGTTGCAAAGAATGACGTCAAAATTTGCGAAAAAGTTTTTGGTAACTCTTTCTCTATGGGTGCGCCTTCAACTAGTGAGCTTAAGCAACGTTGTCATGAGCAAGTTGCGGTGTCCAGCAAGAATCCGAAAGCTTGTTATAGCTCGGATGATTATTGTTTAGACAAAGTTGCAAAAGCTGCGAATAACATAGCTATTTGCGATCTTATTAAGAGCGAAAATGCAAAGGGTGTTTGCTATGGCTTCTTCGCCGTTCAAAAGAAGAATATTTCTTTATGCAAAGGATTAACTCAAGCAAACATTCGAGAGCGTTGTTATCTCTCATTCGTTGACTTTAATAAGATTGATGCAGCTTTTTGCGAAAATAATTTTCAAACCCTAGAGGGGAAGCAACGTTGTTTCTTTTCGGCCGCACGAGACGTTAGAGACGAGGCATTATGCCAAAGGGTAGAACAATACCAAGTTAAGAATTGCATATTGGGCGTGAGAGCAAATTACGCTCGTTTTTGAAGATTTCCCATAGATCCCATTTTCACTATCAACTAGAGCAGTGTACGTGAGAGAAGGGAGCAACTGAGCTTCACTAAACTTGATCACATGACTTAGCCCGCTGCTCTGCTCTCAAAAGCAGAGATACGCAGAACAGGTTCCCATTCCTTTCCCGACGTACAGCGCTGGGGGCCCTCAAAACAACAACTACGAGGGAACCTGTTCTGCGTGCAGTGCCGAATCTAGGCACTGTGGCTGGGTTGCTCCTTTAGCGCTGTTCGAAAAAAGTTCGAGCTTCGTGTAATATTCGCTACATAGTAAAATATCCGCCAAATAGAGGGATTGTTTTGTTTATGCGCAGGAAAGGTTGGAACTAGTTGGCAGACTAGAAGTTGGAATAATAAGTGATACAACAGGTGACGTTACGAAATGTCATCTTTTGTCTCATCAGTTGTTATTGCTTCGTCCTTTTTAATATCCCGTAGTGCCACCTCGCATTGATGAGTTAAATCTTGGCAAGTATTCGGGTTGTACGAATGATTTACATATCTTTCAGGTTCAGAATACAGGTAGACAGTGCCCCAATGCGTATGCGTAAACATTTTTTCACTCTCTGGCAGGCTCTGGAATTCATCTTCGGCCAGAGACTTAAGAGTATATTGAATCACTACTTCACCTTTCTTAAAATCTCGGTTCGCATATACTCCTTTACCAGCTAAATTTCCCTTTCCAATAACCACGTTGCTTTCATCCATTCTTTCAGAGTAACAGATATGGTGAGTTAGACGGTAGGGTGCTATATTGCATTTACGCTATTTTGACGGCAGGTATATAAATAGTTGCATCATTTAATCTCTCAAAAATAGTTCTCACGTCCTCCACTATGACCTACAAGTTTCAGAAAAGAAAAAGGGCCGTGTCTCGAGTTGCTTCGAGGCGTGCCCGTGAGATTTAGGTAATCACCAGCTCCTGACGGAGGATCAAAATGGTCTCTTCTCCACTGCACTCTTCGAGTTCTTTGCGCAGTGCTTGGAGGTACCGTTTCGTTCCTCTCCAGCGTGAAGCGAGAACGGTGATTTGCCGATGAACGTTCGTTTCGAATACCGCACCACGATGGCCAAAACCAAGAACATCAGTGGTACTTGAGGTGTAACCGCCGAAGTCGCGTTGCAGCAGTTCCTCAAGGTTTTTCTGATCTTCATCGGTACAGATACGTTCTCGCGCTTCGGCACTCACCAGCCAACGTGGAAGGAAAATGATGAACTGCCAGACGCGAGTTTCGAAGAACACACCAGTCTTCCACGAGACTTGCAGCCAAGGAGAAACGTGAGTGTCGAGAGCAGCGGCGTTGAAGTCGCGGACTCGCGTCATTGCGGTTCCTCCTTTCTCCGTTCTTCCCCGACAACATGGAAGCGGATGCCTTCCATGCGAAGCATACGGACGGCGGCGTTAGACACGAGGATGGTTCCTTTCCCAACGCCGTGGTACGTCTCTTCTGCTTCACTAAGCACACCGACGGCTCGGACGTGATCTTCCTCTTGGTCAAACTGAACAATCACCTGCATATGTCACCCTCCTTTTTGAAAAAGGAACTGGTAGGTATGGAACAGTCGCCGTAAAACAATAC
>CAYJQK010000029.1:0-14491 GCA_964372305.1 uncultured Candidatus Saccharibacteria bacterium | reverse complement strand
GATGGGACTCCGGCATACGCGGAGAGATACGACAATGTCGGCCCCTTCTTCGAAGAGCTCGCCTGGGCCCGGAAGGGAAAGGAAGGGTTCCACATCCGTCCCGATGGGACTCCGGCATACGCGGAGAGATACGACGGTGTCGGCTCCTTCTCCGAAGGGCTCGCCTCGGTCCGGAAGGGAGAGGAAATGTTCCACATCCGTCCCGATGGGACTCCGGCATACGCGGAGAGATACAACGAAGTCAGCCCCTTCTCCGGAGGGCTCGCCCGGGTCCGAAAGGGAGAGGAAGAGTTCCACATCCGTCCCGATGGGACTCCGGCATACGCGGAGAGATACGACCTCGTCTACTCCTTCTCCGAAGGGCTCGCCCGGGTCCGGAAGGGAGCGGAAGAGTTCCACATCCGTCCCGATGGGACTCCGGCATACGCGGAGAGGTACGACTACGCCTACTCCTTCTCCGAAGGGCTCGCCGGGGCCCAGAAGGGAGAGGAGTGGTTCCACATCCGCCCCGATGGGACTCCGGCATACGCGGAGAGATACGACAATGTCGGCTCCTTCTCCGAAGGGCTCGCCGGGGTTCAGAAGGGAGAGGAATGGTTCCACATCCGCCCCGATGGGACTCCGGCATACGCGGAGAGGTACTACTTCGTCGACTCCTTCCCTGGTCGCGAATAGCGACTACCGGGGTTCAGCGTTCAGGAAACAAAGCACGGGAGCGACGCGCTCCCATGTCTCAGGAGGGATCTTCCGTGAGCCAAAAGATGCCCGACCTCGGCCGCATGTCCAGTGGCAGTCTTCCGACGGAGAACGCCGGTGTCACGATCTCCGCGCAACGTGAAGACGCGACACGGCGTCTCATCCACGAGAGCTCGCGGCACACCCTCGCCGTCATGGGCAACTTCTCTCGACTCTCCGTGTCCAGGATGTGGTGGCCGGATACAGTGGTTTCCGGTTTCTGGTCTCCCGTGGTATCGTTTCTGCATGGCAACACGGGTTGCGATCAACGGCTTCGGGCGCATTGGCCGTCCTGTGTTGAAAATCGCTCTGGAGAAAAGCGACCTCGAGGTCGTGGCAGTGAACGACCTGACGCCGATTTTACACCTCGCGCATCTTCTGAAATACGACACCGTGTACGGGCGCTATGCGCCGGAGGTGTCTCACGATGATGCCCACCTCATCGTGGCGGGGAAACCGATCCCGGTGTTTGCGAAGAAAGACCCCGGAGAGCTTCCCTGGAAGGAGCTGAAGGTTGACGTTGTGCTGGAGTGTACGGGGTTCTTCACGACAAGGGAGAAGGCCACGGCGCACCTCGCGGCAGGCGCAAAGCGCGTGGTGATCTCCGCTCCCACGGAAAGTGTGGATGTGGACACCATTCTTCTCGGCGTGAATGAAGACGCGTTGGCATCGCAGGATATCATCGCCAACGGCTCCTGCACGACGAATTGTGTCACGCCAGTCGCGGCGGTCATTGATGAACATTGGGGGATCGAGCGCGCGCTCATGACGACCATTCACGCCATGACGACAACCCAGAACCTCATTGATGGGCCGAACAAGGATCTCCGCCGCGCCCGCGCGGCCGGGTACAACATCGTGCCGACCACGACGGGCGCCGCAGAAGCGACGATTCGCGCGCTCCCGTCGCTGAATGGGAGATTCGACGGGTTGTCCATTCGTGTGCCGGTGCCGACGGTTTCCCTCGCGGACTTCACCGTCCTCACAAGGAAGCCCACGACGGTGGACGAGGTGCAGCAGGTCTTCCGACGCGCCGTGAGTCACCCGTTATATCAGGGCATTCTCGCGGTGACCGACGAACCGGCCGTCTCGAGCGATTTCATCGGTGATCCGCACTCCGCGACTGTCGATCTCTCGCTCACGAATGTCCTGGGAGGAAACTTCGTGAAGGTCGTCGCCTGGTATGACAACGAGTGGGGGTATGCAAATCGGCTTGTCGAACAGGCTATGGCGGTAGGGAAGAAACTCGCGGCGTGACCGCATACCGCAGACCAGAAACCGGAAACCGGAGACCAGAGACCGCAGAACAGAAACCAGATCTGCTCTCGTCTTCTGCGTCTCCCAGGAAGATTCGGTCCATTGCAGGAGTACGTGTTCGTGGCAAGCGCGTTCTCGTCCGGATTGACGGTGACGTGGATCTCGATGAGCAGGGGAACATCGAGCCCGGTGGGGATCACCGCGTCATCGGGTGTCTCCCAACACTCGTCGCCCTCCGCGAGAGTGGCGCGCGTTTGATCCTCCTCGCCCACCTTGGTCGCCCTGGGGGTACCGTGGTCGAAAAGTACCGGATGGCGAAGGTCTGGAAGATCGTCGCCCAGGCGCTCCAGGTTCCCGAGAGGTTCCAAGAGGTTGTGGTGGGGCCTGTCGTGCGCGATGCGGCGCTCGCTCTCCGTGATGGAGAGGTTCTGTTTCTCGAAAATCTCCGCTTCGATCCGCGGGAGGAGGCGAACGATCCCGCGTTCGCCCGGGCGCTCGCGGAACTCGGCGAGCTCTACGTCAATGAGGCCTTTGCCGTTGCGCACCGCGCGCATGCGTCCGTTGCTGCCATTACCGACTACCTGCCGAGTTACGCAGGCATGCTTTTTGCGCGAGAAGTCACGGTGCTTCAGACAATCACGGAACATCCTCGTCTCCCGCTCGTGGCCCTCGTGAGCGGGGCAAAAATCGAAACAAAGATCTCGCTGTTGCGGCATCTCCTGCCCCGTGTTGAGTTTCTACTGACGGGAGGCGGTGTCGCAAACATGTTCCTGCGTCTGCAGGGGTTTCCGCTCGGGGCCTCGCTGGTCGAGCCGCACCTTGATGATGCGGTGCGCGAACTCTGGACGGAATTTGAGAAGCAGATTGTTCTCCCGACGGACACGCGGGTTTTTCACCCGGGGGCGGCGGGACCCCTCACGGTATCCGTTGACGAGATCGGGGATGCCGATCGTGTGTACGACATTGGTCCGCAGACGATCGCGCGGTACTGCGGCGTCGTCGGCGGCGCCGGAACGTGCATCTGGAACGGCCCGCTGGGAAAAGTGGAGGAGCCAGGGTTCGCGGAAGGGACGCGCGCCTTCGCCCGCTGTGCGGCAAAGTCCGGCGCCTACACGGTTGTTGGCGGCGGTGATACGGTGACCGCGTTGCGACAGATGGGCCTCACGGACACCTTCGATCATGTTTCGACCGGGGGCGGTGCGATGATCGCGTTTCTTGAAGGCGAGCCGCTGCCGGCTGTTGACGCGGTGACGGAGTAGTGTCGCATGCCGAGTATTGCCGCTCTTCGCGGGCAGGAGATCCTGGACTCCCGGGGCTACCCGACGCTCCGCGTGAGCGTAGGGTGCGATGACGGGAGCGTTGGGGAGGCGAGCGTGCCCTCCGGGTTGTCCACGGGCACGCATGAGGTTCAGGAGCTCCGTGATGGTAACCCCGCGCGGTACCAAGGAAAAGGTGTGCAGAAGGCCGTGGCGCACGTTGAGGGAGAAATCCAGCGCGCGCTCGTCGGGAAGGAAGCGACGGACCAAGAAAGCATTGATGCGGCGCTTTGTGCGCTTGATGGAACAGAGCGAAAGGAACGCCTGGGAGCGAATGCGCTGCTCGGCGTGTCGCTGGCCGTCGCGCGGGCCGCGGCCAAGGCAACGGATCTGCCACTCTACGCGTACCTCCGACGCCTTGCGGGACGGCCAACCGATGGTTCCTGGATTCTCCCGGTCCCGTTCTTGAATGTCGTCAATGGCGGTCGCCACGCGGATTCGGGGCTCGATATCCAAGAGTATCTCCTACTCCCGATTGGCGCTGCGTCGTTCCGCGAGGCGCTGCGCGCGGGCGCGGAGATCTTTCACGCGCTTGCCGATGTGCTGCGGGAGGATGGACACTCCACGAGTGTCGGTGACGAAGGGGGCTATGCGCCACGGCTGAAAAACAACGAGGAGGTATTCCCACTTCTTTCAGAAGCGACCAAAAGGACAGGGCGAACCCCGGGCACAGACGTCGTGTTTGGATTGGACGCTGCCGCATCGGAATTCTTCAACCCGCAGACGCGCGCGTATCTGCTCCACGCCCCTCGCGCGACGCTTTCTCGAGAAGATCTCCTCGCGCTCTATGGTTCCTGGTGTGCCGCGCACCCCATTCGTTCTCTTGAAGATCCTCTCTGGGAAGACGATTGGGAGGGGTGGCAGCAAGCGACGGAAACGTTCCGAGAACGGAAGGTGCAGGTTGTGGGTGACGACCTTTTTGTCACCAACGTGCTTCGGCTCAATGAGGGCATCACCCGGTGCGCGGCGACGGCCATCCTCGTCAAGGTCAACCAAATCGGCACGCTCTCGGAAACCCTGGCTGCGGTGCGTGTAGCGCAGGACCACGGGTATGGCGTTGTCATCTCCCATCGCTCCGGAGAGACAGCCGACACGTTCATTGCGGACCTCGCCGTGGCCACGGATGCCGGGCAAATCAAGACGGGGAGCCCCTCGCGCGGAGAGCGCGTCGAGAAGTACAATCGGTTGCTCGAGATCGAGCGCGAACTCGGAGAGCGAGCACAGTACCTCGGCGCGCGCGCACTCTCCACGTGATGGCTCACTCACGCCGAGGAAGAGAAACTTCGTGGGACGCTGTTTCTTCGTGGTATGCGCCGCTCGTCGGACGCGAAGGACACTATTATCACCAGCACGTTGTTCTCCCCGGCGCGCTGCGTCTCTTGGCGCTCGATCCGCAGGCGCGCGTCCTCGACCTCGCGTGCGGGCAAGGGGTGATTGGACGGCACGTCGGACGGAATGTCGCGTATACGGGCATTGACATTGCGCCGTCGCTCATTCGTGAAGCCCAAAGGATCGATCGGAGTCCCGCGCACGCCTATGTTGTCGGCGATATCACGCAGCCGCTCGCACTTGCGCGACAGGACTTTAGCCATGGCGCGAGTATCCTCGCGCTCCAAAATGTCCAGCGTCCCGACGCGGTCATGGAAAACGCGGCGCGGCATCTCCTTTCCGGCGCGGTGTTCGTCATCGTGGTCAACCACCCCTGTTTTCGGATTCCCCGCCAATCTTCCTGGGGTGTTGATGAAGAGCGGGACCTCCTCTACCGGAGGGTTGACAGATACCTCTCACGGATGAAAATCCCCATCGTCACGAATCCGGGGAAAGGTGTACGCTCGCCGGTGACGTGGTCCTTCCACTACTCCCTGACGGCGCTTTGCGCTTTCCTCGCGGATGCGGGATTTACCATAGAGCGGCTGGAAGAATGGGTATCCAACAAGACCAGTGGCAAGGGCCGGACCGCGCGGCGGGAGAATCGAGCCCGGGAGGAAATTCCGCTCTTCCTCGCCATCCGCGCGCGAAAGCGGTGACGCCGGGCGATCCGCTCTGTCTCGCGGCAGATGAAAATGCCCCCTGGACATTCTGATGCCGTTCCCGTCAATGACGGCACGGAGATGGAGTATACTAGAAGAGAACTATGCGTCAGCAAGTGTTCGATGTGCTCACGATTGGGGAGACGCTCCGAGACATCCTCTGTATTCTCCGTACGGATGCAGCAGGGATCCTGTTTGACCGTGACCGGCAAGCGCTGGTGGTGAAGACGCAAGAACACCATCAAGCAAAGGCGTTCCACATGTCCCTCGGGGGAGGCGCAGCGAATGCCGCGGTCGCGTGTGCGCGGCTGGGGATCCATGTCGGAATCGTGAGCGCGACCGGGCGAGACGAAGTTGGCGAAGCGCTCGTGCAAGAGCTCAAGAAGGAGCGCGTCGATACCTCGCTGCTCATGAACGTGTCGCTGGAACAGACCGGGATCAACATTATCCTTCTCGACGAGCGTACCGGAGAGCAAACGAATCTCTGTGTTCCGAGCGCCAGTCGTCTGGTAGAGATCACGGAGGACGTCCAGAAAACATTGCATACGACGCGCTGGGTATACCTCCAGACGCTCGGCGACACACTCGAGGAGAATCAGCAGTTTCTCTTGAGCGCGCTGGCGAAGGAAGAAACACATCTTGCCTTCGTCCCGAGCTCTCGAGAGATCCGTGCCGGCGCGCAGACCTTCAGCGCGCTGCTCTCGCGGGCGACTTTGTGCAGCGTTTCTGCGCATGACGCACCGGTGTTTCTTGGCGACCGCACGCTCACGGTGTCTACGCCGGAAGCGCTTGCCGCGAGGCTTCGCGACAATGGCCCCACCATCGCGGTGATCACCGAGAGTCATGGTGCGGCCACGATCATCACGGAACAGGAGACCATTACCGTGCCTCCTCCAACAGCCGCCGTCGCACACATAACTGGCCTTGAAGACGCCTTCGCGGCAACGTTCGTTGCGGGACTCCACCTCTATGATGGAGATGCCGTGCAAGCCGCACAGGCCGCGGCCGTGAACGTGGCGTCCGTCGTCAGCGCGCACACGGTGCAACACGGTCTGCTCACGCGTTCCGTGCTTGAGGAACGGGTACGCCGGTCCGGCATCCAGCTCCGGCGTGAGGGACGACGGTAGTTTCCATGGGTGACGACTGGCGCGCCGACGGGGGCATGTACCGGTGGGTTTTCCAGTCGGATCCGGCGAATATCCCCGTGTCGGTTGATGATCTCCTCCATCGTCTCCTTGAGGTTCGCGGCGTCTCGCCCGATGTCCGCGATGCGTTCCGGATGCCCGAGTACGAGGCGTACCGACACGACCCGAACGGTATTCCAGATTTCGGGCCGGCGGTTGACCGTCTGCGGTATGCCTGCGCGCGCGGCGAATCCGTCGCCATTTTTGGTGACTACGATGTTGATGGGGTCACCTCGAGTGTGCTCCTCGCGGAGGCGCTGACCGTCTTCGGGGTGAAGCCGCGAGTGATGCTGCCGCATCGCGAACACGACGGGTATGGTTTGAGTGTGTCTGCCGTCCGGTCGCTTGTGCCCAAAGCGACACTGCTGGTGACGGTGGACAACGGCACGAACGCTCATGAGGAAATCGCCGAGGCCCGGCAACGCGGCGCGGAGGTTGTCGTGATTGACCACCATGAAGTTCAGGGCGATTGTCCGGATGGAGCGCTGGTGGTCAACCCCGCGCGCTCGGGAACCACCTACCCGTTCCCGCGTCTCGCGGCGGTGGGTGTGACGTTCCTTGTCGCGCGCGAGATTTTTCGTGTGCATAGGCGCGAGGGGGAAGAGAAGTGGCTTCTCGACTTGGTCGCACTCGGCACGCTTGCCGACCGAGTTCCGCTCCGTGACGAGAACCGCGCGTTTGTGAAGTGGGGGCTGAAGGTTCTCCGTACGGGACGACGTCCCGGCGTCGTGGCGCTCGCGGAACACGCAGGGGTGCAACTCGCGACCTGTGATGCGCGCACGATGGCATTTTCCATCATTCCTCGCTTGAACGCCGCGGGAAGGATGCGCCATGCCGATCTCGCCTTCCAAATCTTGACGACGCGGGATCGTCGTGAGGGAGAACAGCTCGCGACTGCGCTTGAGGAGAGCAACACGGAGCGTCGCGCGAGTACCGCACGCGCGCTCGACGCGATCCGCGAGACGGCGACGCGCACGATCCCGCTGCCGAGCATCCTGTGCGTGGCGGGTCCGTGGCCCGCTGGTCTCCTTGGACTTCTCGCGGGGCGAGTCGCCGAAGAATTTTATCGTCCAGCGGTGGTGATTGGCGTTCGCGACGACACGTGCGTCGCGTCCATTCGCGGGAACGGGACGGTAAACCTTGTGGATCTTCTCGGCAACGTTTCATCACTCTTGACGAAATTCGGCGGACATGCGAACGCTGCCGGATTTTCGTTTCCCCGCGCCGTGTTACCGGCAGTGACCGAGTTTTTTACGTCGCACGCGTCGGGAACCACGACAATCGTTCGTCCATCGCTCCAGGTTGACTGCTCGCTTTCTCCCGAGCTTCTCACGGTGCGTTGCGCACGCGAGCTTCTCGCGCTGGAACCGCATGGGGAAGGGAATGCACGTCCCGTGTTTCTCTTAGAACGGCTGCGCGTCTTAACCGTGCGACCACTGGGATCTACGGGCGAACATCTCCGCTTTGAATTTGTCCCATCCGCAGGGGAGGGCGCGCCGATCTCCGCAGTTGCGTTCCGGTGGCGCGAGCGAACGGTGCCGTCACGCGGGGAGATTCTGGATGTCGTCGGGGAAGTTCACTTGGACCAGTTCCGCTTTCGGGAGAAGGTTGACCTCCACATCCGGGACGTTGCATTCCGTGTGCCGGACACGGCGAGTGCCGCACGTGTCGTTTCCACAGCGTCAGCCACGGGCGGCGGACCATGAAAGTTATTCTCCACACGGACGGCGGCGCACGCGGCAACCCCGGTCCGGCGGCCATCGGCGTTGTGCTGGAGTTTCCCGAGACGAACCAGCCGAAAATATTCCTCGCAGAAACGATCGGTGAATCCACGAACAATGTCGCGGAGTATCGCGCGCTCATCCGCGGCCTTGAAGAAGCACGGACGCACGGCGCTCAAGAGGTTGCCTGTTTCCTCGACAGTGAGCTTGTCGTACGGCAGCTTACCGGAATCTATCGCATGCGAGATCCCCGCCTGCGTGCTCATGCTGCGTACGTCACGGACCTCGCGCGGTATTTTCATCGGGTGACGTACACGTCAATTCCCCGAAAAGAGAATCGCGCAGCCGACGCGCTCGTGAACCGAGCCTTGGATGAAGCTGAGGGTCAGAGGAGATAGGCGATCGGGATACCCATACGTTCTCCTCTGCTTCTCTCCTCCCGCTTCACCCTTCGCCACATTGACATTCCTTGCTCTCTGCGATACAGTGCGGCGCGCGGAGGGTAGTGGATGATCGCCACACGCACATGATGCGGGGAGGAACGTCCGGGCACCCTCGAGTACCGTCACAACGGACTTGAGCAGCTATGGGTGGTTGCTAATGACAACCCGTCGCGAGGCGAGGGAAGAGAGAGGCGTCTGCCGCCGAACAGCATACCCCACGTGGATTCTGTTCGGAGGGACTTCCGCTCTGGAAGAGTGCAACAGAAATGATACCGCCCAGCCCCTCTTTTACTTTGTACAGATGCATCATCTCCGTCGCTCAACGAGAACGGTGACGCGGGAGTGCGGTATTGACCAAGTCAAGAGGGGCTTGGTAAGGGTGAAATCGTGAGGTAAGAGCTCACGCGGTCCCGCAGTGATGCGGGAGCGAGGCAAACCCCACCCGGTGCAATCGCAAGCAATGGGGTACCCCGAGGATCGCGGCGCGATCCGTCAGGGACCTCAAATGGTCGCGAGCATGAGGTGCGTCGCGAGACGCATCCACAGAGAGATGATCATCCCCGGACGGCAGGACACTCCAGCGTGCCGACCGTGGACAGAACCCGGCGTATAGCTGCCCTCCGCTGGAGTCGTGAATTTTTCGGAATCACGGCTCCAGCACCGCAGTGCGGTGTACAGCCGTTCGCCTACTGTCGCCATGCAGGCGGGGACGGGCGTACACTCCATTTCCATGAAACGATCTGAAATTTTCTTCGACGCCATCCTGCTTCCGGTGGATTTCCTCGTGATCGTCATCGCGAGCGTCGGAACCTACGCCATTCGCGTGAGCCCGACGGTGCGCGGCTTGCGCCCCGTGCTCTTTGCGGTAGATTTGCCGCTCCGGGAGTTCCTCGTGCTTGTCGTCATCATCGCTGTGGTCACGCTCGCGATTTTTGCGATGCTCGGGCTGTATACCATGGAAGCGACCCGCCGCGCGATCGATGAGTTCACGCGCATTGCCGTCGGTGTGACGATGAGCGCGATGGGAATCATCCTCTGGATGTTCCTCCGGGCGGACGTATTCGAGTCACGGTTCATTCTCGTCGGCGCCTGGTTGTCATCGATGATCCTTGTCGCTATCGCGCGGTATGGCATCCGCACCGTACAGATGCGCCTCCTCGAACGGAGTATCGGGTTGCATCGGATTGTCCTCGTAGGCGCAACGAGTGTCGCGGACCACCTGGCACAGGAAATTGCGAGCAATAAACGTCTCGGCTACCGCGTGGTCGGGCGGTTGGCGCGGTTCGAACGCGAGGCGCTGGAGCGGATCCGCGCAGAGCATGGCCTGGACGAGATCATCCAATGTGATCCCTTGCTCCCGGAAGAACACAACCTTCAGCTTCTCGATTTCTGCGAGGATTATAAACTCGAGTACAAGTACGTGCCAAACCTTTACTCCACGCGCGTGTCCAATGTCCGCACGCGCACGTTCGTGAGCTATCCCCTCGTAGAGCTCCGCCGAACGCCGCTCGACGGATGGGGAAGAGTGGCGAAGCGCGGCATTGATCTCATCGGGTCGGTGCTCGGCCTCACACTGCTCGCGCCACTCTTTCTTATCGTCGCGTTTCTCATTGTCTGGGATTCGCCGGGGCCGGTCTTCTTCCGTCAGAAACGGATCGGGTGGCATCAGCAGCCCTTTCGGATCACCAAGTTCCGGACCATGGGGCAAGACGCGGATGCGCACAAAGAGGAGCTCCTCCCCCTGAACGAACGCCAAGGTCCGCTCTTCAAAATCCGCCATGACCCGCGTGTGACGCGGGTGGGTCGGTTTCTGCGTCGGACACGCTTTGACGAGCTCCCACAGCTCTGGAATGTCCTCCGGAACACGATGAGTCTCATCGGGCCGCGTCCGCACCTCGCGGAGGAAATTTCCCAGTATCGGAAGGAGCATCGCACGCTGTTCACGATCAAGCCCGGGATGACCGGACTTTCGCAGGTCTCGGGGAGTTCCGATCTTTCCTTTGAAGCAGAGGCCACACTCGACATCCAGTACGTCGAGCAGTGGAGCTTAAAGCTCGATATCCAAATTCTCTTCAAGACGTTCTGGAAACTTCTCTGGGACCGGTCGGCGGTGTAGGGCGCCGTCCCCGTATTCTCCACAACCCGCCCACGAGAAGAGGGATGCTGCACAAGGGGCTTGTGCGCAGGAACACGGTCTCGGTCTCATGCTTTTCCTTTCTCTTGCCCTTGTGCTATGATCCTCCTGCTGGAGGGCTCACCCTTCATTGTTGATATCTTTATGGTCGGGTACGTCATCACAGCGGGGATCGTCGCTCTCGTGAGCCGCATGGTTTGGTTTCAGTATCTTTTTCCCAAGGTCGATACGGAGCTCTTGGGGAGCGAGGACGCCGCGCGCGAGGCGAGGGGGAAGAATCTCGCGCTTCTTGTGATTGCACTCGTGGTGCTTGCGGTTGCCATGGGCACGTTCATCGAGAACCGCGGCATCCGCAACAACGTGGACATCGTGAAACTCGCGATCAAGGTGTGGCTGGGTTTCTTCCTCCCCCTCATTCTCGTGAACTGGGGACATTCGAAAGGAAGTGTGACGACGCTCGTGGGCGTGGCGGGCTACTGGCTCCTCGTGGGTGTTGAATACTCCGTGATCGCCTCTTGGCTCCTGTTACAGGCCGGGTGATCTTTCTCGCGGCTGGGCACTGGGCTGTCCTCCCCGCGAGAAAAAAATGACGTGTGTTACGCTAGAGCCCATGCGGGTCGCTCTCGTCCATGACTACCTCATTCAGTTCGGTGGCGCGGAACGAGTTCTCGGTGTCCTCATGGAGATGTTTCCCCACGCACCCGTCTTCACGCTCCTTCATGACCCGCGGGTTACTGCGGGGTTCTTTGATGCCACGCGGATTCGGACGAGCGTTCTCCAGCACATCCCATTTGCCCGCTCGCGTCATCGGCTCTTCCCGCTCGTGATGCCGCTCGTCGTGGAACGTTTTGATCTCTCGCGGTACGACCTGGTCATCTCCGCATCGCACTCCTTTGGAAAAGGTGTTCTCACGCGCGCGGACACGCTGCATCTCTCGTACTGTTTTACGCCCATGCGGTACGCCTGGGACGATAGTCACCGGTATGTACGCGAGTTTGGCATCCCGGAATTTTTTCGGCCGCTTATTCCTTTCGCGCTCACCTACGTCCGATTTTGGGATGCACTCGCGGCGGACCGTGTTGACACCTTCATGGCGATCTCCCGCTTCGTTGCGCAACGCGTTCGGAAGTACTATGGCCGCGACGCGCGAGTGCTCTATCCGCCCGTGGAATGCTCCGCACTCCAAATTCGTTCGTCGCCGTCGGAGCGGTTCCTCCTCGTGAGCCGGCTCTTGCCCTACAAGCGCATTGATCTCGCGATTGAGGCGTTTAATGCGTTGGGACTCCCCTTGGACATCGTGGGCGTGGGGCCGGAAGAGGAACGGCTCCGCAGTATTGCCGGGCCCATGATTCGCTTCCACAGGTTTCTTCCGGACGCGATCGTCCGCGCGATGTTTGGCGATTGCCGCGCGTTCGTCTTCCCCCAAGAAGAAGACTTCGGCATTACGCCGCTCGAAGCCGCGGCGGCCGGCCGTCCTGTCGTCGCCTACGCGGGCGGCGGCGCGCTGGAAACCGTGGTGGACGGTGTGACGGGGGTGTTCTTTCATGAGCAAACATCGGACAGTCTCGCCGGGGCGGTGGAGCGTCTCCTCCGCATCTCGTTTGATCCTCCTGCCATTCGGCGGCACGCGTTGCAGTTTGACACGCGGCACTTTAGAGTGGGCTTCATGGAACTCGTCCGCGACGCCTGGGAACATTTTCCACGCAAGCGGCGCGCGGTGGCGTTCCCGTTCGTCCGAGAATCCGCGCGACCATGACTCCGGTGGTCATCCTTCTCCAGCGCTCGTTCCGGAGAATACTCCTCCTTTCCGGCATCTCCGCGATCGTCACGGCAATCCTCGTCTCCAGACTCCCCCAAGGCGTCGAGGCGGTGCAAACATTCACCATTCCCATCCCACAACGGCCGCCGTCGGATACGTACGAGTACGACGGGTATTACGCGCTCCAAGCGACGGACCTCTTTTCCCAGACGCTCGCCGGGTGGCTCACCGCGCCGGATTTTGTGGCGAAAATCTTCCGCGCTGCGCGGATTCCGCAAGAACGCCTCTCGGTCCGGCGGCTGGCGCAGGTATTTACGGTGCGGCGGTTGTCCGGGCAGCTTGTCGAACTGCGGCTTCACGCGCGGTCCGAGTCGGAAGCCCAGGAGATGCTCGAGGCTATCCGCGACGCCGTCCGCGAGCGCACCGTGCGTTTTAACGAGGAGGGGCAATCCACCGTCAAGTTTCGGGTGGCGACAAACGAGCCGCTCCTTGTTCCTGTACAGCGAAGTATTCCTCTGCGCGCCTTGATCGCCGCCGTGGTGACGTTCATTGTGGCCGTGAATGTTCTTGTGATCTGGGACATGCTCCGGACAACGGGGGAGCATCAGGGGCTTGCCAAGACATTGTAAATCTTGCACGGTAAGGGTCATGGTTCCCGAACAGGATCTCCAAAAGCTTGGGCTGACTCCGAAAGAAGCCGCGGTCTACGTCGCCCTCCTTCAACTCGGGCAGGCGCCTGTCCAGACGGTTGCAAGGAAGGCGGGCGTGGTCCGACCAACCGCGTACGTCGTGCTGGAGTCTCTCATCCGCAAAGGGATCGTGCAGAAGGGAATTTTCGGGAAGAAAACTGTCTTCATTGCTTCTGCTCCCGAGGAGCTGGGGAAGCTCATTCAACAAGAAGAGCGAAGTCTTCAAGAGCAGCGAAGAGAATTAGAGCAGCTGCTTCCCGAACTTCGCGCGTTGTACGCACTCGTGGGCGAACGGCCCTCCATTCGGCTGTTCGAGGGAAAAGAAGGTCTCAAGAACCTCCAGCGGGAGTTCATCGAGGTAAGCTCGGGGGATGTTGTGGGCATGAGTTCGGACAACGCGATCGAATCGCTCTTTCCTGCGCGATCCGAGGAGTTTGATCGAGAGGTGCGCAGTATTCGGGTGCAGGCGGGTGTCCGATCGCGCCATCTCTACACATCGTCGCGCGGCCCGATCCATACCAAGGAGAGCGACGCGAAAGCGCTCAAGGAGAGCCGGTACATCCCGCCGGAGAAACTGCCCATCAAAGTGTCGTTTGCCGTCCACGGCCCGTTGTTCTCCATGGTGACGTTTCGGAATAAGATCATCGGCGTGCTTGTGGAGCACCAAGACATCGCGGATTCATTTCGCGCGATCTTCGAAGCCGCCTGGAGAGCGGCGGAGGAATACAACATTGTCGGGAAGAAATAACTTCGTTTTCCCGTCTCTTCTTGAGCACCACCTTGCCATGGTACCTGGGATACCCTTCGGTGTCGGCATGGTTCCTTGGGCCGGTGCGGATCCCGTGTTCCCACTGTCCCCTCGTTCCTGTACACTGTGGGTTACTTGACATGAGGTGAACACCGTGAATCTCAATCCGCAGCAAAACAAACGCGTAACGTTCTTCGTGATCTTGGGTGTCGTTGCGGTTACTGCCGCGGGCGCGATTCTGTATTCGTCAAACATTCTCGATGGTACGGATGAGCCCGACGTGACGGTGGGCATCACCTCGAAGAAGTCACAAAAGATGACGCCGTCAACAGGGCTGGCGGTGGCTACGAAGAACAACCAGTGGTTCCACATCCGCCCCGATGGGACTCCGGCATACGCGGAGAGATACGACGCCGTCTACTCCTTCTCCGGAGGGCTCGCCCGGGTCCAGAGGGGAAAGGAAGAGTTCCACATC
>CAYJQK010000028.1:0-14508 GCA_964372305.1 uncultured Candidatus Saccharibacteria bacterium | reverse complement strand
ACAAACAATGCTTTTTTATGCGAACGGAAGCGAAGAAAACTGGGGAAGGGTCAGCGGTGGCCGTGGCTTGACACATTCCAGAAGTTCTGCTTTCCTCTACCTGCGTGTTCTTTTAATAATTCTTGGCTCGCACCGAAGTACCAAAAGAAGGAGATCGGCAAATGACACAGCCATTTTTTCCCCCTGTTTTCATGCGTTCCCCGCCAGACGTTCTGCGCTTGCTCCGTACACTTCCTGTCCGGGACGAGGAGCTCTCTTGTATCCTCGTGGACAGGGAAAAAACAGTCGTGGATGAGATGCGGATGGTACGCACAATGTTCCTAGAATCCCTGGAGGGGTTTTTCGGCTATCGTGCTGATGACGTCAGTCTTTCCTTACTCCCGGTAAATATTTTCGGCCACACCCGCGTGCCGCGAGAGTCCTCCTGGAAAGACTTGGCGAAGGATTTCCAGCAACCTTTCTGGTCCTGGGGTGTTGGTGTACACGGCCACGACGTTCTGTGCGGGTATACCTGGTATGCATTGAATGAGACGGGCATGGTTCTCCGCGTTGGCGCTGACCGAGCGCTCTTCAGAGTGACCAATGCGAGGTACGATGAGGGGAACGAGGTCGACGTTGATTGGATCGTCGAGGGATCCATCACGGGGTTCTCGAAGAAGAACCCGGCGTGGACGCGTCTTCAGCTCTGTGTATGTATTATCCTTGCCACGCATCCGCAGGCGTACAAGATTCTCAAGCGGATCCTTACGTACAACAAGAATCTCTGTATGGAAGCCGAACCCGCCACCAAACGAATAGCGGATGACTTCCGGAGAGTTCTGGGCATCACCACGACACCCGAAGAGCATATCCGGAAGTTGGTGGCAGACCTCGCGCGTCGGGCAGGCGACACAAAGCTCCAGCGCGCGCTCCGCGCGTTGACGTTTCCGCTCGGCAGAGATGGGTTTACCCTCCTCTGTCGGTCGGCGCACCTTCCGAGAGAAACGATCCAGAAACTCACTGCAGAGTTTTGCGCGGAGAGAGAGCCGAGGTTTCATCCCGTACCGCTCGGGCGGTGCATGCTCGAGACCGATGTCACGCCGGACATGCTGCACGCAACATGGACGATACATGAGGACGTTCAGAGTCCCCGGCAACTTGAGGTATTCGAGGTCTGCAGCCAAGCGTTTGGCCGTGAGGATGGTGCCGTGTCAGATGCGGTGGATTTCCGGCAGCTTCGGGTATTTCTGAGAGTGCTTCGCGCGCGCTGTCGAGTTCTCGATGCCCTGACTTCTCTCCAAAGACTTGGGATCGCGGCAGCGGCGGCTCGTGTGGCGAGGGCAGTGTCGCACCCATAGACACCGCGCTTCACCTTTGTACGCACCGGCAGGTATCGCTGCCGGTTTTTTTTATCCCGAAGAACGCAAACAGCCCCCTTGCGGGGACTGTTGTGCGACCTGGTTCTTTTACCGGGTCCGTTGGAAATGCTCTCGGCAGTACACCGGCCGGCCCTCAACGGGACGGAAAGGTACTTGCGTTGGCGTGCCGCACGTTGCGCAGGTCGCGTCATACATCTGGCGGTCACTTCGTGGACCACCACTGAAGCCACCACCACGCTCCGAGCGTGCTTCTTTGAAGTGTTGTTCGCAGTACACTGGCCGTCCTTCCGTTGGTTGGAAGGGAACCTGGATAGGCGTGTTGCACTTCGAGCACGTCGCGTCAAACATCTGACGCGGAGCAGAAGGATCTTGAATCACTGGATCGTCACCACCTTTCGTGAAGAGTTCGAGGCTCTGTCTTCTCTTGAACACCCCGACCCTTCACGATGAAACCCACACTGTGCGGGCCCCCGACGCGGCTGTTCGTTGCGTTCACTTGAGGACGTTTATTAATAACCTCGTAAGGAAGAGGATACACGAGCCGTTTCACCGTGTCAATGTAGGCAGGCATTGACGTCTTTTATTCCTGCGGCGTAGCCACCTTGACGGGATGGATTTTTGCGACTCTTATGCCTAGGTCCCGCCCCATACACATACCTCTTGGCTTCTGTTAGCCAATAAGGTGTATTTATGGGATGGGCTCGAGTCTTCGACCTCGCAATCTTGATGCTCAGTTGCACCTTCTGGCTTGTTTGCTGGAACGGAGGATCAAAGACGCTTTCTCTGATGATATCATTCATCCATAGTTATGCTGAAAAACCGATACAATCTTTGGAAAGACAGCCTCTCAATCTGCTTATGCAACTCTCCTCTGAAAGTAACCTGTTTTGTCTGTGACTTTGTACCCATTTGGGATGCTATCGCATGACTCGTCTCGCTAACCCGATTCAAGATTTTCGCCAGTGGCAGGCACAGACCGTGCAGGAGAACGCGTTCGAATGCACGCCAATTGATTTCAGTGAATCCCGCGAGTGGTGCTTCGAGAACGGTTACTTGCGGCATCGAACCGGCGGCTGGTTCTTCCTCGCTGGAGCTGCGGCTGATGCTCGACACCCTTACCTGCATGGTCAGCAACAGCTGATCATCGTCCAGCGACAGATCGCTATTAACGGCTTTCTCGTACGGTTAAGCCCCGGAGGCATGGAGTTTCTGTTCCAAGGTCGTATTGAACCGGGAAACATCGGTGGCATGCAACTCGCGCCGACCACGCAATCAACCATAAGCAACTACAAGAAGGCTCATGGAGGTAAACCAACAGCCTTCATCGAGTACTTCCTGGATCCAGATCCTGTGGGCATCCTGCTGGACGAATTGCAATCCGAAGAGGCGACGCGCTACCTTGGCAAGTATAACCGCAACGTCGTGCGTTGTATCACGGGTGACCTGCCAGTGCCGAATGGTTTCCGGTGGTACGATCTGGCGGCTATCCGCTGTTTCGTCGTGTCCAGCAATGTGTTGAACACCGACGCTCGCTCGGTGTTATCGTCCATCAGCTGGGATGCCCTCGCGAACGAGGCTGGCCCCTTTACCGGCCACCCGGCGGGAAGCTTTGGGGCGGAGCTGCGAGCCTCTTATAACGCCCGGGGGGACAAATCGGATTCGTTGACGATCGACATCCTTCGGTGGTTGACGCGACAGCGAGCGAGTGCCGGACTTCATACCCAGATTCTGCCGCTCGACGACCTGAACAATTGGGTTATCGAGGCGGGCTCGATTCACGAAGTACAAACTGACCAGGGGTTTCAAGCACGGCAGTTTCGTGTTGTTGCCTTGGGTCGGGAGGTTGAGTCCTGGGATCAGCCACTGATAGACAGCTGCAGCGCAGGCCGGCTCACACTTATCTTGCAAGAGCGTAGCGGAGTTCTGCACGTGTTAGCCAAGGCGAGCTATGAGATCGGCTATCTGGAAGGTGTTCAGCTTTCATCGTCGATTTCGATTCCGCCTGGTTCGTCGGGGAGAGAAGACGATCTTGTGGAGCGGCAGTTAGTCGAAATGATTTCCGAGAGCGCGCTGACGAGCGTTCTGCAGCATTGTCGGCAATCAGAGGAAGGGGGGCGTTTTTATCAGGACGAGAACGACTATGAGATTGTTCTACTTGATCCGTCGGTGCGATTACCCGAATCCGACGGTTATCGCTGGCTAACGCTGTCACAAGTCCGTGAGCTGATGAAGATCCCTGGCGTTTTTTCTATCGAATTTCGAGGCGTGCTCGCTCTGCTATTAGCCTACGTGTAGGTTCAGCCATACACACAGGAAGTTTCTCTTGGAGAACAGAATCGTTTCGGCCATCCCGAGTGCCTGTCACAATGGTATGGTACGGAAACTTCACTCGCAATCCCAGGCCAGGAGAATGTATCGTCAGGTCAAAGACAATACTGGCAAGGAATCTTTTATAACGTTATGCGAACAAATGTAACTCCTGTAATAAAAGAGTGGGATGAACCAAACTCTCTTCACGATCCTTTTACCGATTCATAGGCCACCGATCTTTTTGCCTTTGGCCGTCGATACCGTGTTAGCCCAGACGGTAAGTGATTTCGAACTTTTCATTATCTGCGACGGAGCGCCATACGAAACTACTGACTATGCCAGACACTTAGAGCAGCAAGATTCCCGGATCAAGGCTTTCGTGAACTCGAAAGGTGAACGTCATGGAGAAGCATGGCGTCACGCTGCGCTCCAACAGGCACGAGGAAAATATGTCGCACACATTAACGATGATGATCTGTGGTTTCCAAACCACCTTGCTGAAATGGAAGCGCTCCTTCACGAGGTCGATTTCGGCAACCTTCTTCACGTCATTGTGAACCGATCAGGACAACCTCGATGCATTTTCGGTGACCTGCGCGACGGAGAGTTACGGCATCTCATGCTCACGAGCGGCTACAACACATTTGGGCCGACAGTGGCAGGATACAGGATGGCTGCCTATCGACGATTTCCGGTAGCCTGGTCTCCTGCGCCACCGGATGTCTGTAGTGACCTCTATATGTGGAGAAAGTTTTTGAGCACTCCGGGATGTATCTGTTCAACCCGCTTCGCGATTACCTCGCTGCATTTTCCCGATGAGGATTGGCTGTGCACGCCGCGAGAAGAGAAACGTGCGGAAACGTCCCGGTGGAGAGACCGAGTGGCCGACACTGCAGCGCGCGACGCCCTGATTCAAGCAATCTTCCGGCAACTTCATGCTGAACATGTTGCAGGGGTAAAGGGGATTCAATCCCAGCTTGATGCACTCTACAAGAGCAAATTTTGGCGTATAATCGGCCCGCTGCGCTGGCTTCGCAAGATGCTGAAACAAAAAATCCACTGTTGGTTTGTCTATTGGAGGCGAGCAGGAAAACTGGCAGTCAGGAAAACGCGGTGATGCACCAGGGACAAATAGTGAGGGACAGGAAGAGTTCACGCGCGGTATACTCTTTTCGCCATGGAAACCGCAAGCGGTGGATCGCGGACCGCGACAGAAACTCGCACGGTGCGCGAGCGCTTGAATCCTTCGCAGCGAGACGCCGTGACCCACGAAGGTGGGCCCCTCCTCGTCATTGCCGGCGCGGGGACGGGGAAAACCGCCGTGATCACGGAACGGATCGCGTTCCTCATCCGCGAGCGCGGCTATCGTCCCGACGACATCCTTGCGCTCACCTTCACGGGGAAAGCGGCGAGTGAAATGGAGGAGCGTGTGGACCGGCTCCTCCCGATGGGGTACAGCCGCGTGTGGATCGAAACCTTCCACGGATGTTGCGAGCGGATGCTGCGCGATTCAGCCCTGGAGATTGGGCTCGATCCCGCTTTCCGCCTCCTCTCCGTGCCGCAGCAGTGGCTGCTCTTGCGGCGGCACCTGGACGAACTCCCGCTGAAGTATTTTCGCCCGCTCGGGAATCCGACGAAGTTCCTCCGCGCGCTTGTCCGGACGATTGCCGCGGCAAAGGATCAGGATATACCGCCAGAGAAATTCGAGACCTACGCGCGGGGGCAGGAAGAGCGGGCGGAAAGCGCCGCGGAGGCATCTGCGCGCGATGCGCTGCGCGAGGACGGCGCGCGCTGGCGCGAGTTTGCCGCGGCCTATCGAGCATATAACGCATTGCTTCTGCGGAAAAGTGCGATGGATTTCGGGGATCTCATCTTGAACACCCTTCACCTGTTTCGTGAACGGCCCGCGATTCGGGAGCGATACCGGACACAGTTCCGAGAAATTCTTGTTGATGAGTACCAGGACACGAACGTTGCGCAGAATGAGCTATTGAACCTCCTCGTCGGCGACCGCGGAAATATCACGGTTGTCGGCGATGATGACCAGTCCATTTACGCGTGGCGCGGATCGAATATCACGAATATCCTCGGTTTCCAGCGGACGTACCCCACCGCTCGGCACATTGTCCTCACGGAGAACTACCGCTCTCCGCAGCCAATTCTTAATGCCGCGTACGAGCTTATTCAGCACAATACCCCCTATCGACTCGAGAACTCCGCTGGCGTTTCGAAGCGACTCACTTCCCCCCGGTCGGAAGCGTCCCATCCCCCGCTTGTCCACCGTCGCTTTGCCACGATCGAGCAGGAAACGAAATTCATCGCGGAGAGCATCGCGGGCTTTGCCGCGGAAGGGACATACGAATACCGGGACTGTGCGATTCTTTTGCGAACAAATGCGCAGGCGGACGAGATCGTGCCGTTCCTCGTTCAGCGCGATCTGCCTTACGTCGTCGCGGACGCTCGCGGGCTTCTGTTGCGCCCCGAGGTTCGCGATGTCGCTTCCTATCTCCGCGCTGTCGCGGACCCCACGAACACGGTTGCGCTGTTCCGTGTCCTCTCGCTGCCGATCTTCGGCGTGGCCCCGTTTGAACGGCAGCGGCTGGTTGCGGAGGCCCGGCGCGCCAATCGGTACGTACGCGAGATGATTCGCGACGCGGCGGCGCTCTCGTTTCTCTCCCAAGAAAGCCGTGAAGGCCTGCGGAAGATCACGGCGCTTCTTGAGAAAGACGTGGCCCGTGCCGCGACGGCGCTCCCGTCGCGCATGCTCTTCGAGTTTCTTGAAGCCAGCGGCTACCTGTCAGACCTCTTGCGCAACGATCGCCTTGCGGCGGAGGCCGTTCCCAACCTTACGGAGTTCCTCAATTTCGTCAGCGAGTACGAACGTGGGGATCCGGATGCATCGCTGCTCTCCTTTGTGGATTTCCTTGATCTCGTCGTCGCGTCGGGGGAAAGTCCGGCGCAGGCCATGCTTCCCGCGGATGTTGACGCGATTCGTCTCCTCACCGTGCATGGGGCGAAGGGGCTGGAGTTCCCCGTGGTCTTTATTCCGGGAGCGACGAGAGACAAATATCCCATCCGCGATCGGAGTGAACCCCTCGAGCTTCCGGACGCCTTTGCTCCCCAGCAGGATCTTGATCCGCGAGACGCGCACATCTTTGAGGAACGCCGGCTCTTCTACGTCGCGATGACACGGGCGCGGGATCGCCTCTTCATCACCTCCGCAGAGCGGAGCGGATCGCAAAAAACGGCGCGGAAGCCGTCACCGTTTATCGAGGAATCCGGTCTCGTGTCCGTGGGGGGCGGGGAAGCGGCGTTGAAAGAACAGCTCCTTTTGCCCCTGCGGGAAACGCCGCCGGTCGCGGCCACACGACCTCTCGTGACCGTGACGACGATCAGCGCATCCCAGGCGGAAGCGTACGAGACCTGTCCTTTGAAGTACCAGTTCCAATACGTCTATCGCGTCCCCACGCCGCCCAGCCACGCGCTCACGTTCGGGACGACGGTCCATGCGGTGCTGCGGGACCTCGCGCGTCTTGTTCTCGCGGGGAAGACAACGACAGGAAATGATGCGCTCGCGCTCTATGAGAAACACTGGAGTTCGGAGGGATACCACGGGAAGAACCATGAGGAGCGGTACAAAGTGCACGGCCAGAAGCTGCTCACAGCGTACCTCGAGGCGCACCCGGAGCTTTTGACCGCGCGGCCGCTCTTTATCGAAGAGCCTTTTCGCTTTCGCCTTGGCGACGTGACCGTCGTTGGGAGAATTGACCGCGTGGATCGAACGACGGAAGGGGCGATTGCCGTCACTGACTTCAAGACAGGAACCGCGCGCTCGTCCCGTGACGCCGAGGAGAGTCTGCAACTCACCGTGTACGCCTTGGCCCTTCGCGAGGTTTTCCATCTCCATGCTGATCGCCTGACGCTCTCGTACCTCGAGGGGAATGTTGACCGTCAAGTCACACGGTCGGCGGAAGATCTTGCAGAGGCCGAGAAACGGCTCCTAAGAATCGCCGCGCGGATTCGGGCGGGGGAATTCACGGCGACACCCGGGTATCTCGCCTGCCGTTTCTGCGATTTTCGAACTATTTGCGACTCCTCGGTCGTCTGATCAAAGAAGTGATCTGTCTCGTTTCAGTCGTTCCTCCACCGACGGATGGCTTCGAGGAAATAGTAATCTCCCCACGATGTTCCCGTATCCACATCGCCGATTCGGCGATTGGTCGTCCCGTGCTTTAGGAGCGCGTCTGTGGTCTCCGACGTGTCGAGGTAGCGGGTCGCGAGTGTACGAAGGATCCGCTCGGCAGCGTTCTTGTACGTCGCGCGGCGCGCCATGTCCTTTTCGAGATGATGTAACTCGAGAAGCCCGGCAGCGGCAATCGCCGCCGCGGAGCTGTCCCGCGGTTCCCTCTTCAGGCCGCGAACGGAAAAATCCCATGGCGGGACCGCGTTGTCCCGCGTCTGACGGATAAAGTAGTCCGCGACGTTCCGGGCATGCCCGAGCATTGCCGGGTCTTTCGTCTCGCGATACGCGAGGGAAAAACCCGCGATGGCCCAGGCCTGGCCGCGCGACCAGGTTGATTCGGCGGTGCGTCCTTGGGCCGTGGAGCGCCCGAGCCGTTTTCCTGTTTTCGCGTCATACGTGACCACGTGAAAGGTACTGCCGTCCGGCCGGATGAAGTCCTGCGCGACTTTTTGAGCGTGGCGGGTGGCCAGGTTGCGCCAGGCGGGGTCGCCGCCATTCCGGGCGGCCCAAAAAAGGAGTTCGAGGTTCATGAGCGAATCCACGATCACCGTGACGTTTGGAGAGTCCGTGTTCCAGGAGCGGATGACGCCGGCAGCGGGATGCGCCCGCGACGCCAGGGAACGCGCGGCGCGGCGCAGGACAGCGCGGAAGGCCTCATTCCGCGTGAGCCGTTCGCCGTTCCCGAAGCTCGTGAACATCATAAAACCGACATCGTGCGTCGTGACGTTGTTCTGTTGGGGGACGAGGGCCTTCTGCCACCGTAGCGCCGCGCGTTGCCACTTTGGGTCGCGGGTACGCTCAGAGAGGAGCCACAGGCTTCCGGGAAAGAATCCGCTTGTCCAGCCAGCCGCGTCCGTTGTTTTCCACCGTCCGTCGCGGCGCGTGCTGATGGGGTAACGGTCCGGCGGAATCCGGAGGATCGCGCCGTGGTACTTCCGCTCTGCCAGGCGGTCAATCGCGGGGAACATGTCCGGGAGGGTAGGTTTTGGCGGCACGGCCGCATCTGCCGGCATCGTGAGCAGGAGCGCAACGAGGGCCATACCAATGCAACACGGCAATCGTGTACAATCGTGGGCAGAAGATGCGTGTCGCATTGCGGATGTCCCTGAGGAGAAGACTACGATGCCTGTTGAGGCGCGTGCAACTGAGGCGCGGGTTTCCGGGGAGAGTCGTGGCGTGGCGATCGCTTGCCATCGCTTGCCTCGTCGTGTTCCTGTTTCAGGGGAACGCGGCCGTCGCCGCGCGGAATCGCGTTGTTCCGATCTCCTGGGAGAAGTTTCCGCGCGGACTGCCCGCGGATGCGGACGCCGAGCGGATCCGATTGATCCTTTTGAATGCCAATCGGTACGCGCTCACGACATGGTGGAAGGCCCGAGGATTCGGCGTGCAGAAGGAACCCATCCTAGATTTCTTTGGCCGCGGGGAGACGAACATTCGTCCTGTGGCCAACGAGGCCTTTGCTCTTGCCGTGGCGCTCGCGACAGGCGCGTACGATGCGCAGCGTGTCGGCGTGCCGCGAGACATTGCCATCGAGCGGACGGTACGTCTCGTGACATCGCTCGCGCGCCGTCACCGAGCGACGACAAAGAAGGGGTGGGGAAATAGCTGGCAGACGGCGTCGTGGGCAACATCATCGGGGTTTGCCGCGTGGCTCTTCTGGGATCGTCTGACACCGCAAGCGCAGAAGGAGGTGCAGGTCATGGTCGAGTTCGAGTCCAATCGTTTGAACGCGCTCGGTGTTCCGTCCTACCGCTCGGCAACGGGAACCATTATCTATAAAGGCGACAGCAAGGCGGAGGAGAATGCGTGGAACGCCATGATCCTGCAGCTCGCGATCGCGATGATGCCGCACCATGCCAACCGTGACATCTGGCGCACGAAAATGCTTCAGTACATGCTCTCTGCCTTCTCGCGTCCACAAGATGTCGGGAGTGATCGGGTCGTGCACGGCCGCGCACTCTCGGAGTGGCTCACGGGGTCAAACATCAACGAGGACGGCAGCGTCGTGAACCACGGCCGGATCCACCCGGATTACATGGCGGCCATTACGTCGAACATTCACGCGGCTCTTACGCATACGCTCGCGGGGTTTCCCACGCCGCGCGCGGCGTTCTTTAATGCAGACGTCGTGTATCGCGGACTCGTGGATCAATCGCACAAAGGAAAGACGATCTATGAGCCGGGCGTGGCGACGATTTGGTACCCGCAGGGTACGCGGTGGGGGAGTAAACGGCGGATGAACTTCGCGCTTCTAGACATCGAGGCCCGCGCGTTTGGCTTCGATCGGAAGGCGAGTGTGAAAGCGGGAGAGTGGGAACGTCTCCACGCACAAGCGGTCCTCGAGATGCAGCGCCGCGCGAAGGATGGACGGACGTATCAAGATCCCGAAGAGGATCGGTACCAAGGACGGGAGGAATGGGTCGCGGACCTCGCCGCGCAGGCCTACCTTACGAAGTGGATCAAGCGGCAGGGCGGGTTCTCGGTGACCGATGACGCGTTCCCATTCAAGATCGTCAATAGGCGATAAACGGGAAACGGTGGGGGTGAGTGGCGAGAGCGACGATCCTTCTGTTTTCTGCCGTACCTTCTCACGGACCGGAAAGAATCGCGTCTTCGCGATCCGACGCCGCCCCGTGTCGCTCCTCGATGGCGCTCGAGGACAGGCTCTCGAGCGGCCCGCCTGCCAGCAGGAATCGAGGGTCCGATACGAACTGGTCCCCGCTTGCGCGGGAACGACACCGCGGCGCCTCTGCACTCCACTCAAGTTCTGCTCGCACAGATGACGTTTCTCGTGAACGTTCTCGGTCAGTGAGCAGGTACCTTTCCTCCTATCGCCTATTCCGTCACGGTGAACTATTGTGGGGCAGTATGTTTAGGGGTCTTAAGATTTTCTCGTGATGCTTCCTGCCCTCCGCCGTTTTCCTCGGCTTCTCTGGATTCTCCTCGCCATCGAGGCGGCGCTTTTGGCGCTTCTTATCGGCGGGCTTGGGGTTCTCGTGGCGGCGCTTCCTGAAGAAGGTGTCAAGCTTCATGGGAACGTGAACACGGGTGTGGATCTCCTCGGGAGCCGCAACGATCTCCTTTGGGTGGGCGTGTTCGGCTTGCTCGTCTTCCTTGGAAACACGCTGCTGGCGTGGGTCGTGGCGGCGCGTGAGCGGGCGGCGGCATACTTTCTTGTGAGCGCGTCAATGCCTGTCTTGCTGCTTCTCATCGGGGTGACCGCGTTCCTCGCGAAGCTCAATCGGTTGTGGTAATGGTCCAGACGCCGCATCTCCGGGAATCCGGACCACCGACGCGCCGCAGTGATCACGCGGCTGCTGTGGCATTGGACCCGGAGCGCTTGCTCCTCCGCACATTTGAGGTTGTCCCAGGTCTCCTCACCTGGGTCACGCTTCTCGGTTTGGGCGTTCTTGGGTTCATCGTCCCGGCGGCCGTGGCGATCTTTCTCATCCTCTACGACCTCTACTGGCTGATCCGCGCGTTCTATATGTCTGTCTATCTTCTTGCTTCCTACCGACTCCTCCGACGGCACCGCGGCATTGACTGGCCACGGCGACTCACGCTCGTTGTCCGTCCGAGTGCTGCGCGACAGGAGATTCGCGCGCGTGTGGCTGCGCTTGCCACAACACTTCACGCCGGAGTTTTCGGGAGCGCGCGGGAACGGCAAAGGGCGAAAATTGCGCTCTGGCAGGAACGGGAGTTCCTCCGAGATCTCGAGCGGTTGACGAGTGCGCGTATTGAAGTTCTTCCCTGGGAACAGGTGCTCCATGTCGTCATCATCCCGACATACCGCGAACCATTCCCGGTGCTTGTTACATCGCTTGATTCTCTTCGGAATGTCGCCTACCCGAAAGAGCGCGTATGGGTTGTGGTGGCTTTCGAGGAGCGTGCCGGGGAGGAAGCGCAGCGCATCCGGGAGCAGATAGAGCGCGAGTATGGGTCGGCGTTTGGGCGTTTCTTGACCACGGTGCACCCGGACGGTCTCCCAGGAGAGCAGCGGGTCAAGAGCGCGAATGCGACGTGGGCCGCCCGGCGCGTCCAGTCGTTGCTCGATGAAGAATGTATTTCCTACGACCACGTGGTCGTGTCGAATTTTGATAGTGATACGTGCGTGGATGCCGCGTATTTCTTCTTCCTCACCTACGTGTATATCACGAGTAACAATCGCACGCGCGCGAGCTATCAACCACTGCCGCTGTACAATAACAATATCTGGGATGCGCCCGCCTTCACACGCGTTATCGCGACAAGCTCGAGTTTCTGGCAGATGATTGAGGCAGTGCGCCCTGAGCGTCTTGTGACCTTCTCATCGCACGCCATGAGCTTCCGCGCGCTCGTGGATGCGGGGTTCTGGGACGTCAACGTCGTGTCGGAGGACTCACGGATATTCTGGCAGTGCTTTCTTCGGTATGGCGGTCAGTACCGCACGCTCCCGCTCTTCACAAACGTCTCGATGGACGCCACGAATGCGCCAACGCTTTGGCGGACGTTTAAAAACCAGTACAAGCAGAATCGGCGGTGGGCCTGGGGGATTGAAAACTTCCCGTACGTGGCGAACGCGTTGCGCCGTCACCCGGAGATCTCCTTCCCGAGGAGGATCCGGATTCTTTTCCGGCTTCTCGAGGGGCATCATTCGTGGGCGACATCTGCGATCATCATTGCCGTTCTGGGGTGGATTCCTATTCTCTTCGGCGGCGCGGAATTCCATCAAACAATCCTTGCGTACAATCTCCCCTTCGTGACGCGGACCTTGATGACGCTCGCCATGTGCGGTCTCGTCGTGACCATGGCGCTGACGCTGCTGCTCCTCCCGCCTCCGCCGCCGCGGACGTCAAAATGGAAGTACGTCTCCATGGTTCTCCAGTGGGCGCTTGTGCCGGTTATTGCCTCGGTGCTTGGGAGCGCGCCGGCAATTGACGCCCAGACGCGTCTGATGATCGGCCGTCCCTTGGGGTTTTGGATAACGGAAAAGAGCCGCGCCAACGGTCTCCAGCGGGGCTCCGCTCGCTCCTAGCGACCATGTCCTCCCGCGACCTCGCTATTGCTTCCGCGATTGTCCTCGCCCTCTCTCTCGCCTTGAGTACTGTTGCGGTGAGTCTGGGAACGCGCTTTCGGTACGTTGCAGGAAAACGAAGTATCCCGGCACTCGGCGGGGTGGCCGTGCTCTTTGCCTGGTGGGGAGGCGTGCTTCTTCAGCGCGATCTGCGCTCCCTGTCCTCGCTCGGGAGTCTCGCGCTCGCAAGCGCGGTGATCCTTTGGGTGGGGATCAGGGATGTCCGCCGGCCGCTCTCTCCAGGTCCCCAGTTGTTCACCCAACTCGCGGTTGCGGGGGTCACCGTGTTGCTTGGAGGGATTGCGATCCGGTACGTGACGAACCCGCTCGGCGGGTTGCTCCGGCTTGACCAGTGGGACGTGAGCGGGTACGCGCTCCCCGGAACGTTCCTCACGGTTGTCTGGATTGTGACGCTCATGAACGTCATGAACTTTCTTGACGGCATGGATGGTCTCGCGTCAAGCGTTGGCGCCGTCGCGTTTGCGACTGTTGGATTTGTGAGTCTTCTGCCGCAGGTCGCGGATCGGTCAACGGGGTTTCTCGCGTTGCTCGCCGCTGCTGCGCTCGGGGGGTTCCTGTTCTGGAATCTGCCTCCGGCGGCGCTCTACCTCGGAACCGTTGGCTCCTGGTTTGTTGGCTACCTCCTCGCGGTCCTCGCCGCGCAGGGGGTGAGTAAAGTGGCGACGGTCGCGGTTGTCGGCGCAGTTCCGCTGCTTGATGCCGTGACCGTAGTCCTCGGCCGACTCCGTCGCGGGCAGTCACCGTTTCGCGGCGACCGCACGCACCTCCATCACCGGCTCGAACGACGCGGCCTTTCGGCACGCACGATTCTCCTCTTGTATCTCCTCGTTTCTGGTGTCCTTGGGACGAGCGCCGTGCTTCTCCAGACACAATTTAAGCTCATCGTCTTCGCGTCCGTGAGTGTCCTTTTCGTGTTCCTTATCTTGGTCGGCTCGCGGGTCGTGAGGCGCCAGAAAGCAGAGCGAACAGGCAGGATGATCGTGTAACACTCTCGTCCCTCTCCGTCGCCTCACCGGTTCAATGCAGTCTCATGGAACAGCAAGGGCGACCGTTCGCTCTCGATTCTTCATGCTGTCTTCATGTCTTCCATTACCAATCCACCATCGAACACGAAGGCGCGCACGCTCATGCGTTCCTGTCTCTGGCCCTCCGGTCATCCCGTCTGCTCCCATTCGCCCAAAAGGAATCCCTCCGCGCACGTACCTCCTCACTGACGGGAAAGAACACGAGAAACGTCGTCTGGAAGAGCGCCGCCCTGCACGAGGGAGTGGTGGAGGGCGAAGCGAAGCAACCTCAAGGTCGGCGTCGTCGTACCGACGGGGAGATTACTTCGCCTGCCCGCCTGCTGCAGCGCGCAGGCCCGCCGTAGCCTCGGCGCAGGCGCGGGCCCCAGGCCCCTGCACGCCGGGGCTGGGGCCTCGCAAAGACCCTGGTGATGGAGGACGTTCCCGTCCGTGAGGAGGTACGTCTTCCTCCTGATCATCACCCATCTCCCTACGGAGCGCGACCGCTGCTCTCGAAGT
>CAYJQK010000027.1:14747-15108 GCA_964372305.1 uncultured Candidatus Saccharibacteria bacterium | reverse complement strand
TATTGGTTTTTAGCTGACGGGGATTGTAGCACAATCTTGACCTGTGGGCGATTACGATTGTAACGACTCGGTAGTAATGTCCCCTTATGCATGGGATACGTGTTGAAGGTCTGGGTGCGCATGAGTGGGAGAACGAAGAATCAACCGCGCCTTCATTTTCTCATGCCTGCGGGAGATGACGAGGGAGTTTTTCGACGGTCTCTTTCAGAGTACTTGACACGCCAACATGCGCGTGTACCATTATTAGCACTCTCTATGGTAGAGTGCTAATCATCAACGAAACGTATGACCGAACGTCAACATCGTGTGCTCATGGCGCTCATCCAGGAGCTCTAGCGGGCCCAGGCAGCCCGAGGGCGCC
>CAYJQK010000027.1:0-14737 GCA_964372305.1 uncultured Candidatus Saccharibacteria bacterium | reverse complement strand
CCATCGTCTTTGCGAGCTGAACGAAGTGAACCCCACTTCGCCCTGTACCAGACTCGGTACAGGGCTCCGCGGGGCGGAACGATGCGACACCGTGGTGTCGTCCCCGCCTGCCTGTCGGCAGACAGGCTCCAGCGGGGACCCGTCCGTATCGGACCCTCGATGCCGCTCGAGGGCGACACTCAACGTGTCGGATTGCTTCGGCCGCGTCCCACGGCCTCGCAAAGACGCGATTCTTTCCCGTTCGTGAGGAGGGAGAGAGGCGGGAGACAACGAGGCAGCGCCACCCTACCGCCGTGTCCTGGTCATCTCTTGCAGCACCAGCGCCGTGGCAATGGCGACATTGTGCGAGTTCCCCATTCCCTGCATGGGAATCTCCACTACCGCGTCGGCGATGTCGAGCACGGGCTGGGTGACCCCTTCGCGCTCATGGCCGACAACAAGCGTCAAGGGAAAATGATATGGCACGGTACGATAGTCACGACTCTCGTGCGTCTGTTCGAGAGCAACAATGATGTCCCCCGCGGTCTTCTTCTCTCGAATCACTTCCACCGCGTCCGGCCGGTACGTCCAAAGAACAAACGGAATCGTCTGAATGGCGGTCTTCTTGATACGCCGGTCGTGCCGCTCAATGACATGTGCCGGCCGGGTGTCCCCGGACAATCCCGCGGGATACCCCGTAATCCCGCAGAGAATGATTTCCCGGATCCGCAAGCCGTCGGCGAGCCGGAAAAGGAGCCCGACGTTGTCGAGCGCGCGGATGCCGTCAACCACCAGCGTGATTGGCGTCTTAGGGAGGTCGGAAAATTCCTCTCGCGCCGGTTTCTCTGCCACAAGTTCGGCTGTCGTTTTCTTCTGCACGGTCAGCGCCCATCAAAAAATAACAGGCAGATCATTCTTGAGATGGGTTCAAAAGAATCTCCGTTCCTTCGACGTCTCCACAATGGCGAGCGCCTCCGCCGCGGTTTCCACGATCGTGAACAGGGCGAGGTCCTCGGGCTCGATCATCGGTTCGTCGCGCTCGAGCATGGCCCGCTGCATCCACTCCCGGAGCGGCTTCCAGAATTCCGCGCCGAGACACACGACCGGTACCGGCTCCATCTTTTTCGTCTGGATCAAGGTCACCATTTCCGTAAACTCGTCGAGGGTGCCGAAACCACCCGGGAAGAAAATGTACGCTTGCGCGCTTGCGCTCAACATCACTTTCCGCGTGAAGAAATAATGGAACGCCATCCGCCGATCCACGTAGGGATTTTTCCGTTCTCCTTCCGGAAGCACAATATCAATGCCAATGGAGTTCTCCTGATGCATCCGCACACCCACCGTATGCGCTCCGCGGTTCGCGGCCTCCATGATCCCCGGCCCTCCGCCACTGATCACCGTGTACCCGCGCTCCGCGAGCATCGTTCCCAACTGCTCCGCCTCGCGGCACCACCGCGAGTCCGGCGCGAGTCGCGCAGAGCCGAAGAACGTCACTTCCTTCCGCAGCGGCAGGAGGAAACGAAACCCCTCGACGAACTCCCGCATGATGTCATCAAGGTGCCACGTCGGATCCCCTTGGAACTCCCGCGGATCTAAACAGAACTCCGGCCGCTGGCCACGATGTTCCGCAGGATTCGGCATGGCGGTGTTCATGGTGAACCACGCCGCGCCGGCGGCGGAGGCGGTGCAGGAACACGAGAGCGCAGCATCGCTCCCGTCGTCGCCTCCGGCCTGCGCTGACGTTCGGCGCGCACAATTTCCAGACAATCCCGACAGTACTTCGACTTCCCCGGCGTGGGCTCGAAGGGGACCTCCGTGGCCTTCCCGCAGCGATCACACGTCGTCGGGTACGTCCGCTTTAGACGTTCTCGCTCGGCCGTCTTTGTCAACAGATCCCCGAGATTCTGAATGGGCGCAGCGGACGACGCGGGCGCCAGGACGACATCTTCCAGTTCCTTCGGCGGCGGAAGCTCGCGCGCCGGTTCCCGCACCCGCTCGCGCGCGGGGGAGGGTTCTTGCTCTTCCCGCCGGCGCGACGCGACATTCTCTTCTTCCGCTTGCTCACGGAACATCACCCCGCTCCACCGCGCAATCTTATCTTCGACGACGGACTGCGGCCGACCATACCGCTCACACGACACCCGGAGGACTTTCTCCCGGTTTGGGTGCCGGACGCCACTCAAGGGCAGCGTGGACATCGAGAAAGGCTTGCTCGTCACCCCGTCAATCATCAGTTTGATGTACGCGTTGTAGTTATCGAGATTCACAATATCGGTCTGCGTAAACGTCGGCGCGAATTCTGGCTCCAGAAACTCGGCGTCGAACGCGCCAACGCGGAAACAGATGAGGGTCCCCAGGTTGCCAAACACGGCATCCCGCACGGGCTCCTCCATTTGCGTGACGTACTGGTGGGCAAGGGTTAAACTCAACCGGTATTTCCGCGCTTCGGAGAGAATGCTGGCAAAGGATTCCGTGGCGAAATTTTGGAACTCGTCCACGTAGAGGTAGAAATCCGTCCGTTCCTTCTCGGGGATCCGCGCGCGGTCCATGGCGGCAAGTTGGATTTTCGTGATCATCATGGCGCCGAGGAGCGAGGAGTTGTCCTCACCGATCCTCCCCTTGGAGAGATTCATGATGAGAATTTTTTTGTTGTTCATGATGTCGGCAATGTCAATCGTCGAGGTCGGCTGCCCCACGATGTTCCGGATGATGCTGCTCGAGAGAAACTGCCCAACTTTGTTTTGGATGGGAGCAATCGCCTCCGCGCGGAACTTCTCGTTGTAGTTCGCAAACTCATCCACCCAGAACGATTTCACGACGGGGTCCCGAACTTGATCAACGATCTTCTTCCGAAACTGCTTGTCCACGTAGATGCGCGGGATCCCCAGGAGCGTGTTCCCGGGAATATCAATGAGCGCGAGAATGGTGTTGCGCAGAATGTACTCGAGCCGCGGGCCCCAGGAATCGGCCCAGATTTTCTTGAAGACGCCGACAAGGCCCGAGGAGACGAGATTCTTCTCCTGCACAAAACGGGGATCCGACGGCGCCACGGTTTCCAACACGTTGAACGCGACGGGATACTCCGCGTCCGCAGGGTTGAAGTACACGATGTCGTTCATCCGGTGGTTGGGGATGAAATCCAGCAGGGCTTCCGCGAGATCTCCGTGCGGATCCACAATGGCGACGCCCCGATCTTCCTGGATATCCTGGATCAGCATGCCCGAGAGCAGCGTGGACTTCCCCACGCCGGTTTTCCCGATCACGTAGACGTGGCGGCGGCGATCATCCGTCTTAATGCCAAACTGCCGGCGGGTATTCCGGAAATTCGTCTCACCGAGGACGGCGATATCCGCGGCATCGGGAACGATACTGTTCATCGGATCGCTTCTATAGTAACACGCGCGCCCTCACGCAAGGGGGAGCTCCTCGGGCGCGAGCGGAACATTCGTTGGCGCCTCGCCTTTCTTCGCGCGCGCCCGTTCGAGCGCCGGCGTCTTCACGGACGTGACCGGGAAATGGTAGAGCGTCGCGAGCTCCTCCACGTTCAGGACGAACCCCTTCTCTTGGAAGAACCGCGCTTTGTACTTCCGCAGGAAGCGCTTCCGCCGATACCACTGTCGCGCCCGAACCAGACCGTACGTTGGACGCGAGGTGTTCACGTTCACATCCGGACGAAAGGAGTTCAAGGTCAACGAGGAAAACGGGCGGAAGATCCCATACAGCATCGGCACCCGCGCCCGGCGCTTGAAGACCGCGAGTGGTCCGACATAGCAAACGCGGATTTTCGCTTCATAGGCAACCTTGGAGACGTTCCGTTGGATGGCCCGGACAATGTCTGTTTCTCCGGGCGTGAGTTTCAACGCGCCGAGCTGCAGGCTCTCCTTTTTCTCCTCCGACTCCGGCAACGTCCCGAGTGTCATCACGAGCGTCGCCGCCTGCGCGAGGAGTGCGAAGGCCTGGGCGAGCTTCGTCGCTTTCTTTTCCGGTTCCCGGCCGGCGAGTTTCAGGGCGAGGTTCATCCCCTCCTCGATCCAGTCTTGCTGAAATACCGGCCGGATGAGGATTTGAATCCAGAGTTCCTCCCCCGCTTTCAAAGCGGAGACGAGTTCCGTGGTGACCGCCATCGGGTCCACGAAGTTGCTGTCCTCGCCGAACTCATCCTCAAAGTCCACGTACGTCTTGATCGGGTACGCATCCTCTTTTGCGAGCGTGAGCTCCGTCCCCCAGAGATCAAAATCCTTTTCCATGAGTTCCACCGTGTACGGCGCCGCGTAGTCGTCTACTTCGTCAATCTCGGCGTCGGGGTACTGCGCGTAGATTGCCGCCTCCGCCATATCACGATTTCCCGCCGGGACCCGCAGGATGAACTGCACCCCGTCCCGTGCCCCGCGGATTTCAAGAGCAAGCCAGGCCTGGACGTACCCATCGAGGTAGCGTTCCATGAGATCCGCCGGTTTCTGCAGCCCGTGGAGCGCGCTCAGCACCTCCTCCATCGCGCGCGGCGTCCGCGTGTTCGTCTCCGGCACGCGGACGCGGATGAACGTCCACTGGAGAGAGGTAATGTACCGCTGGTTGATCACCACCATGTAGAGGCGGAAGAGCATCGCAAAGAAGACGGGAACAAAAATCACCCACGCGCCGCTCGCGAAAACCACGCGCACCGCGCTCCAGAAATCGAGGGTGGACTGGAGAAAAAGGTGGAGAAAACTACCGAGGAGGTTCGACACGAGCAATGTCCTCCGGCGCCGGATGGTTGATGTTCGTGTTTTCCGGCGCGGGCGCCGCCGCGAGCGCAAACCGGCCGTCGGCAACACGGCGAAACCGCGCGCGGTTCTGAAGCGCCAGGATGATCGTGTTCCGTTGCACAATCCGCTCGCGGAGAACTTGCTCTACCAGGGCATCGCGCGAGAGCGGCTCTTGGGCCGCGCGGAGCACCCGTTCGAGAACGTCCGCAACGGTCCCCGGTTCAACCCCCAGCTCCCGGAGAGAGTAGATGCCTCGGCCAACGAGGATGAACCGCGGATCACGGATGAGTTCGTTGTGGACCGTTGGCACCTGGGCGATCCGCCGATCGAAGCGCGTCGCATTGATTGCCTCCCGGACTTTCGTGAAATGCAACGGCTTCCCGGCGCGCTTGAGGATAATGTAGGCCTTATCGCCGACGCCGCGCGGCGTGGCCTCCGGCCACCCCCGCAGCCCCCATTCTCCATACGACGTCCGCACCACCACGCGCGGCACCATCAGCGCAGCGCGTAACACCGCTTCTGACATACTCGGGCCGAGACGTTTTTGGAGCGCAGCGAGGAATTCCCGATCCGGCAGAAGCCGTTTTGCTTCCGTCAGAACCGCGATGGCGTTCTCACGAACCTCCGCGATGGCGATGCCGCCGTCCTGCCGATAGTGCCGAACGTACTCCGCGCTTTCGCGAACCTCCTCAACCGCCGAGAGCGTGCGGAGGAGAAGGTGGAGCCCGGCGCGGTCCGCCGCACTCTGCGCGCGGACAAAAGTCGCCAGAAGTTCCTCTCGCACCACGCCGCCGAGGGATGCCAGGAGCGCGCGAAGCGCCTCGCGCACATGGAGGAATGTCTCCGCTTTCCGGAGCGTGTCTCCTTCTCCCCACAGGAGACGAAAGATGGCCTGTTCGATTTGTCGAATACGTTCTCGCGTCACGCCCTCCGCCTCGCCAATCGCCTGGAGCGTCCGTGGCCCGCGTCCATCAAGACCAAACCGCTGGGAAAGGATCCGCCGGGACCGTTCATCAAGAAGACGGAGGATTTCCGCGACGGCACTACGGAGCGCGGCGCTCGTGGGCGGCTTGGTTTCCACGGGCACCTTCAACGCCCCGGGAGATTCCAAGGTTTCGCGGAAAATCTGCTTGTCTTCCGTCTGCGTATTCATCTTTCGATAGTATGGCATGATTCTTAAATGTGGTCAATATTCAGATCAAAAGTCCTGTTTCCTCCTGGCGGAAACGTCCCCGCTTGTTTCTCCTCTCACTGATCTCTCGAATCCTCGCGTTGTGAAGGGTAACGGTGCATGAGAACATAGCGCCGGAAGATGATCAAGTCGGCGTGGATACGATCCCCCCGTATCCGTGCTGCCGGATATCCTTGGCGAGCTCACGCGAACCGTGCGCGACAATCGTTCCTTCCTTCATGACCAGCACGCGATCGGCAACGAGGAACTCGAGGAACTGATCATAGTGCGTGATGAGAAGGATCGCCATGTCTGGATGCTCCGCGCGGACGCGCTGAATACCCTCGGCCACAATGCGGAAGGCGTCAACATCGAGACCGGAATCTGTCTCATCGAGAATGGCGAGCGCTGGCGCGAGCACGGCGAGCTGGAGAATCTCCGCGCGCTTTTTTTCTCCGCCGGAGAAGCCGGCATTCACCGACCGCTCCGCGAATGCACGACCGATGGTCAGCAGGGCGAGTTTTTCATCCAAGAGTTTGATGAACGTCCCTGCGGGCAGTGTCGTTCCCGTTCGTTCCGCAAGAGCCGTGCGCAGCATCGCGCCGAGCGGCACGCCGGGAATCTCCGGCGGATACTGAAACGAGAGGAAGAGACCGCGGCGCGCCCGCTCTTCCGGCGAGTCATCGAGGAGATTCTCCCCGCGGAATTCCGCCGTTCCCGCGGTGATGATATACCGCGGGTGTCCCATGAGGGTGTGCGCAAGCGTACTCTTTCCGGAACCGTTTGGCCCGAGGAGCGCCACGACCTCACCCGCGCGCACGTCGAGGGAAACACCGCGGAGAATCTCTTTCCCTTCAACGGAAACGTGGAGATGACGGATGGTGAGCATGGGGAAAGGAATTGCCGTCAGTGATCGTCGGACGCGGACAAAGGTTTTTCGCCGTTGTGGCATTCCAGGAGGCGCTGGAGGGCGACCAAGGGGAGCGTGGCGCACTTCACCCGTGAGGGTGTCAGCGTGCTGCCAAGCAGGGCCTCAATGTCTGCGCGTCCCATGCGCGTAACCTCTGGGCAGGTTTTTCCCACCGCATGCTCGCAGACAAGGGAAGCGGCTGCCTGGGAAATAATGCATCCCGTACCGGTATACGCCATGTCGGTAATCACCATTCCCCCGTCAGCGACTCTGACGAATATCTTCACGCTGTCTCCACAGAGGAGATTCTCTTCCTCGTGGACGGCCGTGGCATCCGGGAGCTCCCGGCGATACGTACGTGCCCGGGCATGCTCGAGGAGGAGTGCGCGTGCGTACGCGCTCGCGGACGCGTCCTCGCCTGACGTGTCGAACACGGTCATGCGAAGACCTCCTGTGCCGCGCGCACAGCCGCGACAACGTGATCAATGTCCGCACGCGTCGTGTACACCCCGACGCTTGCGCGCGCGCAGTCCGTGAGACCAAGCGATGCGAGCAGCGGTTGCGCACAGTGATGCCCGCCACGGATCGCGATGCCGCGCTCATCGAGAAACGACGCGAGATCATGGGAGTGAATACCAGCAAGCGTGAAGGAAAAGATCCCTGAGCGAGAAGCAGGAGACGGACCCAGGAGACGTAATCCCGGAATCTCCGCGAGCATGGGGAACGCGTACTGCACGAGTTCTTGTTCATGCGCCCAGACGGTCTCCCGTCCAAGATTCTCCAGAAAGCGGATGGCTTCTCCGAGCGCGATGCCGCCCGCGACATTCGGCGTTCCCGCCTCGAATTTCCACGGCAGGTCGTTCCAGGTTGCACTCTCTCGCGTCACCGACGTCACCATGTCGCCACCCGTGAGGAACGGTTCCATACTTTGAAGGTGCGCGCGTTTGCCGTAGACGACCCCGATCCCCATCGGCCCATACATCTTGTGCCCGGAGAACACAACAAAATCCGCATCCCACGCGCGGACGTCAACGGGGAGATGCCCCGCGCTCTGCGCCGCATCCACGACCACCGGAACGCCCGCTGCGTGCGCGAGCGCCACGATCTCCGCGATGGGATTCACGGTCCCGAGAACATTCGACACGTGCGTCACGGCGCAGAGCGCCGGCCCGCGCGCGACCTTTGCCGCAAAATCCGCGAGGTCGAGGCGTCCTTCAGGCGTGAGTTCGACATAGACGAGCTGGGCTCCCCGTGACCGGGCAACGCGTTGCCACGGCACGATGTTGCTGTGGTGCTCCATTGCCGTGAGGAGAATCGTGCTCCCCGGCTCCACACGCGACATCGCCCAGGACCACGCGATGAGGTTGAGGCCTTCCGTCGCATTGCGGACGAAGATAATCTCCGCCAGCTCCGCCGCGTTCACAAAGCGCGCGACGGCCTCGTGCGCCGCAACGGTCGCTTCCGTCGCCCGCTCGGAGAGCTCGTACACTCCGCGGTGGATGTTCGCGTTCATTGTTTCGTAGAAGCGCGCCTCCGCGTCAATCACCCGCTGTGGTTTTTGCGTTGTCGAGGCACTATCGAGGAAAATGAGCGGCTGCCCGCGCATCGAGCGCGCCAAGATCGGGAACTGCGTGCGCACCGCGTCCATGTTCACTCCGCACGGGACTCTCCGGCCTCCTGTTGGCGAGGCAGGCAAAGCGCTGCCACGCGTTCCAGGAGAAGCCGCTGTTTCTCTTCCGTGAATGCCGTCAACGCATTGCGGACAAAGGCCGTGACGAGGAGTCGCCGCGCGGCGGCGGGAGAGAGACCGCGCGATTGCAAATAGAAGAGGTGTTCGGCATTCAAGCGCCCCGACGTTGCGCCGTGGGAACACCGCACGTCATGCGCATGGATCTCGAGGGTGGGGATGGAATCCACCTCGGCGTGCGGCGAGAGAAGCATGGTGTCGCAGCGCTGTGATCCATCGGCGCCGCCGGCGCACGCGGCGATCCGAATACAGCCGCGGATCACCGCATGCGCCTTCCCGTCAAGGACGCTCCAAGATCGGACATCGGATGCCGTGTGCGGCGCGTCATGAACCACCCGGAGATTCAGATCGCCCTGGTCGTCCCCGCTCCCGACGATGAGCGAACGGAGTATGGCGCGCGCGCCGCGCCCACGGAGCGTCACCACGGTGGTGCTGCGAAGCGTCTGTGGCGCAAGAAGAACCTCGGAGAGCTCCAGCGTCGCGGATTCCGCGAGGTGCGCGAGACGCTCCACGATCGTCACGCCGGACAACCGCGGCACCACACTCTGCCAGTGAACGCATGCCCGTGGGGACAGCGATAACAGCACGAGAGCCGATCCTCCGGCAGGAGGGTCCGACGTCGCGGCGCGGGAAAGATTTTCGTCTTCCACGAGATCAAGTTCCACACCGTGAGCAACATCGAAAACAATCGTCGTCGCCTCTCCTGGGATAAAAAGATTCGTGAGCACAAGTTGCTGCGTGCGCGAAACTCGGGCAATGCGCACGCGCGGCGACCGGTACACGTGCGCGGCAACAAGGGCATCATCCTGAATGCGTGATCGGAGGTTGTCCGCGAGCGCGCGCGGGAGTGTATCCCATGAGCCCTCGGTCACAGCGACTTCCCCGCGAAACCCTGGCAGAGGCCTCACCCTCGCCCGCTCGTCCAACCAACGGGAAGCGGATTCTGGAGCTCCCGCAGACGGGACGAAAGACGGGTACGGACGCTTGAGCGCGATCCCCAGACCGTACCGCGTGAGCGGCGCCGGTTGCTCGGTGAGGCGTTTTCCCGCCAACGTGGTCAGCACACTCTCGGGCATTTCACCCCACGCTCCCTTCCATCTCAAGTTCAATGAGACGGTTGAGTTCCACCGCGTACTCAAGAGGAAGCTGGCGCACGACTGGCTCCACAAAACCCGACACGATCATCTGTGTTGCGCGCTCTCGGGAGAGCCCCCGCGACTGGAGATAGAAGAGTTGCTCTTCCCCGATCTTCCCCACCATCGCCTCGTGAGCAACATCCGCCTCCCGTTCCTGAATGACCATCGTGGGAATCGTGTTTGAGACCGACTCCTCGTCACAGAGCAGCGCGTCGCACTGAACTTTCACCGCGCAACCCCGCGCGCCGCGGTTCACCTTCACGTAGCCGCGGTACGTGCTGATGCCCCCGTCTTTTGAAATACTCTTGGAGACGATGGTGGATGTCGTGGAGGACGCCAGGTGGTAGACCTTCGCACCCGTGTCTTGATTCTGCCCACGCCCGGCGACCGCGATCCCAATCATGTCCGCCTTTGCTCCCTTCCCCTTCAGGATACTCGATGGGTAGAGCATGGTGACGCCGGAGCCGAGATTGCCATTCACAAATTCGATGATGCCATCCTCCTCGACGATCGCCCGTTTGGTGTTCAGGTTATACGTGTTCCGCGACCAATTCTCGATGGAGGTGTACCGCGCGCGCGCGCCTTTCTTCACGTAGATTTCCACACAACCGACGTGAAGGTTCGCCTGGTTGTAGCGCGGCGCGGAGCACCCTTCGATATAGTGGAGCGACGCGCCCTCGTCAACGATGATGAGCGTGTGCTCGAACTGCCCGAGGCCGGGCGCATTCATCCGGAAGTACGCCTGGAGCGGCTGGGAGACATGGACTCCTTTTGGCACGTAGATGAACGTCCCGCCGGAGAAGACGGCGCCATGGAGCGCCGCGAACTTGTGGTCATTCAGCGGCACGCACCGCGTCATGAAGTACTCGCGGACAAGATCCGGGTACTTTTGAACCGCAGTGTCGAAGTTCTCGAAGATGATCCCCTGACGTGCCCACTCCTCTTTCAAATGGTGGTAGGCCATGGTGGACTCGAATTGCGCGCCGGCACCGGCGAGAACCGTGCGCTCGGCCTCCGGAATCCCCAGCCGATCGAATGTCCGTCGGATCTCTTCTGGAACATCTTCCCAGCGTTTGCTCTCCGTTCCTTCCGGCTCGGCGTAGTACACGATGTCTTCGAGCCGCAACGGGGAAAGATCCGGACCCCACGTCGGCATTGGACGCGCCGTAAAGTACTCGAGCGCTCGGAGACGCTTCTCCCGCACCCAGGCCGGTTCATGTTTCCTCGAGGAGATCTCCTCGACCACGCGACGGGAGAGCCCGGGCGCGGCGCGGAATCGGAAGCGCTCCGATTCCTTCGTGTCGTAGCGGGTCCGGTCAATACTGCCGATATTGGCTTCTTGGGACGCCGCGCGCCCACGCGTGCCCGTGCGGTCACCCATGACCTTCCTCCCGTAGCAGATCCTCAATCGTGTACTGTGCAAGGGAACGCAACACGAGCTGCTGGACACGCGGCAGGCCCTGACGCGCAGGGCACACGGATAATTGCGGACACCCATACCCGCGCCGCGGGTCTAGACAGGACGCGAGCGCAACTCCGCCCTCTTCCGCAGCAACGATATCCTGGATGGTGATCTCCCGCGGCGCACGGGCGAGACGGTAGCCGCCGTGGAGCCCCTCGCGGCTCTCCAAAATGCCCCGTGAGGTCAAAGGCCGCACGACGTGGGCGACGGACCGGTAGGGGAGATGCCGCTCTGCCGCGAGTGCGCGAAGCGACAGGAATGCCGCCGGCCGCTTTGCGAGCGCGGTGACAATCAGGATGGCATAGTCTGTCTTGCGAGAGAGGGAGAGCATAACTCGTAGTATGACAGTACGAGTTTACAGACTCTCCACTCGTTGTCAACGCATTCGGCGTCACGCACTGCCAGGTGTCCTTTCCTCAACGTGGGCTGGCGAATGCCGCGGCGATGTGCCGCACTCCTTGAAGAATTTTCGCAGAGCGGACTGGCACGGCTCACGCATTCACCCGTTCCACGTACTCCCCCGTCCGGGTATCCACGCGGATACTATCGCCTTCTTTGACGAACAGCGGCACCTGGACGTGGATGCCTCCCTCCAGTGTTGCTTCCTTCATGATGTTTGACGCGCTGTCCCCACGCACGCCGGGTGCTGCCGTGGTCACTTTCAGGGCAACCTTGATGGGCAATTGGATCGCGATGGGTAACCCCTCGAATGTCACGAGGTCAACCTCCATACCGTCGCGGAGGTACTTCGCCTCATCACCGATCAAGTCCCGCGTAAGGGTATACTGCTCATACGTCGCTTGATCCATAAACGTGTACTGGCCGCCGATTTCGTACAGAAACTGCGCTTTCGATTTCGTCACGTCCGCGCCGGGGATGGAATCTCCTTGTTTGTATGTCCGCGGGATGACTTGGCCCGTGCGCAAATTGCGTATTTTCGTCCGCATGACCGGACGGCGCTGCGCTTTCTTCATAAAATCAGACTCCAGGATAACCCAGGGGTCGCCACCCTCAATAATTGTGGCGCCTTGTCGAAGATCGTTGATCGATAACACGGAGGCCATGGGATGCTTCGCTTGTCGCGAAAACCGTAGCACGAGCGGCACGGCGCGGACAAGGCGGACGTGAGACGAACGCATTCGTCACCGGGAAGGAGCCAATCGTCCCCAGGCGTTCTGCGGCAAGAGAGATTTCCACCGTCATCGGGGAGCGGATTGATCCAGATCACGAACCTGCCGAATGACCAGAAGAACGGCGCAAAGGAACGCCCCGCCCACCCCAAGAAGGAGAAACCACGGAGCTGTGGCGAAACGCCGGTCAAGCAATCATCCGCCGAGAACACCAAGAAGGAGCGCGCCCGCACTGGACAATCCCAGCCGGAGCCCTCAGGCCAGACCATCCAACAACGAGGGCATCGCAGACTTCAACTCACGCGCCGCGCGCGCGTTCCACCACGCCGCCAACCGGAGCATTCTCTTGAGCGCGTCGCGCAGGAAGCCCTCGCCCAATCCCGCGGTAGAGTATCGACGAGTCGGCGAATGCATCGCTCTTGAGGCAATTCCGCCCGTCAACGACCACGCGGACAGGCGTGCCACGGACCTGCGCCGGCGTAAGTTCCCGGAATACGGAGTGGTCTGTGGCGAGCACGACCGCATCGGCAACGACGAGCGCGTCTGTCAGTGTGGCAACCGAGGACCGTGAGGGAACATACGGATCAAACGTGATGACGTCCGCGCCTTCCTCCCGCAACAGGGCTTCAATCTCGAGCGCCGGACTTTCGCGGAGATCATCAATGTCCCGCTTGTAGGCGAGACCCAAGAGCGCCACGCGAATACCGCGGAGGCGCGGCGCGCCCGGTACCGCGTCTTCGCGCCGCAGCATGCCCTGCTCACGCAGCGCTTCCAGTAGCCGGTTCACCGTGTACCGCGGCATCCCCTTGTTAATCTCCCGCGCCAGCCGCAAGAAGCAATGGTCAAATCCCTGATGCGACGCATGCTCAATGAGGTAGTAGGGATCAACGGGGATACAGTGGCCGCCCACGCCACAGCCGGGGGAGTGCGCCATGAAGGCAAACGGTTTCGTCGCTGCGCCGGCAATGACTTCCTGCACGTCAATACCCAGCCGGTCAAACGACTGTGCCAGTTCATTCACGAACGCGATGTTCACATCACGGAAGACATTCTCCGTGATCTTCACCGCTTCGGCCGCGCGGAGGGAGGACATGCGACGCACGGGGGCTTCGAGAATCGTTTCGTAGAACGCGACGCCGCGCTCGACAGCCGCCGCGGACGATCCCCCGAGAACGCGTGGGATATTCCGAACTGTCCACCGGGCGTCGCCGGGATTCACGCGTTCCGGGCAGTGGATGAGTTCAATATCCTCGGGAGCAACTTTCCGGCCGCGCGACGCGAGGAGCGGGATGACGACCTCTTCACAAACACCGGGGTTCACGGTTGACTCAAGGGCGAGAAGCGTGCCCTGCGCCGCGTGCGCGGCAACCGCTTCCACGGCACTCGTGAGCGGAAGAAGGTCCGGGTGCGCCTCGTGGTCAACGGGCGTCGGCACGGCAATGATCACCACCGCTGCGTCGGCGAGACAATGCGGGTCTGTCGTCGCTTCAAACGGATGCTCCCGTAGCGAGATCTCAAGTCGCTGGTCTTCAAACGGCATCCGGCCCGCGCGGATATCCGCGACCTTCTGTTCATGAACATCATAGCCAACGACGCGCCAGCCTTTCTCGCGCGCCAGAAGCGCGAGAGGCAGCCCGACGTACCCAAGACCAACAATTCCCAGGACACCACGTTCCATGGCCATCTGTGGCACCATACAAGAGACGCGGAAAAATAACAAGGAAAAAAAGGAGTACCTGCTTACCAGTCGGGGGTGGGATATGCTTTCCCGTGCACCATGCGCGAGACACCCCATGCCCCGCGGCATTCCACTCACAGAGGGGGAGATGCAGCACCGGCTAGTCCGCTTGCGGAATCTCGAAGCGCTCCATGTGGCGGCACGAGAGCGGGTCGTCGTTCTTGCAAGAGCTTGACCGAAACCATCATTGACCATATCATCCGTTCCTACGAAACGGACATATTTCGTAGCAGGAAGAACGGAGGTTCTTTCACAACAGGACTTTCGCAGTTGTACCGCTTCTGGCGCACATTGCGAGCGGAGAGAACTTCTGGTGGACCTTTTCCCGCGAATACTCTTCTCTTAACACAGGAGACACTGATGGAATCGCGTATTGTCGACATGGTCACCCCGCTAGTACTCGTCGGCTGCGGCTATATGGGTCGCACATATCTGGAGCTTCTTCTCGGCAGTGGATTCGCTCCTCACGACATCACGGTCGTGGATTACGATTCTGCGAAACGGGCATGGTGTGCCAACGCCTATTCAGCCGTGGCAGTCACCGCTGATCTTGAGACAGCTCTCGCGAAGCGGCCCAAGACCGTGCTGAATATCACCAACACCCCCGAGCATGGGAAGGTGTTGAAGCAGGCACTCGCGAGTGGCGTTCCATACCACTTCGTGGAAAAGCCCCTCGTCCTTCCCGCCGATCTGGATGCTCTCCAAGGCATACCAGAAAG
>CAYJQK010000026.1:0-15948 GCA_964372305.1 uncultured Candidatus Saccharibacteria bacterium | reverse complement strand
CGGTACGGTCACCGCCGCTCTTTCGAGATCATGAAAAACTGGGGAAGGGTCAGCCTGTAACGCCAAGGTGTCAAAGCACAATAGAAATGTCCGCTGGTGCATACCGCCGCCACGGGTGGTGAAGGGTGAGGGCCTCCACCGTACCGAGCGGGACATGACATTTCTATCGAGTGCATAAGGGGACATTACTACCGAGTCGTTACAATACCTCAAAATACGATTGACACGTCAGGCGCGAGGGATCATCCTCACCGCACTGTTCGCTTACAATTGATCTCTTTTTGGAGGGTCCAACGATGAGCAGGCGTTATGCGTCTGTTGACGACGTGTTCACCCGTTTGCGGCTCCCGCCGATTCCATTGCCAGAGTTCGTGCACATTCTGGAGACGCACGCGCACGATCCGGTGATCCAGCGCTTCCACGCAGTAGACACACGGTCCCGGGAGTGCGGCGACGAGAAAAGCGGGGCTGAATTCTACCGCAGCTTCTACGTCGACCGTGTCCCGGTTTTGAACATCCCGTGGGCGGAAGCATACACCCGTGTGTACCACCCTGGTTTCGAGGCGGCGGTTCTCCCTGAACTTGCCCGCTTCTGTGACGAACCCGAACGCCGGTTGCGGGTCATCGACCTTGGGTGTGGCGATGGTTTCGTGCTCTGCTACCTCGCGTCCCAGTTCCCCGACGTCGCGTTCGTCGGTGTCGATGTTCGTCCGGAGGCGCTCACGGTTGCACAGCAGCGTCTCGACCTCCTTGGCCTCCGGAATGTTCGTCTTGTTGAAGGGGACACGTTTGCCCTCAACCGTGGCGAGGCGACAATCGGTGGGGTGTACGATGGAGCCATCCTCCGGAATATCCTGGACGACAGTCGCGAGGCCTGGACACCATATCTCGACGCCCAGTTCGACACGGTGCGCAAGCTCCGCGCACTCCGACCTCTCCTCACGACGAATGCTCGCGTGTGGGTGAGCCTCACACCCTGCCCTCACGGCACGCCGGAGTTCGAAGCTCGGGTTCGTACTGATATAGCAGAGGCGGGCTTCTCGGCGTTTCCCGCTCTTCCGATCCCGTACAGCGTGTACGGCCGGCAGGTCGTACACCTCACGTGGACCGTGTGCCCGCGTATCCACACGAGGGAAATCGATGGAGACTTCACGCACCGGCCAGAATAGGTCGCGGCCTACGACTACCCGAAGGGAGCCGCCATCCCGGTAGAGGACGCCGTCCTCGCGGAGCAGTGCTCCATCAACCTGCCTGACGATGGGCAGTGCCCGCGGTGCAGCACAGCGGGCGCGAGGATGATGTACGCGGACGGACCCGCACCGGGGTGAACTACTACAAGGTCTCCGTCCGGGTCTATGCGTGTGTGAACCCCGCTTGTGAGCATGGGTACGCGAATGCAGAAGTGCTCGACTAGCGCACCGCCGTACACGAGGATTCCTCCGGCAGCTTTACCCGCTGCCGGTTTTTTTATGGAGCACATGAGAATGCGCGTATGCCCCCGCCACCCCTCGAGTCATCTCGGGGCAGGCCGTGCGCCCTTCGACACGCTCAGGGTAAACCGTCCGCTCCGCTGCGGTTGTCGGGATTGACGCGGCCTGCCCCGCGAAGCCCAGCTCTTCACGACCGAAGGGCTGGGCGAAGTGGGGTGCCGGTGGACATGGAAGTGGAGGTGCTCACCGGGTTGCCGAGCGTGGGCTCGACGCGCAAGTTTTCACCCATTACACTCATGAGAGAAGGATGAAGTACCTCCACGTACGCGTTCCTGTGTCGATCTTCCGTGAAGGGAAGCAGTTCGTTGCCTACTCGCCCGTCCTGGATCTCTCCACCTCTGGACGCACGCTCCACCAAGTGCGCGTGCGGTTTGCGGAAGCCGTAGAGCTGTTCTTTGAAGAGCTGGAGGATCTCGGTACGACGAAGGAAGTGTTGAGCAGCCTCGGCTGGAAGCGGGTGAGGCGGAAGTGGCAACCTCCCATACCCATCGCCCATAACCTGCAACAATTTCGCATCCCCGTTCCCTCTGCGTGAGCGATGGCAAAGCTCGCGCCGATCCACTGGAAAACGTTCGAGAAGTTTCTGTTGTTCGTCGGGTGTGAGCTCAAGCGGGAGAAGGGAGACCACCGCGTCTACTGGGCGCCGGGTCTGAAGCGTCCCGTGGTCGTAGCCCGGGACAGCCAGGTCTCGGTGTTTATCATTCGCAACAACCTGCGCACGCTTGGCATGACTCCCGAGCAGTACCTCGATATCCTCGAGCGATTGTAGCGACACCCATGCCCGCCACGGTCCGCTCCGCCACGATCATCGGCCTTGATGTCATTCCGGTAGATGTGGAAGTGGAAGTGCTCCCGGGACTGCCGAGTGTGACGATCGTAGGACTGCCGGACACCGCGGTGAAAGAGGCCCGCGAACGCCTGACGGCGGCGCTCGTAAACAGCGGGTTCGTCCCCCCGCGCCACCGGACGATCGTGAACCTTGCACCGGCGCATATTCGGAAAGAAGGATCACAGTTTGATCTCCCGATTGCCCTCGCGTACCTCCAGGCGACGAACCAGTGCGCGGCGACGCTCACGAACTTCCTCGCCCTTGGATCGCTCGCTCTCGACGGGTCGCTGCGCCCCGTTCTCGGCGCGGTCGCGCTTGCCGAGTCCGCGCGGCGCCGCGGGCAGACAACGCTCATTGTTCCGCCAGACAACACCGCGGAAGCGTGCATCGCGCACCAGGAGGTCATTGCCCCGCCAACACTCCGCGCCCTCATTGAGCATTTGGAAGGGCGCACGTTGCTCCCAGCCGCACGCGCGCCGGACCAAGGGAGCGCCGTCGTGGTGAACGAAGGACCGGACTTCGCGTCCATTGTCGGACAGGAATTCGCGAAGCGCGCGCTCGAAATCGCCGCGGCGGGCGGACACAATGTCCTCCTCCACGGACCTCCGGGGTCGGGGAAAACGCTTCTCGCCCGGGCGTTCCCGGGAATACTCCCCCAACTTTCAGACGCCGAGGCGCTGGAGGTGACGAAGATCTACAGCGTGCGCGGCATCCTCCCGCGAGACGGGATACTGCTGATCCGCCAGCGTCCTTTCCGCGCGCCGCACCACTCGACATCCGCCGTCGCGCTCATCGGCGGCGGGTCAACGCCGCAGCCGGGAGAAGTAACCCTCGCCCACCGCGGCGTGCTGTTCCTCGATGAGTTTGCGGAGTTTCCCCGCGTGGTTCTGGACCACCTCCGGCAACCGCTCGAGGAGGGCGAGGTGACCGTGAGCCGGGCCGCGGGGACCGTCCGTTTTCCCGCGCGTTTCTCGCTCATTGCGGCCATGAACCCCTGCCCCTGTGGCTATGCTGGAGATCCGCACCACGCCTGCGTCTGCACGCCCGGGGGCATCGCGAAGTACCAGCAGCGGATCTCCGGACCGCTCCTCGATCGCATTGACCTTCACGTGCACGTCGCGGCCATGCCCGCGGATATCGTCCTCAACGCAGCGACGGGCGAGCAGTCCGCCATGATCCGCGCGCGCGTCGAAAGCGCGCGGCAACGACAGCGAGAACGCTACGAATCGGCGCGCACAAACGCGTCGCTCGCATCTCGAGAAATTCCCACGCACTGCGCCATTCCCGCGGAAGCACGCGATCTGCTCGTGCAGGCGGCGGAGACGCTGCGCTTGAGCGCGCGGGGCCTCCACCGCGTGCTGAAGATCTCCCGAACCATCGCGGACCTTTGCGGCGCGGAGCGGATAGAACTCCCGCACCTCGCGGAAGCCCTCCAATACCGCGCGCCACTGCCGAGCGCGTAGCATCCTGCCGCGCGGCGCGTGCGCCCGCGTCTCTTGTGAGAAACCGTGGCTCCGAGAGAACGCGCGTGATATGCTACCCCCTGTGCCCGCGACAGACACCAAGAACGCGCCGCCAAAAATCGTGACTCCGGCACCCGCCGGCCGGTCCGCACGCGACCCTCTTTCTATTCTTCCGGAGCGCTTCATCGCGTTGACCGTTCATGAAATGCAGGTTCCCATTACGACGCTCTCCTGGAACCTCGATCGCCTCACCCGCACTCTCGGGGACACCGCAACGACGGCGGAGGTGGAAAAAATTCTCCGGCGCATCCGCGAGGCGAATCTTCGACTCGTCGCCCTTGTTGAGGACATGATGAATCTCGCGAAACTGCAAGAAGGAGCGTTTGTGGTGGCCCGTCGTCCCGTGCAACTGACAGAAGTTGTCCGGCGGGCGCTGCGCCAAGTGGAAACAGAGGCCTTCCGGCGTAGCGTGGCGGTTGGCTGGGCAGCAGAACCACGAATCGTCCCTCTGACCCTCGGCGACCCGGAGCGTCTCTCCCAGGTTGTCGCGAATCTCCTCGGGAATTCCGTGAAGTACACGCCGCGCGGCGGAGAAGTTCGTGTTTCGCTCCGGGTCACGACGGAGCGGGCGCCGCCGACGGTCATCCTGGAACGGCCTCCGCGCGAGGCTTCCGCGTACGTGCTCTGTACGATTGAGGACACGGGAATCGGCATTCCGCGGGATGAGCACCCGTACGTCTTCCAACAGTTCTTCCGCGGTCGGAAAGCGGTCGCGTCGAATGAGAGCGGAACGGGACTCGGGCTTTTTCTCGTGAAGACGATCATCGAGCAGCATGATGGGGCGGTGTGGTTTACCTCACGGGAAGGGTATGGCACGACGTTCTATTTCACGATTCCGATCATGCACCCCTATGACCGACCAACAACCGTTGGTGCTGCTCGTTGACGACGATCACGCCACCCTGGCCACGCTCCAAGATGAACTCGAGGGAGGAGGGTTCAACGTGGACCCGGCGACGACTCACGAAGAGGCGGCACGGAAAGTCGAGCAACGCGTGCCGGATCTCGTCCTCTTGAACATCCTTGCCGAACGGGAAAGCCTCCGCTTCCTCACCGAGCTTCAGTCCACCGCGCGGACATGCAAGGTCCCGGTCCTGCTCCTCGCGAACGTCGGCGATGAGGCGCTCATTGAAGAAGCGCGTGCGGCCGGAGCGGCGGGGTACGCGCTCAAGACCCGCGAGACGCCCCGCGATATCTTACGTCGGGTTCATGAACTCCTCGCTGCTAGACGGCAGTGAGATCCTCGCGTACCATTGCTCGGGCGCGTCACCCTGGAGGACTCTGTGTGTTCTTTCGTACCCATCCCTTGGTTTTCCCCCTCGCCTGGGTCGGGTACACACAAGCTGGACGGACTGTCTGTCGGTGACTCTCGCCCCCGTAGCTCAATTGGATAGAGCAAGGGGTTTCTAACCCCGAGGTTGCACGTTCGATTCGTGCCGGGGGTACGAAGTAGAAATAAAAAAACAGCAGAGTCTCTGTATTCGTGATGCGGGGGCCCGACACCATCGAGAACGGTGAGCGGAGCGAAACATGACCGCAGGGAAGACGGGGCAGGGAAAGAAGCGATGCCCACGCGCAGCGTGACCTCGCGAGTGGCGAGGTCACGATTGCACGGAGGTCGTCGCGACGTGGTGGCTATAGTTCAATAGTAGAACGCTCGGCTGTGGCCCGGGAGACGAGGGGGCAGAACCCTCTAGCCACCCAAAACGATCCGCATCATGGACGTGCGGGGGATGCCGGCGCAGGGCGTCGGTGACGGAGACTCCCTGTGACAAGAACAACGATCCCGAGAATAATGGCGACGTCGGCAAGGTTCCACGACGATTGCTGTCCAAGAGTAAGAACATCGGTGACCGCGCCGCGGAGCAACCGCTCCACGGTATTCGCGATCCCGCCGCCAAGGAGGAGCGCCAACGCCATCTGACCTTCGCGCCGAAGACGACGAAACGTCCACGGGAGCAGCGCGAGAACCCCAAGACTAATGACAATGGTCAACGAGAACGGCACGATGCCAAACGGCCCGCGCGAATTTTCTGTGGCACCAAGAACGATTCCCGGCACCACGACGATCGGCCACGGGAACTCGCGAACCGCGGCGTTTATCAGCCAATCCGCGAGGGCCACGCCAAGCGCCAGCGCGGCGATGCGCCGGCGCGCCGACATCACGCGTGCTCGATACACTGCGCCGCGGCAGGAAACGCCGCGAGCCGCTGCGCATCAATCTCTTTCCCGCAGGTCACGCACGTTCCATACACCCCTTGCGTCACGCGCGCAAGGGCCTCGTTCACATCCTGAAGTTGCCGTTCGAGTGATCGTTCAACAGCGACACGGGATTCGTAGCGTTCCTCCTCAAGCGCGTTGGATTCCGGATCTCGCCCATAGTCGGGAAACGCCGCGTCATAGCGGCCGGAAACGTCGGGATCCTTCCGCGCGATATGCGAAAGGACGTCCTCCAGCCGGCCTTTCTCCGCACGAAGACGTTCCGTAATCTGCTGTGCGTTCCCTACCCCGGGGTGTGTCATAAACACGTACAGTATACAAGATGACGGAGCGGAGGAAAAGAAAAAGCCCGAGGGGAGCCCAAAAAAGATATTATGTGGCTGCTCGGGCTTTAGGCCCGGATTTGAGCTCACCGCTGGTGCGCCTCTATGCAGAGCGATCTCCGCACACAGGTGCACCAGGGGCAAGACTTCTCCAAATCTGGGCTTTGTACTCACTCTCGTGCACGCAAGAGTAAGGTGGTGTCTCCGATCTTCTGGTGATAAGGAAATACTGGAACGATCCGGAATTTTCCTTTCACCTGGAACTCCTCCAAAGTTCAAATGAACATACGGTTCAGAGGTGTTTATGCTTGGTGTTTGGTGACGGTGCCGTGCAACACCATGCGATCAGGAACACCGTTCGGCCACTAATAGGGGGAAATTAGTGGTCGAACGGCATCCCAGATAACCCCTCATCAGCCGTTCATTCCTCCCCCTCTCGCTTCCTGAATGAACAATATCAGCATAGCAGAATTTTCACGACACGTCAACAATGGAGAGCGCACCTTGGAAATTCATCGAACAATGGCGGGAAATCGAGAGTAGATCGTGAAGGAATTTTGGTAAAGACTCTGCTCTATCGGTGATCGCGAACCGAAGTTTTCCACAGAGCGCCTACCAGCCTTCAGATAACGCCTCGCGGATATGAAACCTCCGATCTTCGAGACTCGTTTCTCGCGACAGAGCCTCACGGAGAATGAAAAGAGACCGTGCCGCGAATGATGATCCCCTGCGGATCGGGAGATAGGACGAGACGCAGACGCTCAAGTTCCTTGAGCCATGAGCGCCACACTCCCGGCGCCGTGTCGAGAGCCACCGCCACCGCGGGAAACCGGCGCAGTTTCTCGCCGTCAACGGTAACCAGCACATCGCGCGCGTCCGCACGGTCTGAAATCTCCGTAGAGGATGTCACCATCGCTTGGACCCAAGACTCCCGCGTACTGATAACCAGGAGTTCTTCTCCAATAAAGGCGACAAGGTCTGGAGCACGCGCCGCCCGTGCTTGAGCGGCAGGCGCGAAACACTCCTCGCGGACGATCGTCCGCGGGTGCAACGCCGCGCCACACGGCGCGGACAACAATGTCCCGCGCGAGCTCACATCAACACGGAGGAGAGACGCGCCGTCTGCGGGCTCACGATGACGGATTCGCTCGCCACGCGGCCCACGAGCCGTTGTCTCCTCGGCGAAGAGTGCGCTCAGGCGTTTCACGAGAAGATCGCGCACGAGCGCGGTGATTACCGCTTCTGATCCCGGCTGAAGACGCGCGGTCACAACAGGGATCACAGACGGGCTATCGTCAAAGATCGCGACAGAGACCGGCGTGTCCCGAAGCGCGTGTTGAAGATTCAGAAGTTCCTGGTCGATACCACTGGTTGCACGGAGTGCGTCGAGAACAGGCGGGAGGTTCTCCGGCACCATGATGCTTCCCGGAAATCCGTCGAGCGCGACAAGAGGTACGGGAAGCGACAGGGGAAGGTGTTTCCCGGAAGCGACAAGCCAGGCGGGGTTCCCCTCGCTGATGATCTCGAAGGTGACGTTCGTCGGGTCGCCAGTCCACCGGAGGAGATCCCAGGACCCCGCATCCACATCACGAAAGAGTGGCACGAGCTCGGCAAGAAACTGCTGCCGCACAAGAAGTGCGTGCCGGTACGATGCCGAGGCCCGCGAGAGGAATTGGCGAATAGCCGCCACGGGACGCGAGAGCGGTTCCGCACGCAGATGTTCTACGGTTACAGGATCGCCAAGGAGCAGGAAGCCGTGCCACGGCCTTCCGTCGTGAACGATCCCGCGGAGATCCCTCGCTGAGTACACCGCAACGGCGTGCAGTTTCTTCTCGCGACGTATCAAGAGCACCGCGCGCGGACGCGCGCGCACGTCTCCGTCCTTTAGCCCGGGGAGAAGGCGCAGGAGTTCGCGAGAAAGCGGATCTCCGCTTTGTAGACCCTGCGGCGGGTATTCCCAAAAGACCATGACCACGGAATCGGGGAGACGCGGGAGAAGCCGTAACAACCGCTGCTCCGGCTGCGTCACCCATGCGACGACACCCCCAAGTGCAAGAACGGCAACACAGCCACCGGCGACGGAAGCGCCGCGGCGACGAGAGAACCGGAGCTTGCAGAGACGCTCCCACATACGGCCCCTACCGTATCAGGAAGGAGACGCTTGAGGGAAGACGGAGGATCAGGGGACTCCAAGACCGACAAGCCCATCCGTTCCAACGGGCGCTAGCGACACCGTACGGACGGCGCGGAGCCACGTCTGCCACGGCGCAGAAAGCTCCGTGAGGATTGCCGGGTCTACACGGAAGTACGACCAGGAATGACCTCCGATGGCTACGGCGCTCGCTTGGAATTCCGCGTGTTTCGCGAGGGAGAGCGCCCCATCGTCTCTCGCGGCATCAATAATGCTGTACATGGCCTCGCGGGATGTCGCGAGCATGAGGACATCATCCTGCACCGCATAATCTACCGCCCGTTGCGGGCTCCCAAAATTGAGATAGCGGATGGCCACATCGCGATAGGTGGTGTCCTCGAACGCGTCGGTTGGAACAGCTCCCCCCGTGAGAAACACGTCAAGCTCACGAAATGCCTCATCGAGCTGACGCATGGCACTCACCGCTTCAGAAGACTTTTCCGGAAGAAGCTGGACGAGGAGAAAACCGTCGCGGACACCCGCGCTTGCTGTCGCGAGCGTCCCGGCGACGAAAGGCCCGCGCGACATCGCCCCCAGCGCCTCGACCACCGCACCCTGCGAAGAGATGCGGCGGAGAAATTCCTGGAGCGTGGGATTCCCGGATTGTTGCACGCGCCAGGCATTGAGATCGGGGCCAAACGTCTGTCCACTATGTGCAGAGAGCGCCGCGGCAGGAACGTGGCGCCACAGGACATCCATCGTGGCGGGCTGCGGAACTTGAGCAGTCTCCTGCTGCACGCTCCGCACGCCGCGTAACGCGAGGGATAATCCCGCATCTCCCGCATCAGGACTCGACGCAAGCGTAAAGAGGAACGCGTCCTCCGACAGGTGAACGCTGGGCATCAGAAAGGGGCGGAGAAACTGGGCGGCAACGCCTTCCCGCATGTACAGGAATCCATCCTTTTCCTGCTCCGCATCGTCCTTCAGCCGAAGCTCAAGACGACGAAACTCGCTGGTCTGCCCGAGAGGTTGCTTGGAGAACCCCGCGACACGACCAGCCGCATCTTCTTGGACAAGCGCGACCGCCGTGGACGACAACGGTTCCACGACAACCTGCGGGGGCGCCGCCACGTTCGGCCGCCCCTGCTTGCCCGTGAGGAGAAGAAGGGGAACGGGCTCCGCGGGCGACGCACCCGGCATCAGGACGTAGGCCGCTTCCGACCATTCCGACCCCAGCATGTCTGGGGTTATCCCAAAGTGTTCGGTGAACGTTGGCAGCAACATATTTTCCAGTGCACTCGCGCCGTGACGCACGCTCATAAAAGCGAGCGTGTCCGAGGGAATGGCGTCCGCGATTGTCCCCGATGCTTGAGGGAACCTGGTCCAGAGCGTGATGGCCAAGACACCGATGAGACCACCGAGAAAAGCCCCAAGAACAATCCACGACCAGTTTCGCGATGGCCGCTCCCGAGCGGCAGTCGGCAGCGTAATACTCCTCGCGGGCGCGACGACACGGGGAGCCTTCCGTGGTGGCAACGAGGGCATCACGACCGGTGCACTCGGTCGCGGTGTCGGCGGCGCCGGACTTCGTGAAGGTTCCGGAGAGGGTTTCGGAGAATGTTTTGGGATACTGCTCACCACGGATGCTGGCGCAGTCGCAGGAGGCACGAGAGGAGACTCACTGATTGTTCTGAACACCGGCGCGGACACCGGCTTTGGCTCCGGGGCAATGACGGGAACGCTCGGAGACGGCGCCGGCGCTTTCTGAAGCAGTACCGTAGGAGAAGCAGTTCGACGCCGCCAAAACTTCCACCACGGAGCGCTCCCTTTCGTCTCTGAACGTTTTTCTGACCCCTTGATGCGTAACAGCTGCACACGAGACGACGTGGGCAGCACGGGCTTGCCGCCGGCGAGTTCCAGGACATCGTCCTCCATGACCCGTATGGGCGGAAGAAGAAATTCGTTTTGCGACACCGCGCTCCCGGAGTTCCGAGAGGGAAGCGGCGGTTTGGGTGAAGTATTCGCGGGATTGATGTGCATGTTGCGGGCGAAGAGTTTCCTCCTCTATTTAGTTTACCCTGTTTTTGCGCGCTTGTGCGAGAGGTTTATCCGACCCTGACTATCAATCTCCATAACGACGACCGGGATCATTTTCCCAATGTGGACGACATCTTCCACGCGATTGACGCGTGTGGGTGAGAGCTCAGAGATATGCACAAGACCCTCCGTACCCGAGAACAACTCAACGAAGGCGCCGAACTTCATCAGGCGCGTCACGCGACCGACAAACTGCTCTCCCACTTGGACTTCCCGCGTGAGTTCCGCAACCCAGGCCCGCGCTTTTTCGATCGCTTGCGCGTCCTTCCCCGTGAGAGACACCAGCCCCGAATCCTCCACGTCAATTTCGACGCCGGTCTCTTCAATGATCTGATTAATATGCTTCCCGCGCGGACCGATGAGATCCGCGATCTTCGCCGGGTTGATCTTCACCGTGAGAATGCGCGGCGCGTAGGGCGACAACTCCGGGCGCGGCGCGGGAATAGTCTCCTGCATCACGTCGAGGATCTGTACCCGCGCGCGACGCGCGCCGAGAAGCGCTTCCTCAATCACCGCGCGCGGCAGACCGTGCGCTTTGATGTCCACCTGAAGCGCGGTGACGCCATTCCGCGTGCCCGCGACCTTGAAGTCCATGTCGCACCCCTCGTCTTCCATTCCCGCAATGTCCGTCAGTACGACCGGAGCGCGCCCGCGGTTCGTCTCGTCCGTCACCAAGCCCATGGCGATGCCGGCCACAGACGCGGCCAGCGGCACGCCCGCGTCCATCAGCGCAAGAGACGTCCCGCACGCCGACCCCATGGAGCTCGACCCGTTTGAGGAGAGGACTTCCGACACCGCCATGACCGTGTAGGGGAACTTCTCGCGAGACGGAATGAGCGGCGCCACGGCCCGCTCCGCGAGCGCGCCGTGACCGATGTCCCGCCGCCCCGGCCCGCGATTCGGGGAGATTTCTCCCACGGAGAACGCGGGCATATTGTAGAAGTGGAAGAACCGCTTTTTTGTATCTTCCTCCGTCATACTGTCGAGGATTTGCGCGTCGTCGGGGGCGCCAAGGGTTACGGTGGAGAGAATCTGCGTTTCTCCACGCTCAAAGATGGCGGAGCCATGCGTCCGGGGGATCGGCCCCACCACGGCGCGGAGCGGCCGAATCTCGTCCGGCTTCCGGCCATTGACGCGGCGACCCTCGGTGAGAATCCACTCACGGACAGTGTCACGGTGGAGTGTATGGATGATCGCGGTGGCTCCCCGGACCGCATCCCCGGTGAGATGTAATGTAGCGACAATGTCCGCGTGGAGCTTCGTGAACTTCTCCTCCATCTCGAGTTTCGGTCCGCCCGCACGGAGAATCTCCTCCACGCGTGCTTGAGCCGCCGCGCTGATGGCAGCACGAAGTTCCGCGGGCTCCGCGAAAAGCGCCGGCGGAGTTTTTGGCGCGCCCACATCTCGAACAATGGACGCGACGAACTGCGCGAGGGCCGCCGCTTCCTTTGTCGCGACGTCAATGGCGACGAAAAGGTCGCTGTCGGGAATTTCCCGTCCGCCTGCCTCGAGCATCACCGCCTCCGTCGTCGTTGCGGCAACCACGAGATCCCCATCACTCGCGGCAAACTCGGAGATCGTCGGATTGACCAGCCAGGCTCCGTGTATCCGCCCGACGCGCACCGCGCCGAGCGGCCCTTCCCAGGGCACGCGCGAAACCGCGAGCGCCGCACTTGCCGCCACAAGCGCCGCGATGTCCGACGGGTGTTCGCCATCGTACGAGAGCACCGTCGTCACGACGTGGACGTCATTCCGCATCCGCTTCGGGAACAGCGGACGGATGGACCGATCAATCATTCGACTCGTGGTCACCGCGAGGTCTGTCGGCCGCCCCTCACGTTTCACGAACCGGCTCCCTTTGATCTTCCCCGCGGCATAAAATTTCTCTTCGTACTCCACGAGCAGTGGCATGTAATCAATGCCCTCGCGGAGGCGGTCGTTCATCACGACCGTGGCGAGGACCGTGGTGTCACCCCACCGGCAGGTCACCGCCGCATCCGCCTGCGGGGCAAGTTCGCCCACGGAAAGATGAATCTCCTGGCCTCGACTCTGTGTTTGAAACGTTCGCGGTACTGGTCGGTTCATGGAAACCTTTCGGATATCCCGCTCGTGTTCACGACCTCACGATCGCTCTCGGCGCAACAGGGTTCCCGGATGTATCGAAAGGGGAAACCATGCGTGTGCGGAGATCAACCGGGTGAGGAAACGCTCCGTCACGAACGGTGAAAAAAATGATGAGGGAACGTCGGAGAAGTCCTTTATTGAACGAACCACTCCGTCGCGCCCTATCCCTTCAACTTCAGGTGCTTCACAATGTGCGTGTACCGTTTCTGGTCTTCCCGTTGGAGGTATCCCAAGAGCTTCTTTCGCTTGCTCACCATCCCCAGAAGCCCACGGCGGGAGTGATGGTCCTTCTTATGGAGCTGGAGATGCTTCGTGAGCTCCGAGATCTTTCTCGTGAAAATCGCGATTTGCACTTCCGGAGATCCCGTATCCGACCCGTGGAGACGGTACTTCTCAATGATCTTCGGTTTTTCGGCATTCGCTTTACTCATGTGCGCTCGCGGATCACTGTAGTACAGACCTCCGGCCTTGACAAGCGTTACTTGTCCCTTGTGAGCTTCACCTCTGTGGCGGCGAGACGCGTGAGATTCAGCATGACGAGGACGACGAGGACCGTGACGACGAACGCGTAGAGGAACTTCGCGACAATGCCCGACCCGGCTGGGAAGTACTGCCGGAACACGGATTGGACAGCGTCATTCCACGCAAGCGCGGCAACGAGTCCCAGAGACGACGTCGCGAGTTGGAGGACTTGCGCCGCGATCCGCGAGGTGAGGCCCTGCATCCACCACGTGAGCGGGTTCCGAGAAGATGGCGGCGAATCCATGGCGCGTCAGGCCGTCGTGGCGGCCGGTTGTTTCTTCAAGTCCCGGAGTGTAGACCCAGTCTCAAACGCTACGGCATCGCCGCGGAGAACCGCGCGAATACTCGTTCCCCGCGGAAAGGTCCCCGCGAGCAGCGCGGTTGCGAGGGGGTTCTCCAGCCGACGTTGGATTTCCCGTCGAAGCGGACGCGCCCCAAAACTCGGATCGAACCCATCCTGCGCGAGACGCACGAGCACGTCCTCGGTCACGTCCAGGGTATAGCCCTGCGCGTGGACCCGACGCGCGACTTCTTGCATCAACAGGCGCGCGATCTGCTGCACGTGCGTTTTCGTGAGCGCGTGGAAGACGACAATTTCATCCAGTCGGTTCAGAAGCTCCGGGCGAAAGACATCCTTGAGATGCTCGAGGAGCGCCTGCTTCAATTTATTCCACACCTCCGGCACGGGGGTGCCGTACGACGTTGCTTCATGAATCTCCTTACTCCCGACGTTAGACGTCGCGATGACCACGGTGTTCTTGAAATCTACGGTGCGTCCTTTGCCATCCGTGAGCCGGCCGTCGTCAAGCACCTGGAGGAGGATATTCATAACGTCCGGGTGCGCTTTCTCAATTTCGTCGAGGAGGATAACGCTGTACGGCTTCCGGCGGACTTTTTCCGTGAGCTGTCCGCCTTCCTCGTACCCGACGTAGCCCGGCGGCGACCCGATGAGTCGCGCCACCGTGTGCTTCTCCATATACTCCGACATATCGAGACGGATGAGCGTGTCCTCGTTCCCGAAGAGTGTTGCTGCAAGCGCGCGGGAGAGTTCGGTTTTCCCCACTCCGGTCGGTCCAAGAAAGAGGAATGATCCGATCGGCCGCCGGGGATCCTTCAGTCCCGCCCGCGCCCGCCGGACCGCCTCGGCAACAACCTGAATTGCTTCGTCTTGCGCAATAACCCGGCGGTGGAGAAGCTCTTCCATCTTCAACAGACGGTCAAGCTCCGAGGCGGAGAGCTTCTCCACGGGAATGCCCGTCCACTGCGCAATGATCTGTTCAATGTCCGCTGCGTGGACTTCTAAATCCGTCGTCCCGCGGCGCGCTGCCCATTGCCGGGTGTGCTCCTCAAGTTCCTTCGTGACTTTCGCGATGTCCGCCGTGAAAGACCTCACCTTCGCGGTCTTCCGCGCACGTTGCGCCGCCGCGCGCTCGCGTTTCAAGCGCTTGAGGTCGGTCTCCATCGCGGAGAGTTCCCCTGGCTCTTGAAGCGCACCGAGTCGAACCTTGGCCGCCGCCTCATCCATCAGGTCAATCGCCTTGTCTGGGAGAAACCGGTCACGGAGGTATTTTTCCGAGAGAACCACGGCCGCCTGAATTGCTTCATCGGTAATCCGCACCTTGTGGTGCGCCTCGTACCGGTCTTTGAGCCCGCGGAGAATCTCAATGGCGTCGGCGACCGACGGCTCGGCAACCATGACGGGCTGGAACCGCCGCTCGAGCGCCGCGTCTTTCTCAATATACTTCCGGTACTCGTTCAATGTGGTCGCGCCGATCGCCTGGAGCTCCCCGCGCGCGAGCGCGGGTTTCAAGATGTTCGCGGCATCAAGAGAGCCGCCTTCCCCCGCAGTGCCCGCGCCAACAACCGTGTGGAGCTCGTCAATGAAGAGGACGATCTTCCCCTTCGTCTTTTGAATTTCCTCAATGACCTTCTTGAGGCGCTCCTCGAATTCGCCGCGGAACTTCGTCCCCGCGACGAGCGCGGGAAGGTCGAGCGACACCACGCGCTTTCCCCGCAGCACCTCCGAAACTCCGTCAGACACGATGCGGGACGCCAGCCCTTCGGCGATCGCCGTCTTCCCAACGCCCGGCTCGCCGATGAGCACGGGGTTATTCTTCGTCCGCCGGCTTAAGATCTGGATCACGCGTTGGACTTCCGAGGCACGACCGATCACGGGATCGAGTTTCCCTTCCTGCGCAAGTAATGTGAGATCGCGCGAATACGCGTCGAGAGTTGGCGTGGGACTCTTCTCGGCCACGGGTCCCTCCCTTTTCCCTTTCGGCCCGACAAGCGAGAGGAGCGCCTGACGCGCGCGGGTCTCGGTGACCCCGTACTTCTTCAGGGTCTGCGCGGCAAGCCCTTCCCCTTCGAGAATGAGCCCGAGGAGGACATGCTCGCTGCCGACGTAATCGTGCTCAAGGTTTCTGGAGGCATGGAACGCGAGCTCGAGCGCCTGTTTCGCCCGCGGTGAAAGGTCCGGCTCCTGTTGCCGCGTCTCGCCCTTCGCGGAATTCTCCGCGAGGTAGCGCACGAGATCTTCCGGATTCACGTCGAGCGCTTTCAGAAGTTTCTGTCCGACCTCTGGTTCTTCCGCAACCCCCATGAGGAGGTGCTCGGTATCGAGGTACTTCGCGCCGCGTTCCTGGGCATGCGCGGCGGCACTAGCGACCGTGTGCTTTGCGCGGTCCGC
>CAYJQK010000025.1:0-16100 GCA_964372305.1 uncultured Candidatus Saccharibacteria bacterium | reverse complement strand
ATCTACATGAGCAAGGAACAGTGTGCGCGTCTCAATGGAGCGCAGGCGCGCGCGGGATTGCCGCCGTACGCGAATCCGCGGAACGTCGCGGCCGGGAGCATCCGGCAGCTTGATCCGAAGGTCACTGCAGAGCGGCAGCTCGACTGTTTCATCTACGACCTTGTCTCTGACGACGCGTACCGTGCGCACCACGAGGAACACGACGCCGCTCGCGAGTACGGCTTCAAGACGAACCCGCACACGACCGTCTGCGCGACGCTGGAGGACGTGATCGTCTACCACGACCACTGGGCGGCGCGGCGTCAGGAACTCCCGTACTGGGTTGATGGGATTGTTGTCGCGGTCGATGACAATGAAACCTTCCGGCGTCTCGGGGTGGTGGGGAAAGCGCCCCGCGGCGCGCTGGCCTTCAAGTTCCCGGCGGCAGAGGCGACGACGACTGTGGAAGACATTATTGTCCAGGTTGGGCGCACCGGGGCGCTGACACCGATTGCCGTTCTGAAACCCGTGTCGGTGGCAGGGACGGTGGTGAGCCGCGCGACGCTGCACAACGAGCAGGAGGCGCAGCGGAAGGATGTGCGCATTGGGGATACGGTGATCATCCACAAAGCGGGCGACATTATTCCGGAAGTTGTGCGCGTGCTTTCGCGACTCCGACCGAAGGGCGCAAAAATATTCCGGATGCCGCCACGGTGCCCCATCTGCGGGGCGCGCGTGGCGCGGGACGCGGGCGGCGCCATTGCCCGCTGCGGTAACCGCGGGTGCGCGGCGATCGCGGAGCGTCGCCTTCGGCATTTCGTCTCCCGCGCCGCCGCGGATATCGAAGGCGTGGGACCAAAGCTCATTCGGAAGCTTTGGGAAGCGGGACTCGTGCGGGATGCCGCCGATCTCTACCGGCTTCGGCAAGAGGACATTGCGCTCCTCAAACGGTATGCGGAGAAATCGGCCGAGAATATTTATGGGTCTATTCGCGGTCGCCGCGTCCTCGCGCTCGGACGGTTTCTCTATGCGCTGGGGATTTTCCACGTGGGGAGCGTGATCGCGAATGCCCTCGCAGAAGCGTTCGGGTCACTCGCGAGGATCCGGAAGACCACGCGGGAAGAGCTGGCTGCCGTCGCGGGGATTGGCGACGTCGTGGGGGAGAGCGTGTTCGCCTACTTCCGCGATCCGAAGACAGAAAGCCTGCTGGAAAAGTTCCGGTCGAGAGGCGTGCGCGTCCAGAATGTCCCGAGGGTGCAGCGCGGACCGTTCGCCGGAAAAAATGTCGTGGTGACGGGATCGCTTGGGGGTCTGTCGCGGGAAGAGGCATGGGAACATATCCGCCGCCTCGGGGGGACGGTGCGCGAGAGTGTGGGGAAGAGCACGAGCCTGCTCGTCGTCGGCGATGATCCGGGGTCGAAGGTTCGGGAGGCGCGCGCCCGCGGCGTCCCCACGATGTCCAAAGACGAGTTTCTCCGGCTTGTGCTTTTGGCCCCGCGCACGTTAGGGTAAACTCATGTCCTCCTCGGGAGACCTTCCGGAAATCCAACGTCTTTCGCGGCTCGCGCGCCTGTCGCTCACTGCGGAAGAGGCGGCGCGGCAGGAGCGCGATTTCCGCGACGTCGTCGGCCTCGTGGCGCAGGTGGAGGCCGTCCCGGCCGGCGCGGCACGGCTCAAAGCGACCATCACCGGCGTGGTCCACGTGCTTCGAGAGGACACGGTATCCACCGCGAACCTTGCGGACGAACTCGTGGCGCGTTTTCCGGAACGGCGCGGACGGCATCTGCGGGTCCCGGTTATTTTCTGAACGCGATGGCGGAAAGTATTATTCGGGAGTACGCGCGGCAGCTGCGGGAGGGGGAGCGAACCGCAATGTCGTTTCTCGAGCAGTCGCTCCGGCACATGGCGGAGTCGACCACGAACGCGTTCATCACCGTGACGGAAGCGGAAGCGCGTTTTGAGGCGGCTCGCGTGGACGAGCGTCGCGCGGCGGGGGAGCACATCCTGCCGCTCCTCGCGGGCATCCCCTGCGCGTTGAAAGACATGCTCTGCACGCGGGGTATCCGGACGACGGCCGGTTCCCGGATCCTCGAAAACTTCGTTCCGCCGTACGACGCGGAGGTCGTCGCGCGTTTGCGCGCGCAGGATGCGGTGTGTGTGGGGAAAACGAACCAGGATGAATTCGCCATGGGTTCCTCGACGGAAATCTCTCTTGTTGGTCCGACACGGAACCCCCGTGATCCTTCGCGCGTCGCCGGCGGGTCCAGCGGCGGGAGCGCGGCCGCCGTTGCCGCAGGCATCGTGCCGTACGCGCTGGGGACGGACACCGGCGGGTCCATCCGGCAGCCCGCGAGTTTCTGCGGCGTTGTCGGCTTGAAACCGACGTATGGGCGCGTGAGCCGCTCCGGAGTGATTGCGTACGCCTCCTCGTTTGACCACGTTGGTCCGTTCGCGAGGACGGTCGAAGACGCCGCCATCGTCTACGAAGCGATTGCGGGTTGGGATCCGAAGGACAGCACGACGTTGCCCGGAACCGTGCCGTCAGTGCGAGCGGCGCTTTCTGGCGGCGTGCGCGATCTCCGCATCGCGGTGCCACGGGAGTACTTTGGCGCCGGCGTGGACCGCGAGGTTTCGTCCGTGGTGCGTCGCGCCATTGATACGCTCGCGAGCCTCGGCGCGAACATCGAGGAAGTCTCGCTGCCTTTAACCGATGTCGCGCTTGCGGTGTACATCATCCTCACTCGCGCGGAGGCGTCAACGAACCTCGCGCGGTATGACGGAATCCGGTACGGCCGGCGCATCGCCGCGCAGACGATCGAAGAAGTCTACACGCGCTCCCGCGGCGAGGGGTTTGGCGTGGAAGTGAAACGCCGGATGCTTTTAGGGACGTTCGTCCTCTCCGCTGGCTACGCCGACAAGTACTACCGCAAAGCCGCCGCCGTCCGCCGGGAAATCGCCCGGGAGTACGCGCGGGTATTTGAGACTGCGGACGCGCTCGTAGGTCCGGCAACGCCGGACGTTGCGTTCACCTTGGGCGAACGCGTGGAAGATCCTCTCCGGATGTACGCGTCCGACGCGCTCTCCGTACCCATGAACGTCGCGGGTGTGCCGGCGCTCGTCGTGCCCTGTGGGACGGCGCATGGACTCCCCGTTGGCCTCCAGATTATCGCGGCGCAAGGGCGGGAGGATGTCTGTTTTCGCGTCGGAGCGGCGTATGAAGCCGAGGGATGAGAAGCGCCTTTCTCCCGTCTAGACGAGCGACTGCAACAGGCTCTGCGCCGTCATTTCCGACGGACGCGGGATGCTTAGGATCTCGAGGATTGTCGGCCCAACGTCCGCAATGATGCCAATGGGATTGGCGAGCATTTGAAAGAGGAGATCATCACTTTTTGCCGGCCGCTGGCGATTGGTGGACGTGATGTAGATGATGGGGACCGGATTGCTCGTGTGGTCTGTCGTTGGTTCGTGCGTGGCCGGGTTGATCTTCTCTTCCACATTCCCGTGGTCGCAGGTGAGGAGAACCGCGCCGCCCGCGTTGAGCGCCGTGTCAACGACGCGCGCGATTTGGGTATCGAGGAATTGGAGACTCTCGACAATCGCGAGGAATTTCCCCGTGTGCCCGAGCATGTCGGCATTCGCGTAGTTCATGACAATGAAATCGTACTTTCCCTTCTCAATTTCCTGGATGACGCAATCTGTCAAGGGCTCTGCGCTCATCCGCGGCGTTGTGGCGTAATCCGAAACGTGCGGCGAGGGGATGAGTATGCGGTCTTCATTGGGGTAGGGAAGCTCTCGTCCGCTATTGAAGTAGTAGGTGATGTGCGCGTATTTTTCCGTTTCCGCGATGCGAAATTGCCGCAGGCCAGCGTCGGCGACCATGCGTCCGACAGGGTACTCGGCCTGCTCTTCCGGGAAGGCGATCGTGACGGGCAGGCCCTTCTCGTATTCGGCCATGGTCACGAAGTCGAGGTTCTTCCAATGTTCCACGGGAAATACGGAAAATTGTTCGTCTAAGAATGCCTTGCTCAACTGGCGTGCGCGATCTGGGCGGAAGTTGAAGAAGATCACCGCGTCGCCGTCACGGATGGTGCGCGGGGACGCGCCGGGCTCGGCGAAGACCGCGGCCGGCGCCGTCTCGTCCGTGATGTTGTTCTCATACACCCACTCGAGTCCTTCTTGCCACGTCGTGAACTTTTCCCCAATGCCGTGAACGAGAAGATCGTACGCAACTTTTGTCCGGTCCCAGTTATGATTCCGGTCCATCGCGTAGAACCGCCCGACGAAGGAGGCGAGTGTTCCCCCACGCGTGTTCTTGATTGCCTGGTCGAGTTCGATCAGGAATTTTCCCGCGCTGACGGGTGGCACGTCTCGGCCGTCGAGGAACGCGTGAATGAATGTGCGGTCGCCGACCCGCTGCTTGCCCGTGAACTCGAGGAGCGCAATGAGGTGATCAATGTGGCTGTGGACACCACCATTACTCACGCAACCCATGATGTGGAGTGCGGCGTCGGGGTGTTCTTGCACGTGGTTGACGGCTTCGGTGAACGCGGGGTTCTGGAAGAAGGACTGGTCGCGGATCGCGAGCATGATCTGCGGCAGGGGTTGGTAGATGATGCGTCCGGATCCCATGTTTTTGTGTCCCGTCTCCGAGTTTCCGACTTCCCCCCAGGGGAGACCAACCTCGATACTCGCCGCCTTGATTGCTGCTGCGGGGTATTCACGAAGATATCGGTCCATGTTCTCCATCCGCGCCGCGAGGACCGCATTGCCTTCCTCGAGAAAGGAAATACCAAATCCGTCGAGAATCATGAGGACGAGCGGCCGTGGGACAAAGGCGGGCGCGTCCGGATGTGCTGGAGGCATCGTACTTCGCAGTATACCGCGAATTGCGGAAGTGCTTGACGCCTCGCGGAAAACGCCATACGGTTCTCGGTGGAGGTTTCCAAGAAGGATGCGTGGGGGAATATCGCCGGGTGGAGAAGTAGTATCTCGCTTGGCTCATAACCAAGAGATCGCAGGTGCAAGTCCTGCCCCGGCCACACGATGGATGGAGAATAGGCGGGAGGAGTGAAGAAGGAGCAGAGAGGAACGAGGACAGAATCGGGAGTGGGAGGGACGAGGCGGGAGGATCGTTGTCCTCCTGCCAAGGATTCCACGCCTCCTGCCAGAACAAGGCTTCACCCGCCTTCACCCGGAGAATCCCGGGCGTCCCACTCCGCCAAGGCTCCGTGGAACACGTGAACCGAGGGAGGAAGGGCGAAGCGGGGCAAGACAGGTTCCACGATTCTGGCGGCGTAGCTCAGTGGCAGAGCGAGGGACTCATAAGCCCTAGGTCGAAGGTTCGATCCCTTCCGCCGCTACCGAAGAAATCTGGTCTCGTGGAGCGATGGTCGAAGTCTCGTCGCTGTCCTTTATTTAAAACAACGCACAGTCGGATGCTTCTCTGTTTGCACGAAGCATAGAGTGGGCGCGTGGTGTAGCCCGGTCCAACACGCCTCCCTGTCACGGAGGAGATCGCCGGTTCAAATCCGGTCGCGCCCGCCTTGTGCTTCACGTCACGGAGGAGATCGCCGGTCTCCCTCCACGTTTGGCTGTCCGAAAACACGACCCCGAGAAAACCGGAGGCGCTGTTCCTCGTACCGCCGTTCAGCTTCCCAGAAGCTTCTCGACAATCGCCTTCACGTTTTCGTACGGTTGTGCGCCGGGCAGGGGGAACGGCGGGGCATCTTTTGTGAGGACAATCGTGTGCGGTGTGCCGCGCCCCCCGGCGCGCGCCGCGTCTTCGCCATCCTCCCGGACACGCTCCGCGTACGTTCCTTTCGCGAGGCAGGTTTCAAATTTTTTCACGTCGAGGCCTACCTCCTTGGCAATCACGGGGAGCGTTGCCAGGTCCAGACCGTCATTCGACGGCGTGACCGCGAAGATGCCATCAAGGTACTCCCAAAATTTCCCCTGCGCCGCCGCGCATTCCGTCGCTTCCGCCTCTTTGCGCGCCTTTGAGTGTAACGCGTCGAGCGGGTTATGGCGGTATACCCACCGCACCTTGCCCTTGTACTCATTCAGCACGCGTGTGAGGGTCACGTGGTACTGTTTGCAGAACGGGCATTCCGTGTCGGAGTACTCGACGAGCGTAATGGGTGCATTGACATCGCCGCGAATATGGTCGCGGGACGCCTCAACCGGCCGAATGGTTATCGGTGGCTCCGATGGTGACGGCGCTGTGGGGGATGCACGTTGAACGAGCGGAGACGGTTTTCGTATGGGTGCGCGTGCCAGGACCACTGCCGCCGCGATGATGATCCCAGCGAGAACGATCGCCCCTGGCGTAGAAAATTTTTCCTTCATGGTGTGCGGTTGTCCGTATAAGAGATGAACAATGATCGCATCGGTACCTTCGAAAAAGCATACCAAAGGGACCTCAACCTTGGCAAGGTGATCGGGCTTTGCGTTACACTGTGGTGGATGAGCGTACTCGACCAGCAAATCCGTCGGACAACCGAGGAGCTTGTCAAAATTCTCACGGACCTTGTGGAGCGGGGCGCCGGTGTTCCCCGACCGATCATTTCGCTCACGAACGACATGCCGTTCGAGCTCCCGATGCGGCAGCGCGCCGTCCAGGCCCTCCGTCGCTTCGCGAAAGATCACCGCGATGACTTTCAGGAACCCACGGTGTCGTTCATCGTCCATCCCTACGAAGATCCCGCGGAGAAACGGAGTACGCAGGTCGCATACCCGTATGCCGAGTTCACGCAGGGGCAAGTCGTCGAGCGGTTGCCGGACGGATCAGAAGTCCGCCTGGTGCGTCTCCGCGTTGCGGCGGTTCCCGCGGGGTGGAAGAGCCAGCGGCCCTTGGATTTAGTGATCCAGGCGCGAGGCCAGCATCGTCGGTATGGCGAGGCCATCGCCAATGCGCCCGTCGTAAATCTCCGGGTCCCGCGCCGGGCCATCGCAGGGAAGGACAGCGGGATTTAGGCCATGGGTGAACACTCTGCCGCCCGAGAATACCCGGAAGACGCGTCGGGAGATTCCTCATGACCCTGCGCAGATCGCTCATCATTTTTTCCGTTGGCACGCTCCTTGCCTGGGGGTCGTGGTTCGTCGTGTTCACGACCGTACCGCCGAGCGCGAGTGGCGTTGTTGGGGAGGTATTCTTTCTGGGATCGCTCTTCCTCGCGCTCTGCGGGACCCTGACGATTCTCGGTACGGTCGGGCGCGCGCGGACGCGGTCCGGCCTGCCCGCGCTGTACTTGAGTGTTTCCTTCCGGCAGGGGTCACTCATTGCGCTCGGCGTTGTTACCCTCATGCTCCTCGAACGCACGCATTGGCTTCAGTGGTGGACCATGCTCCTTCTCGCGGGAGTTCTCTTTCTCATGGATCTCGTTCTCTCGGGACGGCGCCGATCCCTTTCTCCATCCTGATGTCTTTCGTTTCACCCCTCGAGCGTCTCGCGGAGGAAGCGCGCGGCGCACTCCAAGAAGCCCGTACGACAGCGAACCTCGAGACGTTTCGTGTCCAGTTTCTCGGGCGGCACGGGAAAGTCTCCGCGTTTCTCAGAGGTCTCAAAGATCTTCCCCTTGAGGATCGTCGTCACGTGGGGGCGCGCGCAAACGCCTTGCGGGAGGAACTCACCCAGGCGTACACGCTCCGGCTGCAAAGCGTTCGCGCGCCGGATCGCCGGGGCCTCGACGTGACCATTCCCGGGCGGCGACCCCCGCGCGGCCACTTGCACCCGCTCACGATCGTCCGGCGCGAGATCGAAGATCTCTTTCTCGGCATGGGGTTTGAAATTATCGAGACGCGGGAAGTGGAAGAAGCGCGGTACAATTTCGATCTCTTGAACATCCCTCTCGGTCACCCCGCGCGGGATCTCGCGGATACCTTCTGGCGAACGGACGGACGGCTCTTACGGACGCACACCTCGGCTGGGCAGGCGCGGGTGATGGCTGGCCGTACGCCTCCGTTCCGGATCCTCCTTCCGGGCCGGGTGTTCCGACACGAGGCAACGGATGCTTCGCACGAGACGACGTTCTATCAGTTTGAGGGTCTGTTCGTCGCCGAACACGTCTCCCTCGCGGACTTCAAGGGCGTGGTGTCGAACGTGCTCCCCCGGCTTCTTCGTCACGATGTGAACATCCGTCTGCGGCCAAGCTATTTCCCCTTCGTCGAGCCGGGGGTAGAGGTGGATGTTTCGTGCTTTCTCTGTCAGACAGGGTGCCGAGTGTGTAAAGGCACGCGGTGGATCGAGATCATGGGCGCGGGCATGATGCACCCCGTCGTCTTGAAGAACGTTGATGTAGATCCGAAGAAGTACCGCGGTTTCGCCTTCGGGGGGAGTATTGATCGGATCGCGATGCTCCGGCACGGCATTACCGATATCCGGCTCTTTTGGAGCAATCATCCGCAGTTCTTGAAACAGTTCTGATATGCGCGGTCGTCGGCAACACGCAGGAGGCAACAACGCACGCGTCAGGCGATCGCGTGGTGTCCTCTCGTCTTCGATCTCCCGTTCCCCAGTTTCTCGTTTCCAGTTTCTCGTCTGATTTATGCGTCTCTCCCTCACCTGGCTCCGCGAGCTCGTGCATCTCCCCGAACCGGCGGCGACTGTTGCCGATCTTCTCACGGCGCACGCCTTTGAGACTGTCGTGCTGCCGGCGGCCCCGCGCGCGTCACTGAAGAACATCCGCGTGGGAGAGGTTGTCGCGATAGAGAAACACCCGCATGCCGATCGTCTCTCGCTCGTGACGGTCCACGTCGGACGCGCCCGATTGCGTGTTGTCTGCGGGGCGCCGAACGTCCGGGTGGGTCTCCGCGTTGCGGTCGCGTTTCCCGGGGCGACACTGCTCACCGCGGAAGGAACGCGCGAAACACTCCAGCCGACGACCATCCGTGGTGTTCGGAGTGAGGCGATGCTCTGTTCTGAACGTGAGCTTGGGTTTGGGAACGAACACGGAGGGATTCTTGAACTCCCGCCGGACGCACCGCTTGGCGCGCCGCTCGAGCGCCTCTTTCCGGACGACGCCATTCTGGACGCGGATGTCCTGCCGGATCGGGCGTCGGATTGCTCCTCGCACCTGGGCGTTGCGCGGGAGCTGGGGGCGATCCTGCGACGGGAAGTGCCTGTTCCGGCGGGTATCGGAAAACCGTTCACCCGTCGCACCGCGCCGACCTTCCGGGTGATCGTGGACAATCCGGCCCTCTGTCGGCGGTACGTCGCCGTCGTCCTTGAGGGCGTGCGGCCAATACCCTCACCGCTCTGGGTCCAGCAACGACTCCGCGCCGTTGGTGTCCGTCCGCAGAACCTCCTCGTGGACGTCACGAACTACGTGACGTGGGAAATCGGGCAGCCCACCCACGCGTTTGATGCCCGCACGATAGGACACACGCTCGCGGTGCGTCCCGCACGCAAGAACGAACAGATGGTAACCCTCGATGGGGTAACCCGGGAGCTCCCGGCGGGAACGCTGGTCATTGCCGCGGACAAAGAGCCGCTCGCGATTGCGGGTATTCTCGGCGGGCTCCAGAGTGGCGTTCGCGAGGACACGACGGCTGTTGTGCTCGAGGCGGCGCTCTTTGATGGGGCGACCGTCCGCAAGACGGCGCAGACACTCGGTCTGCGAACAGACGCGAGTGATCGGTTTTCCCGTGGCCTCACCGCTTGGCATGTTTCCGCCGGCGCCGCGCGCGTCATTGAGCTTCTCACCTCTCTCTGTGGCGCGCGTGTCACGGCAGTGTTCGACAGTGCGCCACGGATCCCGTCGTCGCGCGCCATTTCCGTGAACCATACGTTCCTTGAAGGGATTCTCGGCATGCGCGTGGCGCAGCGCATGGTGCAGACTTCCTTTGCCGCGCTTGGCTGTGCTGTCCACGAAACCGAGGGCGTGTACCGCGTCACTCCTCCACCGTACCGCCCCGACCTCACGCTGCCAGAAAATCTTGCAGACGAAGTCGGTCGGCTCCAGGGCTATGACCATCTTCCGAGCCCGCTGCCTCTGGCGCCCATGATTCCGGCAGTCTTGCCGCGGGAGCTTGAAGATGTTCGCCGTATCCAGGATGCGCTCAAGGGAGCAGGATGGATGGAAGTGTACACGGTCTCCTTTATGGAGGAGACGGAAGCGCGTGCCCTGCACCTTGATGCCATTCTGCATCTGCGGATCGTGAATCCCGTGAATGAGGCGCAACATCGGTTACGGACGAGTCTGCTGCCCAACCTCCTCCACCTGGCATCCGCGGCGGTGAAGCAGGAACCACTGACCCGTGTCTTTGAAGTCGGACGCGTGTATCCGGTGGCGGAGGAAGAGCAGCTCCACCTCGCTGGCGTGATTGTCCGTCGGGGCGAGCGTGTGGCCGAGGACTTCTATGAAATGAAAGGCGCCGTGGAGCATGTCTTGCAGACATTGGAGATCTCCGATGTCTGGTTTGATCTCACGGATCCGACCCCCCAAGAAATATTTCTTACGGCGTGGGAACCAGGCGTTGCCGCAGAAGTAAAATCTGACGCCGCGGAACTTGGATTTGTCGGCGCCATTGCCGCGTCCGTGCTGGAGACTGTGCGGGTGCGGGGAAGTGTCGTGGCCTTCGAACTCAATCTCTCTCGTGTCCAGCAGTTGGAACGGATCGCGCGCGTGTACCAGCAGCCGCCGCCATATCCTCTCGTGCAACGGGATGTGTCTCTTCGTGTTCCTGAAGGCGTGCTTGTCGACGAACTCCGCGAAGCGATCGGCCGCGCTGGGGGGGCGCTGGTGCAGGACGTGCAGTTCGTGGATCAATACGCCGATCCTTCTGGGACGCGCGGCGGCGTCACCTTGCGCGTCATCTACGGCTCTTCAGAGCGCACGCTCCGCGATGCCGAGGTCAATGCACTCCATGTTTCGATCATTGAAAAAATCCATGATGCCTTGGGTGTAGAGGAGCGGTAGGGAAGAAGTTCCGAGGACGGAAGGAGCGCGGGACGAGACGGGAGGGTGATCGCGTCACCACCTACCGGCTTTAGTATTTTTCGCTATACTTCACCCGTATGGTGAAACGAACATCCTCCCGGAGGGGGAAGCGTTCTCCCGTGGGGGATGCGGACACGGTGAAGCGCGCAAGCGCGGGCTACACCGCTGAGCAAATCCAGGTCCTGGAAGGCCTGGAACCGGTCCGGAAGCGTCCGGCAATGTATATCGGGGGGACGGGGTCCGATGGTCTCCACCACCTCGTGTGGGAAGTGACAGATAATGCGATTGACGAAGCCATGGCGGGACACTGTACGGACATTACCCTCCGCCTCTTGCCAGATTCCATCGTCTCGGTGGCCGACAACGGACGCGGGATTCCCGTGGAAATCCATAAGCAAACGAAGAAATCCACCCTGGAGACAGTCCTCACCATCCTCCACGCGGGAGGGAAGTTCGGCAGCGGCGGGTACAAGGTCTCGGGCGGACTCCATGGCGTCGGCGTGTCGGTGGTGAATGCGCTCTCGGTCTGGCTCAAGGCGGATGTCGAACGCGACGGCGGGCACTTTGTCCAGGAGTATCGGCGTGGGAAGCCGACCGCGAAGGTGAAGCGCGCGGGAGCGTCGCGGCGGCACGGGACAACCATCGCGTTCCAGCCCGATCCCCAAATTTTCTCGGAGATCGTCTACGACGCGGAGCGTATTCTCCAGCGCTTGCGGCAGCAGACGTACCTCACGCCGGGAGTGCGGGTGACCTTCCAAGATGAACGGGAGAGCGGCCGCGTGCTCAAGTACGGTTTCTACTTTGAAGGGGGCGTGAAGTCGTATGTCGAGCATCTGAATCACGGGAAGCCTGTGAAGAACGTCGAGCCGTTCTCCGTGCGGAAGGAGCACCCGAGCGGGGTGCTCGTGGAAATTGCGCTCCAGTATACGGACGCGTTCTCCGAGCATGTGCTGGCCTTCGCGAATAACATCCATACGGTTGAGGGCGGGACGCATCTCACCGGATTCCGGCAATCCCTCACCCGCGCGGTCAATGACTATGCGCGGAAACACTCGCTGCTCAAGGAGAAAGATGAGAACGTGACTCTAGAGGACATGCGGGAAGGACTCACGGCGATTGTGTCGGTCAAGCTTCAGAATCCCCAGTTTGAAGGGCAGACGAAAGCGAAGCTCGGGAACCCGGAGGTGCGGGGAATTGTTGCCGAGATCATGTACGACACGTTCCAAACGTATCTTGAGGAGCACCCGCAGGATGCGCGGGCGATTGTGGGGAAAGTCGTTCTCGCCGCGCACGCGCGCGCGGCGGCGCGGGCGGCGCGAGAGACCGTGCTCCGGAAAGGCGCTCTCGATGGTTTTGCGCTGCCGGGGAAACTTGCGGATTGCTCCGAGCGCGACCCCAAGAAGAGCGAGCTGTTTATTGTGGAAGGGGATAGTGCCGGTGGCAGCGCGAAGCAAGGCCGCAACCGGCAGACGCAGGCGATCTTGCCGCTCCGCGGAAAAATCTTGAACGTCGAGCGCGCACGGCTCGATCGCATGCTGACGTCGGAGGAAATCAAAGCGCTGATTCTCTCGCTCGGCACGGGCGTGAGTGAAGAATTTGAGCTCGGGAAGATTCGCTACCATCGGATCATCATCATGACCGACGCGGACGTGGACGGAAGTCACATTCGGACGCTGCTCCTCACACTCTTCTATCGCTACTTCCGCCCTATCATTGATGCGGGCTATCTCTACATCGCCCAGCCGCCGCTCTTTAAGATTCAGAAGGGAAGCGAACGGCGCTATGCGTTCACGGATGAAGAGCGGAACGCGGTCATTACGGAGCTGATGCAAAAGAGCGTGGCGCGCGCCGCCGCAAAGGGGAAAAAAGCGAAGGAAGAAGAGGTGCCGCCACCCGAGAGCGGCGAAGTCTCGGAGGGCTCCACGACGGCAGCGCCGGGAGTTTCCGTGCAGCGTTACAAAGGTCTCGGGGAAATGAATCCGGGGCAACTCTGGGAAACAACCATGGATCCGGACGTCCGCGTCCTCAAGCGCGTGACCGTCGCCGATGCCGCGGCGGCGGATAGGATGTTCGAGACGCTCATGGGGAACGATGTTCTCCCGCGGAAGCGGTTCATCCAGATGCACGCGAAGGCGGTAAAGAATCTCGATATTTGAGCAACAGGCGAGAGGGACGAGGCGAGAGGCGGCCCACTTCACTTCCGGTGTCCGCATGGCTGTTCCGCGTGACTTCGTCGCTGATCGTCGAGACGCTCTGTCCCAGGCGTCGGGCAATCTCCCGAAGCGAGACGTTCTGGCTTTTCCACAGCGCGATCTGATCACGTTCCGCTGCGGCGAGTTGTGCATGATGGGTTCCCAGACGCCTGCATCTTCAGGAGTGATGCAGGCGTCTGGATTCGAGGGAGAACGTACGGCTTTGATTTTCTCTTCTCGCGTGCTATGTTTTTCAGGTCCATCCGCGCACGAACAATCTATGAATTCTTTATCCCTCCAGGCTCCGAGTCAAGAACGCGAATCGTCTCTGCGGCGCTTGCTCATGGCTGTCTGGGATATTGTGAAAGTGATCGTCGTGAGCGCAGCGATCATTCTGCCGATCCGGGCGTACGTGATGCAGCCGTTCTTTGTCCGCGGGGCAAGTATGAGTCCGACGTTTGCTGACGGGGAATACCTTATCATTGAGGAAATTTCCTATGTTCTTGGACTCCGGTCCCCGCGTCGTGGCGACGTGGTTGTGTTTCGGTACCCGCTCAAACCCTCTGAACACTATATCAAGAGAATTGTGGGACTTCCCAATGAGCGGGTGATCATTGGGAATGCGACAGTGACCGTCATGAATAAGGAATTCCCGCGGGGTCTTCGGCTCGATGAAGGACAGTACCTCGCCGAGAGTACGGAGACGATCGGGCCTCAAGATGTCACGCTTCGGCAGGATGAATACTTTGTCCTCGGTGACAACCGGAGCCATAGTTCGGATTCTCGGAACTGGGGTCCTCTACCGCGGGAACTTATCACTGGGCGCGCCTGGCTGCGTGTTTTCCCCATTGCCCGCGCCGGCGCTATTGAAGACCCGCAATACGGCGGGCTGGCCGTGCCGGCCGAGACAATCGCGCCGTCCCCCGTGTGAGCAGGGAGTATCTTCACGTCGAAACCCTATGACCCCTCCGAAAGGTAAGGAAGAGAAAAAGAAAGTAGCGTCTTCACCGGAAGAACGGCAACGTCCGCCCGAACGTCGGCCCGGAATACCAGCACAGCAGGAGGACGAGGAAGACATCCGGGCGCGTACGCCGGTGAAACTCCTTGTCCAGGCGCCGCGCGGCATGGCGGATGTTCTCCCTGATGACCATCAGTACTGGGATGTTGTCATGGATGCGGTACAACGCGTCTGCGCGAGTTTCAACTTCAAACGGATTGCAACTCCCGTTGTGGAAGAAGCAGCACTTTTTACAAAGAGCATCGGCGAAGCCTCGGACATTGTGGAGAAGGAAATGTATGTGTTGCGGGATAAGGGTGGTGGGCAAGGCCGACTTGTGCTCCGTCCCGAGATGACCGCGGGAGTTGTCCGCGCCTACCTTGAGCACGGCATGGCGTCGTGGCCACAGCCGGTGCGTTTCTGGTACGTCGGACCCGTGTTCCGGCACGATCGCCCGCAGGCGGGACGCTTCCGACAACATACGCAATTTGGCGCTGAGGTTATCGGCCAGCCGAATTGTGTTATCGACGCGCAAGTCATCCACCTCGCGTTTGAAATCTATGCGTCGCTCCAGCTGGAAGCGTTTCGCATTGAAATAAATTCCATTGGCTGTCTTGCCCCCGCCTGCCGCCCGGCATACCTCGGCCTGCTCCGGGCACACGCGCAGGAGAACATGAAGCGGCTCTGCGCGGACTGTCGGCGCCGCGCGAAGGTAAACCCTCTCCGCATTCTCGACTGCAAAGAGGAGAAGTGCCATGTCGTGGCCAATACGGCGCCGAAGCTTGTTGAGCGTATGTGCGACGCGTGTAAAGAGCACTACCATGGCGTGCTTCGCTTTCTTCGCGAACTCTCCATTCCCCTCAAGGAGAATCCGCGACTTGTCCGCGGACTCGACTACTACACCCGGACGGTCTTTGAGATTGTCTCCACGCTCTCCCAAGAAGAGCCTCTTGCTGGCCTCGCGATCGGTTCTGGAGGACGATATGACGGACTCGTGGAGCTTCTCGGCGGTCCAGCAACACCGGCGGTCGGTTTCTCCGGCGGCATCGAACGGACCATTCTCCAAATGCGCGCGGAAGGCGTGGAAGTGAACAGCACGAACGCGCCGGAGGTTTTCCTCTCAAGTCTCGGAGAACTCGGCCAGCGCAAGTGTCTCGCCCTCTTCGATGAACTCCGGCGTGCGGGCTTCTTGGTCGCGGAAGCGTTTCACAAAGATGGGATTAAAGCGCAACTTCGCATCGCCGACCGTCTGAAAGTTCCGTGGACGCTGATCCTCGGTCAGAAAGAAGCGCTCGATCACACGATCATTCTGCGGAACATGGAGAACGGGATGCAGGAAACTCTTGACGCGACGCTCGATGCGCTCATCCCTGCTCTCAAGAAGCGCTTGCGCCGTGACGTTCTCGGGTGACCGTCATGGATACCTCATGCGTATTTTGTCGCATTGCCCGTCACGAGGCGCGCGCGGATGTTATTGTTGAGGACGATGAGGTTCTCGCGTTTCCTGATATTGCTCCGAAGTACCCCGTGCACATCCTTTGTATCCCCCGGCGCCATATTCCCTCGGCGGCCTCAATGCAGCCGGAACACGATGCGCTTCTCGGGAAAATCCTCCGCGTGGGCGCGTCGATCGCGCGGGAGCGCGGGCTTGGTGATCGGGGATTCCGTCTCCTCGTGAACACCGGTCCGGATTCTGGGCAAGTGGTGCCCCATCTCCATGTGCACGTCCTCGGCGGAGAGCCACTGCGACCGATCTGAAGTGAATGCATTTCAAAACCTCATTCCGGATCTCCGAGGGACGGTGTCGGGGCTGTAGACCCGTGCGCTTCGGACACGGCAGACCACGAGGATTCCGCATCCCAAAGATTCAAGTCTCGCCTCCGCCAGCGTCCCTCTCGGCTCGAAAGCAGGTTTTGAAATGCGTTCTCGCCTCTTCTCGTCCATGGTGCGGGAGAACTTCCGCAGACGCCCGAAGGAATGCTGAGCAAAGTCCAG
>CAYJQK010000024.1:5284-16160 GCA_964372305.1 uncultured Candidatus Saccharibacteria bacterium | reverse complement strand
TATGCCTCATAGTAGGTGAGGCGGAGGGTTGTTGCGTTAGCTACTAGAATCCAGCAGCGATACTCTGGTCGTATAGATGATTTAGCGAGCTAATTATCCAAAATTCTATGCACACTAAAGCCATATTTTTTGATCTTTATCAAACGCTAATTAATGTTGATGCCAGTAAAGAAAAGGAAGGTAAGAAAGCTGGATTCGAGAAAATCATTATTCCCCATTTACTACGAAAAGGAGTACGCGAATCAGAAGCTTCTTTAATACCATCGTACTATTCTGATGAGCTGCAGACTTTTTATAAGAATCACGATATGAGGCTGTTTCAACACAGTTTTCCTGCGATTCTTTCAAAAGTATTTAACCAATACTATAGTCTTGTTATCCCTGACACCGAAATGGGTGAACTCCTTTATGAGTTTAGAAAGATAAGTCGTGGGTACCTGATGCTCTATGAAGGAGTGCGCGAGGTGTTGGAGATGTTATCAGCACAATACATACTTGCTGTAGCAAGCCACACTCAAGGTATATACACTGAACGGGAATTAGAGGAATTGGATATATTGCAGTACTTCAGATACCGCATTTATTCCTCGGACATTGGCTTCAAAAAAAAGTCGAACAATTTTTACCAGAAGTGTCTTCAAGTTGTCGGTGTAGATCCAAAGGATTGTGCTATGGTGGGCGATAATCTGTACGAGGATATGTATATGGCAAAAAAAATGGCATACACACGGTTTGGATTATGAACCCTCTCACGAAAGATAGAAATAAAGCAGAAGTTGAGCCAGAAGCTAGTGTGCCTATTGAATCCATCGGGGATCTCCCGAATGTTATTATGAAGCTCTTAGGCTAAAATTTTCGTTGTTTTGAAGCTACTTAGCCGCCTAAAACTTGACTATAAAACGTGAACATATATGTTCTAAGAAGGTAGTTCTTTCCAAACTCCAATTTTCGCAAGACGAAAGGAGACACAGTGGCCGACACGAAAGGGCTTGCGGATGCAATGGCCTTGCGACGTATGCTTCTCAGGCACGCCGATCAGCGAGTTGCCGTTCTTGGTCCACCGTGTGTGGGAAAATCCACTATCCTGCGTCACATGCCAGAGGCGTTGGACATGGACATTATTCTGTTTCCGCAGCTATCACCCACGGAGAAGCAGATAGTGTTCCAGAAGCCTTGGTCACCATCCGTGGGCAAGGAGATGAGACGCCTCGCCCGCTCTAAAATTGTCGTTTCGCCCGGGCGCCCTGTCTTCGCAACGGTTGTGATTGAGGTGGATTTCATCATCTATCTTAAAATCGATGACGGTCTACTTCAAAAGCGGGTCGTGCTTCGGCAGGACAGGCAACAGTCTTTCGAGGACGTGAAGGGCATCCAAAGGCAACTCGAAGCAGACATTCTAAAGTCAGGGATTCCGTTTATTGAGTTTCTCCTCACGGAAGACAATCATGATCATTAGGGGCCGACATGCTCGCATTGCGTCTCGGCTCTTTTTTATTTGTTGTAAATCTGACACCAAGTGTAGGTATGACTGTCCTATGCACTCTCCGGAAAACCAAGCACCACTTGAGGCACCCAGGTCTGCCGATACAAAGTATTCTTGGCGGAGAGGGTAGGATTCCTCCTCATCCGAGAAATTGCCTCATCCCGCATGTGCGGGACTCGAAGCAATTTCGCTCCTTCGGAGCCCGGGTCTTTAAAAACATGAAGCAGTTCATGTTTTTAAAGTACCCTTCGAATCCCAACAACCACGAAAATCAACATCGTGTGGACACAAGGCCCACACGATGTTGATTGAGCGGAGAGGGTGGGATTCGAACCCACAAGAGCCTTGCGGCTCGCCGGTTTTCAAGACCGGTACCTTACCATTCGGTACACCTCTCCGGGGTCCCATTCTAGCGTCGCGCCACTCGTACCGTCCAGCGTCACGCTTCATGCTATGCTGCGCACGACGATGATGTCTGTGGATCACCAGCAACTCTATCTCCGCGCCGAGCCGTCGGAAGAAGGACGGGAGACGCTCCTCACGCACCGGCGGCGCGTGCACGAAGTTCTCCACGCGCTCCACCTCACCCCGCAGTTCGTGGAGCGGAACAACTTCCACCGCACTGAACTCTTCCTCGGCGCGCCGCGCGCGTGGCGCCGCGCGTTCGCGGCGATCGGCGTGCCCGCCACCGTCACCCGTGACGATCTCCTCGATCTCCTCAATCTTCCCCTCGCCGAGCGCCGCGTTGCGCCCGGTACTCCTCTCCAATACGACGCCTTCTTCACGGGCGGGACCGCGGCAGTATTTGTTCTCCGCCTTGGGCGGGTGAATCGGGACGCGGCGCGGGTATTGCTCCAGCGGATCACCGCGCGGCTCCGACGGTGGGAAACGGAGGCACGCGTCCCACGCGGGAGTACTCGCACGCTCCTGGCTCATCCCGCTTCCCCCCTTGCCCGGGAGCGCGGTGGCGGGAAACCGCACGTCACGCTCGCGCGCGGACACGTGTCGCTCACGCGCCAGCGGGATGTCGCGCGGACGCTCCACGGTACCCCCCTCGCTGACGACACGCCGATACCCTTTGTCTCCATGTCTATCCGCGCGGTCCGCTCCGCGATCCCCATCGCTCCCTACGCGCCATGAGACGACGCTCCCTTGCCCTCCTGGTGTTCTTCACGGGAACCGCCATGTTGCTCCTCGAAGTGACCGCGATGCGTCTCCTCGCGCCGTACTTCGGGAACTCCATCTACGTGCTCTCGAGCGTGCTCGCGGTCGTCCTCGGTTTCCTCTCCCTCGGATACTGGCGAGGCGGCATCCTCGCAGAACGTCGCTCACCGCGCCGTCTCCTCTTCGGCGCGACCGCTGGCGCCGGCGTCGGCGGCCTCCTCATCGCCATCCTCATGGCTGTGGTCATGCCATTCCTGGGATTCCGGCTCCCGTTTACCTGGGGACCGCTCGTCGCGAGCGTGTTGCTCTTCTCCGTCCCCAATTTCTTCTTCGGCATGATCACGCCGGCGGCGGTGCGGCTCCATCCTCTCGGGACGTCTGCGCCGGGACGCGCCTCCGGGGAACTCCTGGCGATCTCCACGGTCGGCAGTATCGTGGGAAGTCTTCTCGGCGGGTTCTCTCTCCTCCCCCTCATCGGACTCCGCTGGACGGTCATCGGCACGTCCCTCATTCTCCTTAGTGTCGGCGTCCTCGGGCTCGGGACGAACCGAGCGCGGCGAACACGCACGACCTCGCTCATGACCTCCGCCCTCGTTCTGGGCGCACTCCTGTTGCCCTGGACATGGTTTCTCGAAACCACGCTCATCCATGAAGAAACGACGCCGTATCAACAGGTGACGATCGTTGACGTGCCAGAACCCGACGCGCCGGATCAGACAACGCGCTACTTGATCGCCGACCACGCGCTCATGAGCGGCGAGGACCGTGCGACGGGAGCGCCGATGTTCGACTACGTCCGGGCGATCCTCACGTTGAGTACGCAACTCTCGTCCCCCCGACGGATCGCCGTTCTTGGCGCCGGCGCGTTCACGCTCCCCCGCATCCTCCATGAGCGGTTCCCGGACGCGACGATTGATGCCGTAGACATTGATCCCGCACTGGAGCGGCTGGCAAAACAATTTTTCCGCTTCCGCCCGGACACGCGCCTCCGCGTTCATGTCACGGACGGCCGTCGCTTCCTCCGCGAGGAACACGCGCCCTACGATCTGATCATTCTCGACATGTACCAGTCGGTCTTCGTGCCCCCGCACGTGATCACCGAAGAGTTCTTCCGACTGCTCTCGGAGCGGCTCACGCCGCGGGGCGTGGCCGTCATGAACATCATCGGTCTCCATCCCGACATGGGGCCATCACTGCCGGTGGCCATCGCCGAGACAGCGCGGACTGCGCTCCCGCGCACGACCCTCCTCATGGTTGACCGCAGGGAGGACGTGCAGAACTTTCTCCTCCTTGCGTCACGCGAACCTCACCCAATCCATGATCTTCCAGCAGACACTGTCGGCGCGCGCGTACCCCTCGCCGAGGACAGTGGCCTCCCCGCGTTCCGTGATGACCGCGTGGACACAATGCGTTACGAGGCCGCTTTCGCGCGTTTCTCGCGAAGTTTATGACGAGCGGGCTGTTCCTCCTCGCGGGCGCCGCAACCCTCTTTGGCCTTGGCGCACTCGTTGCCGCCGTCCGCGCGCTCCGCAAACTCCGACGTCTTGAGGAGCGTCTCGCCGCGTTCATGAACGGGAAGGATGGGTCGTCGCTCGAAGAGGGTCTCACCGAACAGTGTGCGACCGTCGCGCAGCATACCGCGGAAATCGCGAACCTCGTGAGCGCTTCCGAATACCTCCACCGCGCGATCCAAGCCTCGCTCCGGAAAGTGTCCTTTGAGCGGTATAACCCTTTTCCCGGCGTCGGCGGGAATCAGAGCTTCACCCTCGTGCTCCTCGATGCGTTCAACTCTGGCGTCGTCATCACCTCCCTCCACAACCGCGAGGCGACCCGCGTGTACGCGAAGGCGATTCAGAATGGGAAACCGCTCCACAATCTCTCCGAGGAAGAAGACCGGGTCGTGAAAAACGCGCTCCTCCAGAAGGGGGCCTAGAGAAAACTTGAAAAAGAAGCACGTTTCCTGTAGGCTCTGACACGATGAGTGTCAAGCTCCAAGATCTCACGACAGAACTTGCGCTGGACGAGCGCGAGCTCGAACGGTTCTTGAACCTCGCTTCGGTGCGGGTCGCGGAAGGCGTGAAGCGCATGCCGGAAAAGGACGCGGCGCGCGTCCGCAGCTTGGTCCGTGACTCCCGACGGCGCGAAGCAAAGAAAAAAGAAATCATCCGCCTCCCCTCCATCGTCTCCGTCCGCACCCTCGCGGAGAAATTGGAGCTCCCGGCCGGCGAGGTCATCAAGCAGCTCCTGAAGAGCGGCGTCATGGCGACGTTAAACGAAGACCTCGACTATGAGACTGCCGCAATCATCGCGAGCGATCTCGGGTATACAACCACAGAGGACGCAGCCGCGCTCCAGGAAGACATCCTCACCCCAGAGAAACTCGAAGAAATCCTCGTGAAGGATGACGTTGCGCATCACGAGCCGCGCGCGCCCGTGGTCACGATCATGGGGCACGTTGACCACGGGAAGACCACTCTCCTCGACACCATACGCCAGACGAACGTGGCTGCGGGCGAAGCGGGGGGAATCACCCAGCGCATCTCCAGCTACCAGGTCAAGAAGAAAGGGAAGGTGATTACCTTTATTGATACTCCTGGGCATGAGGCGTACGAGTTCATGCGGAAACGCGGCGTGTCCCTCGCGGACATTGGGATCCTTGTTGTTGCCGCCGACGAAGGGGTCATGGAACAAACCCGGGAAGCGATACGCCACGCCCGGGATGCCAAGGTTCCCCTCATTGTCGCCCTCACGAAGATGGACAAGCCCGACACGCAGCCGGAGAAAGTAAAGCGGCAACTTGCGGAACTTGGCCTCCTCCCGGAAGAGTACGGCGGAGAGATCCCTGTTGTTCTCGTGTCCGCGAAGACGGGAAGCGGTCTCGACACCCTCCTCGAGACCATTCTCCTCGTGACAGAACTCCACCAGCCGAAAGCCGTGGTGAATCGCCCGGCGCTCGCCACGGTTGTGGAATCGCGACGGGACCCCGGCCTGGGCGTCCTCGCGTCCGCCATCATCCACGCCGGTACACTCCGTCTCGGGAATAGCATTGTCGTGGGGAAAACTGCCGGGACGGTTCGGAAGCTCCTGGATTTCAACGGACGACCGCTGAAGGAAGCCAAGCCGTCCACGCCGGTGACGATTGTTGGACTCGAGAGTCTTCCGAACGCGGGCGACATTCTCCAAGTTGTGGAAGCGCGAACCGTCGCACGGAAGAAAGCGGCGCTGGTCCGCTCCGTGGCCGCTGCCGCGCGCGCGACCCCGATCAAGAAAACGGAGGAGGAGCGTGTCGAGACGGCAACCGGACGCGTCCTGCCGCTCATCCTGAAGGCGGACGTCCACGGTTCTCTGGAAGTACTCCGGCAAACCGTTGGCGCGATGGGAACCTCCGACGTATCCCCGCGGATTCTCCGCGCGGACCTCGGGAACATCACGGAGTCGGATGTGTTGACCGCCGGAGCGGCACACGGCGTTGTCCTGGGGTTCAATGTGGCCGTGACCCCGCTGGCGGCACGGCTCGCCGAGACCGAATCGGTCCCGGTCGCGACTTCTGCCGTCATCTACGACTTCACCGAGGACGTCCGGAAACGCCTCGAAGATCTCCTCCCGATAGACGTCATTCGTGAGGACCTGGGGAAGATGACGGTCCTCAAGGTGTTCTTCTCGGCAAAAGGCCGTCAGATTACCGGTGGACGCGTGATCGGCGGCGTCATTCGTCCCAAAGAGAGGTTGGAACCGCTCCGTGGGGAGACGGTCGTCACCCGCGGCGTGATCACGGAACTCCAGCAGAACCGCGCGGCGGTGGACACCGTGAAGGCGGGGCAGGAGTGCGGCATCACCTTCGAAGGATCGGGGAAGCTCAAAGAAGGGGACACGCTGGTCATCTACCACGAGGAGACACGAAAGCGTCGATTGACGTCTGTGCCTCGACCCACGCCAGGAACAACCACACCGAAGGAAGCGTAACGCATGCCGTATCCGGAGCAGCTCCCCGAGTACCTCCGTGCTATTCTTGGATCCGCCGTGGCACGGGAAGTTGACCTCCCGGAGGGAGTCTTGGTCACCGTGACGCGGGTTGAACTCCGCGACCGCCATCACGACGCGACGGTCTGGGTTTCCGTGCTCCCCAAAACGCGCGCCGCGGAAATCTTCGCCCTCCTCCGTCAACACCTCTACGTGCTGCAGGGGGTGGTGAATACAACACTCTCCTCGCGTCCGGCCCCGCGTCTTGTTCTCGTCCTCGACCCCGGTCCGCTCCTTGCGGAATCCGACAACAGTCATCAGAATGCCCGCCATGGTTAACGACGACGGCGCTCCTCTGCCAACGCTCCTCCGCGGTGCCGAGGAGACCGTGGCAACCGTCCGCGCATTTCTTCCCATCGTCTGCCGGATCCTCGTCACCACCCACCAGCGGCCGGACGGCGACGCTGTTGGCGCAGTCCTCGCGTTTGCTCGTGCCCTCCGTCAGACGGGGAAAACAGTCACGGCACACACCCCCGATCCCCCACCGTCCTTCCTCCGTTTCCTGCCAGATATCGCGACCATCACCAACACACCGCCGCCGGTGCGCGACATGGACCTGGTGATCGCTCTCGACCACTCGCAGCTATCCAGAACCCGTCTGCAAGACGAGCTCCTGGGCGGCATCACCCCCGTCTTCTCCGTTGATCACCATGCGACATCGGATCGCGTAGGAACATTCGTGATCGTCGTTCCAGAGGCCGCCGCAACGTGCGAGATTCTCACGGATCTTCTCCCCGCGCTCGGGCTGCCAGTGGATAGCGAGACCGCGACGGCGCTCCTCACAGGCATCGTGACCGACACGGGATCATTCCAGCACCCGAACACCACCCCGATGGTTCTCCGCCAGGCGTCACGGCTCCTTGAGCGCGGCGCAAATCTCCATGCGATCGTCCACGCGGTGTTCCGGGGACGATCACTCCCGGCGCTCCGCATCATGGGCCGCGCACTTGAAAGAATCGAAACGAATCCCACGACGGGCGCAGTTGTTTCCATTATTACCCATCAAGATCTCGAGGAGTGCGGAGCTTCCGTGGACGACCTCTCCGGTGTCGTGAACATGCTCAATGCTATTCCGCAGATGCGTTTTTCGCTGCTCCTCACAGAGTACGAACGCGGGAAGGTGAAAGGGAGCCTCCGGAGCGAGCCGGAACGGCAAGTGGACGTCGCGAAGATTGCCGCGCGGTTCGGCGGCGGCGGGCACGTTCTCGCCTCCGGCTTTGAAGTCGCGGGGACCCTGATCCGCGGTACTCAAGGGTGGCGCGTCGCCTAGGCCGCAGGGTCCTCTCGCCGCCCTCCCCAAGCATTCGTCTCGGCTCGCCCCGACGCCAAAGTCGTCCGCGCGTGGCTCGCGCGAGCGAAGTGGGATACCCTAGACGTCAGATATGCTTGACCAACTGCTCCGACTCCTCCAGGGAGGCATGCTCCAGCCTCTCCCTTTTTTCACGTCCGACCTCGGTTCCCGAGTGGCGACCGTTGCGGACATTCTCCTCGTCGCGGCGGTTCTCACCATGTTCTTCCGTTTCCTCCGGCGCACCCGGGCAACGAACATCCTCTGGGGGTTTCTCCTCATTGGCCTGGGGATCATTGTCGCGCGGCTCTTAAACCTCGCGACGATGAACCTCGTGTTGACGGCATTCTTCGCGGTGCTCGTCTTCGCGCTCCCCTTCCTTTTCCAGCCGGAGCTCCGCCGCGGCCTTGAGCGCCTCGGGCGCCGCGGCCCATTCCGCGGAAACGGGACGAGCACCCTCGATGACCACGCGATCCGCGCCATCGTCGAAGCCGTGGAAGAGCTCCTCGACCGGCGGCTCGGGGCGCTCATGGTCCTGGAACGACATACCGGACTCGGCGAGTACATGGACACGGGAGTCGCGTTGAACGCCGAGATCCGCGCCGCACTCCTCGAGACAATTTTTTCTCCGGGTTCCCCCCTCCATGACGGAGCCACAATTCTCCGGGATGGAAAAGTTTCTGCGGCCGCGTGCACCCTCCCGCTCGCCGAGAAGGACACCCCAAATCGCCTCGGCACCCGCCACCGTGCGGCGCTCGGCATTAGTGAGGCCAGCGACGCCATTGCCATCGTCGTCTCCGAAGAGCGGGGGGTGATCTCGGTCGCCGCAGACGGACAATTCATCCGCGCGGCCTCGGCTCACGACCTCGGGAATATCCTCCGGAAGCTCATCCGCGCACCACAACCGTCATGACCATTCTCATCTTTGGCGACGTGGTCGGCCGCGTGGGACGGGAGGCCGTCGCCGCGTTTCTCCCACACTTCCGATCTACGCACGCTGTGGACTTCGTTATCGCCAACGGCGAGAATCTCGCGCACGGCAAGGGCATTACTGCCGACACGGCCGAAGCGCTGTTCGCGGCGGGCGTGGATCTCCTCACAACCGGAAACCACGTCTGGGATGTCCGTCCCGGCATGGAGTTTATGGAGCGTGACCGGCGCGTCATTCGACCCGCGAACTTTCCCCCGGGGGTCCCCGGCAGGGGGAGTATCACGATCGCCGTCGGCGCAGTGACGATCGCGGTTGTAAACCTCATCGGACGCGTGTTCTTCCGCGAACAGTTCGACGACCCGTTTCGGGCGGCGGAGGCATGGCTGGCCGCGCTCCCGCGCGTCCAGCCTCTCATCACGCTTGTGGATTTTCACGCCGAAGCAACGTCGGAGAAACGCGCTCTCGGCTATTTCCTTGATGGCAAGGTTACCGCAGTCTGGGGCACGCACACGCACATCCCGACTGCGGACGAACAAATCCTCCCGCAGGGGACCGCCTACCTGACGGACCTTGGCATGTGCGGCTCGGCGCACTCCATTCTCGGCTTCCAGATCCCCCCGCTCATCGAGCGCTTCCGGACGCAGCTCCCCTCGCCAGTCACCGTCGCCGAGTCGCGCCCATGGGAGGTGAATGCGCTCCTCTTGACGATTGACAACCGCGCGGGCCGCGCGACGCGCATTGAGCGCATTCGGGAAATCACTTCGTAAATCTCTTCTTCTCCTCCTTCTTGCGCGCGGCGGAGAAGCCCGCTAGAATGCGTCCGTACTTATGACGCGGGACGAACTCGTCGCAGCGCTCTCCCAAGAGCTCAACTTCCAGAAGAAAGATATTGAGGAGATTCTCGTGGCGGCGCTCGAGAAAATCATGGGGACTCTAAAAACCGGGGAGCGAGTCACCCTGTCGGGATTTGGGCAATTCTCCGTTGCAGTGCGAAGCGCTCGCGCGAGCGTGAACCCGCGGAACCCCACGGAGCGTATCCAGATCCCCGCGGTTCGTGTCGTGAAGTTCCGCACGGGAAAACGCCTCAAGGACTGCGTGAAGGAAAACTCGCGCAATGGAATACCGGTGAGTCGGGATGCCGAGATTTGAACTCGGGCTACGTGCTCCCAAAGCACGCGTGCTGCCGTTACACTACATCCCGCCCAGACAATTGTCCCATGATCTGCACCTGGTGCGCACGCCCTGCTCGATAGTCACCTGCGTGACCATACCTGTCAAACGACGGCCCAAGAACCCTGACGAACATCGTGCACGGGACACGTGAAAATGGAACGACTGATCGGGAGGATCCCGTGTGACAGACGGCTCCCGGGGCCTCCTTGGCCTTTTTCCCTTTGCACCGTACGCTGGAGGAGATGAGCCCTCTTCTGAAAGCCATTGGCGTTGGCATCGGCGTGTTCCTCCTCATGCTTCTCGCGCTCTGGGGCATTGCCCGACTTGCGGGACAGCCGTTTTTCTTGCTTCCGGCGGCGCCAAAGCCAACGCCAATCGTTGAGCAACCATCGCCGCGCACGCTTCCCTTCCGGTGATCCACAGCAAGCGTATGCCGCCGAGAAAACTCGGCATGATGTTTAGCCGACGGGTAGAGACGATCACGCGCCGGATTCCTCGAGGGCACGTGGCTACATACGGACAAGTGGCGGCGCTCGCGGGGGTGCCGCGTGCGGCGCGCATGGTCGGCTGGGTCCTCCGGCATACGGTTGTAGAGCTCCCTTGGCAGCGCGTCATCAACCGTGAGGGGAGAATCTCCATTGTCCATGAGTGCCTCACGCCGCGGATACAAGCGGACCTCCTCCGCCGTGAGGGAGTGCCGATCGAGGAACGCGATGACGCGTTCTGGGTAGACCTCAAGACACGTTTATGGAATCCTGTCAGACGCGCGGGTGTCGTATAGTGGCAATACCTCAGCTTTCCAAGCTGATGCCGGGGG
>CAYJQK010000024.1:0-5274 GCA_964372305.1 uncultured Candidatus Saccharibacteria bacterium | reverse complement strand
TGCCGGGGGTCCGATTCCCCCCACCCGCTCACGAAACATGAACGGTGAACCACTCTCTGCGCTGCGAAATATTGCGGCGCTCGACAACGGTGAGCCACGTGTGGGCCGTCGAAAGTTCTGTCCCTGGATTGTCATTGAAGGATCTCTCGGAAAACGTCGTCGAAAGACAGGCGGTTCCGTCTACGCTCGTACAACCGTTGCGCGGCCTGCTTAGCCATGCACACAATAAACTCCCCAAGGGCCGGACATTCCAATGACGAGACGCGTTTGCGACACATGGGCACCAACATCAGTATTTCTTTACAGCGCTTCCCAGGTTGGAAAAAGCACACCCGCAGTGGAAGAAGTCTCGCCTGCGTCGTGAACTCAACACCTGGATATTCCCGCCAGACACGGCATTCCGCCGTGGCACTCAACCGGCCGGGAAATCGATCTCGCTCTCTGCTACACCAATGGAACACCTCTTCCCCTGGAAAGGAAAAGAAAACCTCCCTCGTCCCGAATCATGTAAAACAGGACCTCCCGTACACAGGTGATGGAGGATGCTGGTTGTACAAACTCTGCTCCGGAATGGTGGCACTGTTCATATGGGGATTCTGGCTGGGCGCTACGAACGGGAAGAAAAACTGCACTCTATGGAACGATCAACCTGCCATGATCGCGGTTCGAACACCCCCTGTCAAAGCTCTGTAACGACTCGGTAGTAATGTCCCCTTATGCACTCGATAGAAATGCCCTCTAGGCGCGCTTGATAGATGTGAAGATGGACACGAGGCTCGGGAACATGAAAGCTACGGGGAGAAGTACCAATGAGAAAATGTGCTGAAATACGAGATGACCGCGAGCACTCCCAATAACGTCAGGGCTCCCAACGCCATGCCATTGCCAAGCTTCCACAACTTCAAACGATGGGCATTCCAGAAGACCAGGAACACGCCGAAAATCAAGATGCCGTTGACCCACAAGTGAACAACGGTGTCGCTTTCATTGAACAGGCCTTGGAAAATCCCTGGAGGAGAGTCTCTCCCCAGAACAAAGAGCTGATACCATTGCACGATGTGGTCCGCGACATGGAATGTCTGGAACACGACTAAGAACAACAGAATGTATTTTAGCAAGCGAAGCGTTATTGCCTTCCCCCGGTGTGATTGAATGTGGTGATTTTGTTCAAAACCGGCTCTCCGATACAAAGCCCAGAGCAGGAGAAACCCCGCATACTCTATACCGTTGAGCCACAAATGCACCTCCGTGTCGCTCGCGTCAAGAATTCCCTCGAAGAGCGCTGGTGCCGGCCATATACCGAACACATAGCGCTGGACATATTGCGCGATATGATCGATGAGGTGCAGAACCTGGTAGACGACAAGGATGAGGCTCGTCCAGAACAACAGAGACGTCACGGTCCTCTTCTGCTTTGGCACATGACGTGTCAGTTGCATGAATTCGAGCTTGTGAAAGAGCATGGGGAATGGTGACATGTCAGCTCTCCCTCACACAATACCACGAATTGAATCACCGACAATGTCACCAAAGCCTATCGCCTACATCACGAAAAAGGTTGAGGATGTTCACTTCCGGAGTCCGCCATGATCATGCAAGAAACACAACCAAGCCTGATCTCAAAGATTGAATAACGGTTCAGAAGCACAGAAGTATTTCTTTCCCTCCCTCATACTCGTTCGAACGTCCTCAACGATGTGGCTCCACAGCTCGACCAGACACCTGATTGAGAAGCGAACGGTTCGCCACGCGAGCGTGTCGGCGTCAACCGTCAGGCGCGACGCGCAATCCGAGGATGCGCGTGCGCGGGACGTCACGATTTTTCAAACGCGGCGCAGTCGCCGCAGCGCCTCGCGAAGGGGAATTTCCGCGAGCGCGAGGACACGATCCGCTGCGCCGTAATAGATCCGGAGGTTGCCCGCGCGCTCGATGACTCCACAGGTGAAACAGATATTCGGGACGAACCCTTTCCGCTCATAGATCGTCGTGGGGGACAAGAGCGGTTGGCGGGAGCGCGCGCGAACCTTCCAAGGCTGATTGAGGTCCGTGAGGAGCGCGCCCAGACTGTAGTGTTGCCGGGCATCCACGCCATGATAGATTGCGAGCCACCCGTCCTTGGTGCGAATCGGCGGGGCGCCTCCGCCAATTTTTAATCCGTCCCAGTGTCCCGGGCGCGGTCCGGCAACGAAGCGGTGCGCGCCCCAGCGCAGACCATCTGGCGAGGTCGCGTACCAAATCGCGGCTTCGCCGATATACGACGGCATGGGACGGTGGAAGCAAGCAAAAAGGCCACCGATCTTCTGGGGAAAGATCGTGACGTCTCGGTTCGCCGGCGCAAACAGAATGCCGTGGCGCGTCGCCTGCTGGAACGTCGTGGTCGTCGCGAGCGCCGTCGTGATGCCGAGGGAAGAGACGGCCGTGTAGTTCACGTAGTATGTGGCGCCGACGCGCGTGACGCGCGCGTCTTCGCACCCCCAAGCCTCCTCGCGCGTTCTCGGAAAGAGCCAGGGACGCTTTGCGACACGGAAGCGCACCCCGTCGTCGGACCAGGCGAGACGCAGATGGGAAAGCGATGTGAGGGACACGATACGTTTTTCAGGACCCGTTTCCCAGACCACCGCCGGTTCCGAGAAATCGTAGCGCCGATCGTTCCGTGAGAACTTTTTGACCGTGAGACGAGCCCGGCCACTCCCGAAGGTCATCCAAGGGGTGCAGATGGTGTCCGGCGTGCGCGCTTTGGCTCGCTCCGAGATTCGGAGAATCAGGACGGTTTTACCGCCGACAAGCGTTGCTCCGGCGTTGAAGACCCCGTGGACTTCGAACCCCCCGTGGGATGGCGGGATATCGTCGGGTTCAAGGAGGGGATTCTCGGCGTTCCGGGAAAGCATCGTGATTGGCTACCGCGCGGGAGCGGGGGGATGCCAGGCAGACCTACGACCGGGTTTTCTCTGCCCGCGACCATGGGGGCGAAATCGTCGGTGGGGAGATTGCGGCGACCTCGCGGCGGCGGACCGTCCGTTCGGGGCGCGCCGCGCCGCCGCGGGTTGTTCCGGCGCGAGGATCGCCCGCGGGGGCGGGAGCTGCGGCAGCGGCCGGGTGCGGAGCGACGTGCGGATGAAACGCTCGATACTCCGGATTTCCTCCCGCTGGTCCGGACTCGCAAAGGAAATTGCACGGCCTTCGCGACCCGCGCGGCCTGTGCGCCCGATGCGGTGCACGTAATCACCGGCGGGCGGCAAGTCGAAGTTGATGACCACTTCAATACCGGTGACGTCAATGCCTCGCGCGGCGATGTCCGTCGCGATGAGCACGCGATACCGGCCAGTCTTGAACCCCTCGAGCGCTTCCCGCCGCTGGGCGAGCGACCGATTGGAATGGATTTCCGCCGCGCGATGACCCATTGCGCGCACCGCGCGCACGATCTTCTTTGCCCCGAACTTCGTGCGCGAGAAGACGAGCGCACTCCCCTCGTATTCCTGGAGCAGCTTCTCTAAGAGCCGCAGTTTCTCCTCCCGCCGCACGATGAAGAGTTCCTGCTCCACCTGCGCCACCGTCGTCCCGGGCGGAGCAACTTCGATACGGAGTGGCAACTTCATGTGTGCCGTCCCGAGCTTCACGATGTCCTGCGGCATGGTCGCGGAGAAGAGGAGGGTCTGCCGTTCGCGCGGGACGTGACGGAGAATACGCTCGATTTGCGGCTTGAACCCCATGTCCAGCATGCGGTCCGCTTCATCGAGGACGAGAATCCGAACATCACCGAGCGAGACGGTCCCTTGTTCCAAGTGATCGTTCAAGCGCCCGGGGGTGGCCAGGAGAATCCGCGGGTTCCGCCGGAGTGATTCGCGCTGCTCGCGGAGGGACGCGCCACCGACGAACACCGCCGTGCGCAGGCCGAGAGCGGCGGAGAACGGCGCGAGCGCCTGGTCGATCTGGTAGGCCAGCTCGCGCGTGGGAACAATGATGAGCCCGCTCCCTTCCGCATCGGCGAGGCGCTGGAGCAGCGGGAGGCCGAACGCGAACGTCTTCCCCGTCCCGGTCTGGGCGATACCAATGATGTCTTTCCCGGCGATCGCAAGCGGAATCGCCTGGTGCTGGATGGCCGTGGGCTCCAGAAACTTCTGCCGGTGGAGCACGTGGAGGAGACGGCTGTTGATGCCGAGCTCTTGGAATGCTCGCACGCGCTGCGGCTCGAGATGCTTCATGATTTCTGGAGTGTACGACGCGACGGGATATTGCGATACCTCTCGCGCGTTTCACGCGTATCCCTCATCACGATCTTACAGCTTATTCAGCGGGTTCAGCGCGCGGCCATTCTGACGGATTTCGAAGTGGAGGTGCGGCCCTGTCGAGCGGCCGGTGGATCCCACTTTGCCAACCACATCACCCTTTGCGACTTTTTCCCCGGGGGCCACAAACGACTTCGAGAGATGGGCGTAGTACGTCCGGAGGCCGCCCCCATGATCCACAATCACGAGACGGCCGTACCCCCCAAGCCACCCACTAAAGGCAACCGTCCCGTTCTTCGCGGCGTACACCGGCGGCAGATCTCTGTTCGGAATATCAATCCCCGTGTGCCCCCATCGGAAGTACTGCGAAATGTGGCGCCCGACGGTCGGCCAGCGGAATCCCGAGCCCGCGGGAGACTCCGCGGTCGGCGGGCGCGGCGTGCCGGATTCCTCCTCGGGCGCTGAACCCGCGGGTTCTTCCGCTACCACGCGACGCGGCGCCGGCTGACGATACCCGCCGGGCACGAAGAGCTTCTCGCCGATGCGGATGGCCGCGCTGTCCCGAAGGGTATTCTCCGCAATGATGTCCTCCACCTTCGCGTTCAACTGCTGGGCGATTCCCGCGACCGTATCCCCGTCACGGACCGTGTAATAGAGACCCGTCCCAGGGGGAATCACCAGGATATCCCCCGGCCGAATGATCTCGCCGTCGCTGATGCCGTTCGTCTGCAGCACGGTGTATGTGCTCACCCCAAAGCGCGCCGCGACGGCTGACGGCGTGTCCCCCTCCTGGACGCGGTAGGCGATTTCCCGCGCCCGTTTTTCCTCCGACGTTTTTGCCGTCTCGGGATCATTGGAGGCAACGAGCGCGTTGCCACCGAGCGTGTTCGCGAGTTCGAACTCGATGTCCTCTTCCGAAATTCCTCCGGCGAGCGCGGCATGGACGAACGCGAGATTCCCTCCCGACGCAGCGGCTTGATCACGAAGCGTCTTCGTGTTCATGGGCCCTGCAACAATCTCTGCTTCCCCGAAAAGACGAAAGACCATG
>CAYJQK010000023.1:12597-16314 GCA_964372305.1 uncultured Candidatus Saccharibacteria bacterium | reverse complement strand
GGGGGATGGGCCCGACGCAGGGGGTGGGGGGCCGGCCAGGGGGCGGGGGGCGGGGTCGTGATCCTCCTTGCCGGTCTTGGGGTCGCGGGATTTTTTCTCGTGTCCCCAAAGACCCCCGCGCCTCACGGCAATCTCATCCCCAAGTCTCCGCCGGTATCTCTCCAGGTCCCGACACCTCCCGCGGGAGATCTCACGCCACCAGCGGGCGGGGAGCGGGATCTGGTCTGGTCAGGGGGCATCCATCTCACGGAATCAGTCGTCGTCCCGGAAGGGCGGACGCTCACCATTCAGCCGGGGACCGTCGTCCGGTTCGCGGCGAGCCGAGACTACAAGCGTCCGAACAAACTTTCGCTCGAGGTCCACGGGAAACTCACAGCGGTTGGGACGCCGCAGCAACCGATCCGCTTCACCTCGGATGCCCCACAGCCACAGAACGGCGACTGGGCGATGATCCGCCTTCTCGGGAAAACGCGGAGCGAAATTCGCTACGCCATCGTCGAGTTCGCGCAGCAGGGGATCAACATGTGGCAGTCCGACGCCACGATCGCGCACTCCATTGTGCGGTGGAACAACTGGGAGGGGATCTACGCGGAATCGTATTCTCTTCCGACCATCGAATCGAATCGCGTGTACCAGAACGGGTACAATGGCATGGCGATGGAGCAGTTTAACACCGCGACGCTCCGTAACAACATCTTTAGTAAGAATGGCACACACGGAGTCCATGTGGACGCTTCCACGGCGTACGTGGAGAACAACGTCTTCCACCGCAATGGCGCGGCCGGGCTCTCCGTTGATAACGCCTCCACGGTCACGGCAACGAGTAACACCTTGGAGGCGAACGCCATTGCGCCTTTTATGTGTGGGGAAGGGCGAAACGTCATCACGGGCCGCGGGAACAAGCGAATTCCGGAAACGATCCCTGATCAGTGCTCGCCGGCGGTTTTTGCCGAGAACACCAAAGGCGTCGGCGCGGCGCGCATTACGTTCTCACTTGCAGATGACCGTACCGCGGATCTCGGGTACACGCCCGGGGACCGTCTGAAGGACCGGTACCAATACGTCTACCTCGATGACGAGACCCGGCGGATCGTGAAGAAGATTGGCAAAGGACTGGGGCTTACCTGGTCGCTCGCTTTTGATGGGAAGACACTCTGGACAAGCACACTGTCCGGTGATATTTCCCAACTGGATCCTGTGAGCGGGATGGTGCTGAAAACATTCAAGGCGCCAAGCTCGCAGCCGTGGGGCATGGCTCATGATGGGCAGAATCTTTGGATCACGGACTTCGCGGAAAAACGGACGTACGCTCTCGACCCTGCGACGGGAAAGGAAGTATCCTCGTTTCCGAACCCAGACCAGGAGCGCGGGGCGAAGGGACTCGCCTGGGACGGACAATTCCTCTACGTCATGGGCTGGACGACGAACACGATCTACAAGCTGGATCGGCAAGGGCATCTTCTGGGAACCGTGGAACTTGAAGGGGGCGCGGGCGGCGGGTTGACCTGGGATGGCGCGCGTTTCTGGGCGCCCTGCGCGACGAACATCTGCGCGTTCACGCCCGCGGGGAAACGGGTGGGAGAAATCTATCCCGCGAGCGAGGGGACGTGGGATCTCGCCTGGGAACCGGCAAACAATCCTCGCGGGGGATACCTCTGGGCGACGCAGCGGACGAACGAGAACTGGCACGACGACGAAAAAATCTTCCGGCTCGAAATTCTCGATGACTCGCTGAAAACGGCCACGCAGGGATGAGATTGCTGTTCTTCCGCGAAGTGACAACGAGACGATCCTGGCTCCTCCTCTGGCGGTGACAGGGTCGAAGCACCTGTCCGCGTCAGAGTCAGTTGCGATGAGGCGTAACGGGGGCGTACCGTTAGGGCGCATGACCGCACCCAAGACCCAAGATCTCTTCGATGTTCAGTTCGAACGTGCGCTCGTTCAGGAAGCGCCGCTCGCGGCGCGCATGCGGCCACGTGACCTCGCGGAGTTCGTCGGACACGAGGACATTCTTGGACCAAAGACCTTGCTGCGGAAAGCAATCGAGAGCGGGAGCGTCGGATCACTGATCCTTTATGGCCCGCCGGGGTGCGGGAAGACGACGCTCGCGGAGATCATCGCGCGGGCGCTGGACGCCTCCGTGGAACTTGTGAGCGCGGTCACTGCGGGAACGACGGAACTCCGCGAGATCATTGCCGCGGCAGGGGAACGGCGGAAGTTCAAAGGACGGCGAACCGTGGTGGTCGTTGACGAAATTCATCGGTTCAATAAGGCGCAGCAAGATGTGCTCCTGCCGCACGTGGAGGAAGGCATCATCACGCTTATAGGGGTGACGACGGAAAACCCCTACTTTGAAGTCATCAAGGCGCTTGTGTCGCGATCGCGGGTCTACCACCTTGCGCCGCTTTCGGAGAAGAATGTCCGGACGATTGTGGAACGCGCGCATACGGATCGGGAGCGAGGGCTCGGCGTCATGAACGTGAAGCTCCACGTGAGGGCGCTTGAGCACCTGGCGCGGATGTCCGGAGGCGATGCGCGCATTGCGCTTAACGCCCTGGAGCTCGCGGTGGTGACAAAGCGTCCCGGATCAGCCATCGTGCTCAAGGACGCCGCAGAGGCGATCCAAGCGCGCACATTCCAGTACGATGCCGCGGGGGACGCGCACTACGACACCATCTCGGCGTTCATCAAGAGCTTACGCGGGAGCGACCCCGACGCCGCGCTTTTCTGGCTGCACACCATGCTTGGAGCGGGGGAGGATCCGGAGTTCATCGTCCGGCGCATGATCATCTTCTCCTCCGAAGATATTGGGAATGCGGACCCCCACGCACTCATGGTCGCGGTCGCCGCGGCCCAGGCGCTCGAGTGGGTCGGTCTTCCGGAGGCGGCCTACAACCTCTCCCATGCCGCGCTGTACCTCGCCGCCGCACCCAAGAGCGACGCGGTGAAACGCGCGATGCGCGCCGTGAAGTCCGACCTCGATCACGGCGGGCAGCTCCGCGTCCCGCCGCACCTCCGTAACGCGCCCGTCCCGGAGATGGAACGGCACGGCGTCAGTGTTGGATACAAGGATCCGCATGGCGCCCCCGGACATGTCGTCGAGCAGCAGTATCTCCCTGATTGTTTCCGAGACCATCTCTACTACGAGCCAACAGATCAGGGCTTTGAACGAGAGGTGAAAAAGCGGGTGGATGCCGCGCGCGAAATTCTCGGCCGACGCAAAAGACCCTCGTCCTCCGCGGATGACGCGGCATAACGAATCCGTGTTTCGGGTCGTGTGTTAGCGAATCTCGAACGTGACGGTAACGTTGGCGACGATCTCTTGGCTTCCCGAGGGGACCACCGGCGGGGTAATACCCGCCGCCTTGCTGTCAAAAGAGCGCATGAAGACCGGCATCTCTGGCCCAGGGAGCGCGGTTGTTGTGGAGAATGTCTTGACCCGTCCCAAGCGCACGCCGAGGGCTTTCGCGAGCCGCTCGCCCTTGGTCCGCGCGTCGGCGATCGCGAGGTCTTCCGCGTCGGCCTGGAGCTGCTCGGGTTTGTCGATCTCAAACGAAATTCCTCCAGCCTGGTTTACCCCTTCAGATGTTGTCCGCGCCAGAACCTCGCCAACCTTCGCGAGGTCGCGAACTTTCACCGCCACGTTCTCCTGGGCCTCAAAGCCCCGGAGTGTCTGACGGCCGTCCACATAGTCGTAACGGGGGGACATCGTCAAGT
>CAYJQK010000023.1:0-12587 GCA_964372305.1 uncultured Candidatus Saccharibacteria bacterium | reverse complement strand
CGTTGTCGTGATGTCCTCCTCGGCAATGCCGAGGCCTGCGAGGGCGCTCATCATGGTCTTCGATTTCTTCCCGAGGAGATCGAGGGCAACGGCCGCCGTTCCTTGCACATTCGTTTGCACGCCGAGGGTGATCCGCGCGATGTCCGGCTTCCCCTGCGCTTCACCGCGTCCCGTCACGGTGATCTCCCGTTTCGCATCGGTTTCCTTCGCCAGGCGCTGCGGTTGCGAGGAGATGTACTGGCCGAGCACGTAGAAGAGCCCGCCCACGATCACCGCAGCGAGAAGGAGCTGCACCGGGGGCTTCACGATCAGGGACGTCTTTTCCGTATCCATCCACAGTATGGTAGCACAGGATATGCGCGCGTGGTATGGTACGATCTTCCTACAGCAATGGCAGGAGACTCCGTGTATCGCCCGAGCGACGTTGAGCGTGACAGCCAGGCGCTCTGGGATCGCCTCCGCGTGTTTGAGACGCACGACGAAGACACGCGGAAACCATTCTTTTGTCTGGACATGTTTCCCTATCCCTCCGGGGACGGGCTCCACGTCGGGCACGTCGAGGGATACACGGCGACGGATATCACCAGCCGTTACCTTAGGATGCGGGGGTACACGGTTCTCCACCCGATGGGGTGGGACGCGTTTGGGCTCCCCGCGGAGAACACGGCGATACAACAGAATGTGCACCCCCGCGCGCTCGTGGAGAAGAACGTCGCGCGGTTTCGGGCGCAACTCCGGCGGCTCGGCTTTTCGTACGACTGGTCGCGCGAAATCAACACGACGGACCCCGCGTACTACCGCTGGACGCAGTGGATCTTCCTGAAACTCTTCCACCTCGGACTGGCATACGAAGCGGTCGTGCCGATCAACTGGTGTCCGTCCTGCAAGACAGGTCTCGCGAATGAGGAAGTGATCGCTGGCGCGTGCGAGCGCTGCGGCACGGCGGTCACGAAAAAAGATGTGCGACAGTGGATGCTGCGGATCACGAAGTACGCCGACCGTCTTCTCCGCGATCTCGATGCCCTGGATTGGCCCGAGAGCATTAAAGAGATCCAACGACATTGGATTGGCAGGAGCGAGGGAACGGAGGTTGTATTCCTTTTGGTCGGCGGTCGTGACGAGGTCAGAGGAGAGATTCAGGTCTTTACCACGCGGGCGGATACGCTCTTTGGCGCAACGTACCTCGTGCTCGCACCAGAGCATCCGCTCGTTTCTTCGCTCCTCGCTACGGAAACAGCATTCCTCAAGAATCGCGAAGACGTTCGCGCCTATGTGCGTCAAGCGCGGACGAAGTCCGATCTTGAACGAACAGCGCTCGAGAAAGAGAAGACCGGCGTTGAACTCCCGGAGATTCGCGCCGTGAACCCGGCGAATGGGGAAGAGATCCCCGTATGGGTGGCGGACTATGTCCTCGCATCCTACGGGACGGGGGCGATCATGGCCGTGCCCGCGCACGACGAACGGGACTTCGCGTTTGCGAAAAAGTATGGCTTGCCAATGAGGACGGTCATGACTCCGGAAACGGGAAACCGGAAACGGGAAACCGGAAACGGGAAACCGGACAACGGCGGGGCGGCGGGAGTGTTCGTTGAGGACGGGACTCTTGTTGAAAGCGGGCCATTCACGGGTCTTCCATCCGCCGCGGCGCGAGAGCAGATCACCCTGTGGCTCGAGGAGAAGGGATGCGGGAAACAGTCGGTCCACACCAAGCTCCGGGATTGGGTGTTTTCCCGACAGCGGTACTGGGGGGAGCCGATTCCCATCGTTCACTGCGCGGCGTGCGGCGTCGTGCCCGTGCCGGAAGCACAGCTTCCGGTGCTACTTCCAGATGTCGAATCCTACGTGCCGACGGGAACCGGCGAATCGCCCCTCGCCGCGATCGACGCGTGGGTGCGCACCTCCTGTCCGAAGTGTCATAAGCCCGCACAGCGGGAAACGAACACCATGCCGCAATGGGCGGGAAGCTGCTGGTATTTTTTACGGTTTGCGTCTCCAGGGAAAAAGCTACAGGGGACTGCACACGGTGAGACCACAGATGGCGGCAACGACATGCCCTGGCGGTGGGAGGACATCGAACGCTGGCTGCCGGTGAATCTCTACGTCGGCGGCGCGGAGCACGCGGTGCTCCACCTCCTCTATGCGCGCTTTTGGATGAAGGCGCTCTCCGACGGCGGGTACCTTTCGCTCCAGGAACCGTTCGCGAAACTCCGCAACCAAGGCCTCATTCTTGGTCCGGACGGACAGAAGATGAGCAAGTCGCGGGGGAACGTGGTGAATCCCGATGAGATTGTCGCACACTACGGAGCCGACGCGCTCCGTCTGTACGAAATGTTCCTCGGCCCGCTGGAAGTGAGCAAACCCTGGGATCCGCGAGCCGTGAGCGGCGTTTCGCGCTTTCTCCACCGCGTTTGGCGACTTGGGCAACACCTCACGAAAGACCCCGTGCACCCCGTCGCGCAGGCGCTGCAGCGGCTGATCCGGAAAGTCGGCGAGGACATTGATGCGCTGAAGTTCAATACGGCCATTGCGGCAATGATGGAGTTTGTGAACCTCGCGGAGAAACAGGGGATCACGCGGGAGCAGTTCCAGACGTTCCTCCTCGTTGTATCTCCGTTCGCCCCGCACATCGCGGAGGCGCTCTGGCAGCAGATGCACGGAGGGACGAAAGGTTTGATTCTTGAACAGGTGTGGCCGACATATGATCCGGCGCTTCTCGAAGAGAAAACTGTCAAGATCGTCATTCAGGTGAATGGAAAGCCCCGAGATGACCTGGAGGCGCCGCGCGGTATCACGGACGATACGCTGAAGCGGCGCGCGGTCGAGCGGCCGAAAGTACGGACGTGGCTTCAGGGGCGCGTCCCCACGCGAGTGGTCATTGTGCGGGACCGGATCATCAACTTTGTCATCGAGTCATAGTGTTGAGAACCCATCGAAATACATTCTTCTACGTGCCATCGCATCTGTATGACTTGCGCGCTGACCCGCTCGGAACTCGTTGTATCATCGGGGATACGCCTCGCTTCTCAAGGCACGGCGCTCGCTCTCACCGCGGTGATTTCACCTGAACATTATTATTGAGATGGGTTCTCTGCGCACGCGGGTCGGACGCTCCTTCACGCACGTGTTCGCTGTTGCTGTCGGGACGGCGGTCGTCGTGGCCATGCTTCTTCTGCAGGCACAACATCCGGCGTGGTCTCGGCATCTGTCGAGCGACGTTGGCGTCTTCGCGTCGCGCGTCTGGAATTTTTATGAGGTCGGATCATGGGAAGGACTCCGGAACAATGAATACCAGCCCGGCGCGCTCTACTTCTTTCTCCTGCCATCTTTTTTTGAACGGTTTGGCATTTCATACCTCCAGGCGTTCCTCTGGCTGAATGTTCTCCTCCTGGTTCTCCACGTGGCGTTCCTTCTGCGCACGGGAGGAGCACCTGCGGCAGGGGCGGCGCTCCTCCTCTTTCTTGCCGCGGGGCCGATTGTGCTCTATCGCTTCGAACTTCTCGTGTCGCTTCTCGTTCTCCTCGCGTTCAAGGCTCTTCCGCGGTATCCTTTCTGGAGCGGCGCACTCCTTGGCCTCGCGACCGCCGTGAAGGTCTACCCGATCGTTCTCCTGCCGCTGTTTGTCCTCTCGTGTTGTTCCACAAGAAACTGGCGGCCCGCCGCGCGCCTCTTTCTTGGATTCGGTCTTAGTCTCGCCGGAGTTCTCGCGGCATATTTCCTGGCGGGGGGAAATTTTCAAAGCATGCTCGAGGGTCTTCAGTATCACGGCCGGAAGCCCGTGGCAGTGTACAGCCTTCTCGGTGCTCTTGTTGTCCTCTGGGATTTTTTCGGCCAAGGAGTAATGCCCACGCTGACAAATACCTACGGCATCCATGGGTTCGTGGTCTCTTCGCTCCCACGGTCGGTCGCGACTTTTTCGCTTATCGGCGCGCTCTTTATTGGGTACGCGCTCGCGTTCTTACGCAGGAAGCGGCGCTCTTCGCTCAACAACCTGCTGCCTATTCTCCTCACGCTCCTCACGATGGTCGTCTTGCCCTTCGGACTCCAGCCGCAGTACCTCCTCTGGCCGCTGGCCTTCATCGCGCTCGCCGCGAGCGCGAATCTCCCGCGCGTCACTCGTGTCACGGTTGTTGGTCTCCATGCCGCGGCGCTTTTTCTCATCCAGTTCTTCTACCCGGTCGGGTTTGACCGGTTTCTAGCCGAGCTCTCCGGTGCCGTGCCGCCATCGTTCCTTGTTTTTCTGTCCGTGGTCAGCATGGTTCTCCTCTGCATCGAGTACGGTCTTGTGTGGAACACGGTGAAAAAAATGTCCGCGTGATGCACCCGTTCCTCTCATTCCTCAACGACCTCGCGCACGCCGCCCTTTTTGAAACCTGGGGTGCGGGCGCGATGACGCTCGTGCTGTTTCTCGGCGCGGGTGCGCTCGGCTTAGTTTCCCTCCCGTCTTCCCTGGCACGTCCCGCTCTCCGTGTCCTCGCGGGTTTTCCTCTCGCCATGATTCTCGGGGGCGGCACGAGCGTTCTCTTTTTCCTGATGGGATTTCCCGTCGGGTGGACGGCCCTCGTGGCCATCGGCGGCGCCCTCGCCTGTATTGCCGCCGTGATCATTCGAGATCGGCATACGTCGCTCTTTGCCTGGCGTGAGCTGGGAATACTCTTCGCGTTCTTGCTTGCCGGGTACGTCATCATGTTCTTCGGCTGGGGGGAGACGCGTGACGGCACGATCCGCGCTGTCCCGGGAGCGTGGGCGGACGGTCCGCTCCATACGTTGAACGCCGAGGCGTTTCGTCGCCGGTCTCAAGGGGACATGACACTCCCGATCTCCTTCGGAGAGATCATCCGTGAACCGCTCGGGTATGATCATGTGGCGGGCATGTTCCGGGCGGTGGGAGTCACTGTCGGCGCCGCACAAACGCTCCCGGCTGCCGCGCTTCTCGCGTGCCTCATGGCTTGGTCTGGCGCCGCGACGGCGTATCTCCTCCGTGCCCGTATGCCGCGTCCGCGCGTCCCATCGTGGCGGGGCCAAAATCTCCTTGGGGCCGCGGGCGCGATGTTCCTCGTGGTGTTCGGGAGCGGGCTTCAGTGGATCACGATGGCCTCGGTGACATCCTCATGGTCCTTCGCGCGGTTCTTCGGTGTCCACTCACCTTCTTGGGACAAAGTGGAAGAGCGTGGGCTCATCTGGTCAAACCACGTCAATACCTTTGCGTCGCAGAAGCACTTCTTGCTTGCCGCAGCGTTTCTCGTTGTGGTCGCGGCGGTCCTGTTGCGTGTTTCCGAGCGGCGGCGTCTCCCGCAGCTCCCCCATGCCTTCCGCGCGCCACTCGCGATCCTTGCCGTTACAAGCGGTCTCCTGCCGTTATTCCACGCACACGTATTCTTGGCGGTCGTCCTTGTGTGGTGCGGGGCGTGGTGGGCGTGCCGGCAACGGGCGCTTGGTTTTGCTCTCATGGTCTCCTGTGCGATCGCGGCGCCAACATTTTATTGGTACCAAGGCGCGGTGATCCGAGAGGGTTTCCTCGCGTTCGCTCCGGGGTACCTCGCGCCGGCCGGGGTCCTTTCGTGGCTCTGGTTTTGGGTGATGAATCTCGGCCTCGCCATCCCACTCGCGGCGCTCTCTTTCTGGCGACGGCGGCAAGAAGCGAGCCTCTTCGTGCTGGCGGCGCCGGCGCTCGCGCTCTTTGGCCTCGGAAACCTCGTTCGGCTCCAGCCCTACCACTGGGATAACTACAAAATCTTTCTCTCCGCTTGGATCCTCCTGTTGCCCTTGCTCGTGAGCGAGCTTACATCTCTCGCGAATGACCGGCGATGGGTGCACCGCGTACCCTGGGGAGTACGCGTGGGCGGTATTATTCTGGGAATTACCCTCATGTCCCTCACAACCATTTCGGAGCTCGCCACGTACTTCGACTTCCGCGCGTCGTACCCCGTCTATACAGAGCACAATCGTCTGGTGGCGCGCAACCTCGATCTCCAACTTCCCCGTGACGCTGTGGTTCTCGGGGCCACCGACACCGTGCACCGTCATCCGCTGACGCTCACGGGCAGGAACCTCGTCTTGGGATATGGGGGATGGATTTGGACACGGGGGCTCCCTCTCTCGGAACGCGAGGCGGCCATCGGACGGATTCTCCACGCGGCGACGCGGGAGGAGTTCTGTGTCGTGACGCGTGCCCTGGAGGTAACGCATCTCGTTGTCGGTCAGGAAGAGCGGAGCGCGTGGGGCGCTGCCGCTCCCTCCGCGTTCGTTGCCAATCTTCTTGACCTTTCCGCTGCGGGGACGCCGGAGCCACGCGTCGTCCGTGTTGCGACCGTGTGTGCTTGACGGGTGGACCACTTCCCCGTATGCTCTCTGACCAGTATCCTTGAACCAAGCAACACATGCAAGCCGTTCTTCCGATTGCCGGGAAGAGTTCGCGGATGGCCGCAGCCCATAACGGGCCGAAGCAGCTTCTTCGTGTTGGCGGAAAGCCGCTCATTGAACATACCCTGGAAGTGCTGCCGCCGGTCGTGGATGAACTCGTGCTCGTCGTCGGCGGTCCCCACGAGCAGCGGATTCGGGAGTACTTTGGTTCCGCGCATCGCGGGCGGAAAGTCACGTACGTTCGGCAGCCGGAACCGAAAGGTCTCGGGCACGCGATCCAGCAGACGCAATCTTTCGTCCGGGGAAAGTTTCTCGTGTATTGCCCGGATGATATTTTTGCGGGTGAGGATCTCGAACGCCTCGTTGCGCAGGAAGATCTTGCGGCCCTCGCGCAACGCCGTCCAGACTACGAACGCTTCGGCGTTTTCGTCTGTGATGATGCGGGATATGTCGTGCGCGCGGTAGAGAAGCCGAAGGAATGTATCTCGGACATCGTCTCGACCGGCCAATACCTTCTCGACGAGGAGTTTTTCACCATCTCCGTGCCGCCGTCGGATCGGGGTGAAATCGAGCTCCCCGACATTGTGAATGCCCTTGTTGAGGAACGCGGTCGGCGGATGCGCATTGTGGAGGCGAAGCTCTGGCTGGCCGTGAATGATCTGGAGCAGCTCGCCTACGCGGACGTCTACATGAAGAAGCGCGCGGAAAGGCAGGCCGAGGCGCAACAGGATACACAGCAATGAAAGCCCTCATTCTCGCCGGTGGTTTAGGGAAACGTCTGCGTCCCGTCACGGAAATGGTCCCGAAGCCTCTTGTGCCTGTGCTGGGGCGGCCGGTGGTGGAGTACACGCTCCAGAATCTCCCTCCGGAGGTGACGGAGATTATCTTCGTCATCGGCTATAAAGGGGAGATGATCCGCGAGCGTTTCGGTAACGCCGTCGTCGGGCGACCAGTATGCTACGTGGTTCAGGAACAACAGCTCGGCACGGGGCATGCGGTGAAGTGCGCGCGTCCGCTCGTCCGCGAGAAGTTTCTTCTCCTGTATGGTGACGATGTGTATGGGTCCGAGGGACTGCGGCGGCTCGTGCGGCATGACTGGGGACTCCTCTGCCGGCGCGTGAAACACCCGGAAAAATTCGGTGTCGTTGTCACGGACAAGGCGGGGTGCGTGACGAGACTCGTCGAGAAACCGCGGGAATACGTCTCCGATCTCACCTGGGTCGGCGCGGGAGTCTTTCAGGAAGACTTTCTTGGCATTGAGACCCCGCTCTCGCCTCGCGGCGAATACGAAGCGACAGACATGTTCAATGTTCTCATCGAGCGGGGGGTGAAGTTCCGCACGGAACTCGCCGACCTCTGGTTTCCCGGGAACACGCACGAAGAAATCCACCTCGCGGAGGCAGAGCTACGGGCGGGAACGTGAACCGCGTCTCCTACGCCTCCTGCCTGCTGCCTCCGGCCTGTTGTTTTGTGCGATTCTGGGGCCGTCCGACGCAGTGGTAGAGGAAGCCCTGTTGCGCCATCGCCTGGGGGTCAAAGAGATTCCGCCCATCGAGGATGAGGGGATGACGGAGGAGGGTACGCACCTTCTTGAGGTTGACGTTCTTGAACTCCTCCCACTCCGTGACGATAACGAGAGCATCAGCACCCTGGACCGCTTCGTACGGCGACGGCGCATACTCAATATTCTTATTGCCGAGAACTTCGCGCGCTTTCTCCATCGCCTGGGGATCGTACGCGCGGATGCGTGCGCCTTCTTCGCGAAGCCGCTCGATGATCGTGACCGCGGGCGCGCTGCGCATGTCGTCCGTGTTCGGCTTGAACGCAAGGCCCCACACCGCAATCACCTTGCCCTTTGTGACCCACAAGGCATCCTCGATCTTCTTGATGAACCGCTGCCGCGAGTCCGCATTGATCCGCTCGACGTCCTTCAGAATGTGGAAATCATACCCGAGGTCTTCCGTAATCTTGATGAACGCGGAGACATCCTTCGGGAAACAACTTCCGCCGTAGCCGATCCCCGCGTGGAGAAATGACTGGCCGATTCGTTTATCGAGGCCCATGCCGTAGGTCACTTGCTCCACGTCCGCGCCGGAGAGCTCGCAGATGGCAGCAAGGGTGTTCGCAAATGAAATCTTCATAGCGAGGAAGGAGTTGGACGCGTGCTTGATGAGCTCGGCAGAGTTGATGTCCGTGACGATAAACGGCGCGCGGATCGGCCGGTAAAGCTCGCGCATGATCTTCTCGGCGCGTTCGTTCTCCACGCCCACGACGATACGGTCGGGCTTCAGGAAGTCCGCGATCGCCGAGCCTTCGCGGAGGAACTCGGGGTTCGAGACGACGTCAAACTCCACGCCGTGAGGGTTATAAATCCGGAGCGTCTCTTTGACCTTCAGGCCAGTCTGGACCGGGACCGTGCTCTTGTCGACAACAACTTTATACCCGTCTGCCGCTTCCGCAATCTCCCGCGCGGCAAAGGCGACGTAGCTTAAGTCTGCCTTCCCGTCCGACCGGGGCGGCGTGTTCACGGCAATAAAGATGATGTCGGCGTCGCGGACGGCCTGCCGGAGATCCATCGTGAACGAGAGGCGGCCGGCTTTCATGTTCTTTCGCACGAGTGTTTCGAGGCCCGGCTCGTAGATCGGGATGACCCCGCGCTTCAAAGCGCGGATTTTCTTCTCGTTGTGGTCCACGCAGGTGACGCGGTACCCGATCTGTGCGAAGCAGGTTCCGGACACCAACCCGACGTATCCCGCGCCAATGAAGGACACGCGCTTCGCTGGCTTTCGCGGTGAACGACTGGCGAAAGCCTTCCTCCCCCCGGGAGTCATAGGTTTCATGGGGAAGAGTGTAGACCGTGGTCTGCCGTTCTGGCAAGAACTTCAGAAATGGGAGAACAAGAAAAACCCCCGATCAACAATGGCCGGGGGTGAACATCGGGCGCTAGGACATCACGGGGAGATGCGCTTGCGTCAGGTGAATGAACTGCTGCGGCGTAAGGCCGATATTCTCCAGAGCGACGTCCAGCTCCGGGAACTGCGCGAGGAAGTGTCGGTGTATGTTCCCGTCGCGCATGAAGAGGTGGTGCGGTCGTTGCCCGAGAATTTCCCTGTTGCCGCGTTCATAGCGGATCAAGAGCGCAATGCTGTGGAGGGAGAACAACGGATCATGTGGATTGAATGACGATCCCTTGACGAAGATCAAGTGTACCTGTCCAGGATCGGCGATACGCGCACAGGCATCCGTGATGTCTACCGCGAGATGCACCTTGGTGATGAGTCCCCGTTCGTCGTACAGAGTACAGAATGGCTGAAAGGCCGCGCGGCCAGTCCACAAAGGGAGAGTCTGGATCATCGGGAGGACCTCCATGATGGGTGAGGGGAAAGAACACACTCTGCATATTCACGATAGAATTGTGGGCCCGCTGCGTCAAATTGTCATTGGATGCAGCGGGCCAAGGATCATGCGGAACGCCGCCCTTTGTCCGCCACGGGTTACTTCCAGGTAACGAAGGCCCACGTGATGGCGATAGCGATTATCGCGTAGAGGATCCCCATGGCGCGGAGGACGCGGTAGTTGAAAGCGTTTTCCCGGTGGCCTGGGTCACCATGAGGATAATCGGCGGGAGGCAGAGCGGAAGGGCGATGAAGGCACGTCGCGGCAGGGCGCCGAGGAACAAGATCCCGAGGTCCGACATGACGATCATTGCTGTGAAGGCGCTCACGGAAAGCGCGAGGAAGATGAGCGCTATCGTGGTGTTCCATGCGCGCGGGAAGGATGTTGTGGTGTTCCGCACGCGGGCGCGGGAGAGATCCTCCCGATCGAGTTCCTTATAGAGCAGGTAGACGCTCGACTTCCCAAAGACGAGTCCAAGCAGCGGTAGGAGTGGAGGCGCGAAGATACTGAAGGCGAACCAACTCGCGAGGAATCGTAGGGGAAAGGTGAGCGCGGCGCCGAACACAACGTCGAGGAACCGTCGCTCCTTGAATCGGAAGGGAGGCACCGAATAGACGATCGCCGTCACCGCGAGCGCGAGGAGCGCGGCAGCGACACGCCGATTGAGCAGGACGCCAAGGAAGATTCCGAGAGCCGCGAGCGCAAGGACGCTCCCGAGGGCACGAGTCGTTCCGACGCGCGTTACGGCGTCCGCGTAGATTCTCTTGTTTGCCATCTGGCGATCGAGGTCGGTGTCCATGAGGGCATTGAGGGCGTACATCGCCGAACAAACGCAAGATATGGCAAGGAACGGCCATAGGAACGCGGTGAGGGGTTCCGCGGTTCCAGAGAGAACGTAGGCGAGCGCCACGATGCCGGCATTCTTCAGGTTACTGAACGGTCGGGTGATCCGCAGGAGTGGCAGCGTTATCGGCGGCGACGTCAGTTCTCTTGTGAACGTCAAGCGCTCCATTCTCCGGAGAGCTTCCCAGCCTCGTTTCTTCAGTTTACGGAGGAGGGGAGGCGGCATATGTGTCGCGGCCGGATTGTGCGTAGATAATGAAAAAACAGCGTCTCCAGTCTTGGCGCGCGTCGCGAAGCCATTGCGTGAGGGAGTTTCATCGGAGATTCCTGTGTCACCTTTGGTTTGTCGCAATAACCATAGGGTACGGAAACCATCTCTGGCGCTTGTCAAAACTGGATACCATCGTGTTGGTCACAGTATACAACTCGACGCGTGCGTATTTTTTAAGCCGATCACCCCTGCGAAGTGTATCCCGCGCCGAGCTTGCGTTGGTTTTTGGGGCTGTGGCGGAACGTCAATACCTCACTACCCCTTGAAAAAGAGATGTCCGCTGTCATACGTCCTTTAAAAATCCGCTCATCGGAAATCGTCATGCGTAACGATCCGATGAGCGGCGGGACTACGAGAGTTGCCATTGGAGTTTGATGCCAGCTCGGAAGGGTACAACGCTTCCATAACACTCCGGCACCGTCCACTCTTCTTTGACAAGAGTGATGTGTCTTTCGTTGAGCGGTAGACCGTAGAACTCTGCGCCGAAACGCGAGGTGAAATCCTCGAGCCGATCGAGACATCCGACTTTCTCAAAAATCTCCGCGAGCAGTTGAGGGAGGATGGGCGCTGAATAAACGCCGCAGGCTCCGTTGGCGCACTCTTTCTTTTCTCGAGTGTGAGGCGCGGTATCTGATCCTAAAAAGAACTTCGGATTGCCTGTTGTCGCCGCTTCGAGGAGCGCGTCGCGATCGTCGAAATCCTTCGGCATTGGCATGCAACAATTGTGCGGTTGTATACCGTGACCGATGACATCGTTGAGCGTTAGGCAGAGATGGTGAGCGGTGATTGTCGCCGCGACGTTCTCTCCAAGTTGCTCCACCGTCTTCACCGCTACTCTTGTGGAGACATGTTCAAGAACAATCTTCAGGTTCGGAAACTTTTTGGCAAGTTTCAGAAGTGTCGGGAGAAAAACTTCCTCTCGTTTCGTGACGAGCGTTCGTTCTCGGTCAAGCTCACCATGAATGAGAAGAAGCATGCCGACATGCTGCATTGCTCGAAAGGTTTCCGAGATTCTTTCGCTGAAGAAGTCACGAAGTCCCTCGTCGGAGTTTGTAGTGACGCCGAGTGGATACACTTTTCCGGCAACCGCACCCGCACGCCCTGCCTCGGCGATCATTTCCGGTGTCGTGCAGTCTCGTATCTCGACAGTCATGAGTGGTTCGAAGGACGGTCGGTAAGATAAGGCATCGAGTACTCGCATGATTTCGTCGCGGTACCACACAACGTCATTTCCGGTAAGGATCGCTCGGGGCCGGACATTTGGCATCGCGATTCCGCGGCCAGCATACTGCGCCGTGAACGGCAACACTTCAGCAAGAAGCGAACCAATCCGGAAATGGCAGTGCATGTCGTCAAGTCGTCGTACGGTGATCCTCTTGTGCATGTTTTCCCTCACTTTGTGGAACCAGTAGCCTTCTCAGAAAATCCCGGTACGCCCGAGACCCCCTGAAGAATTCCGAAGTCAATTGCCCGGAGCTTCACTTTTTTGTTCCTTCTGTATGCAGTTGTTACAGAGCTGTTTCTTCAGTGAATGTAGCATATCGTCTGATCATGGACAACGTATAATCGCCTCGCCAAGAAATAAAATCAGAGTGAGGAATGCCGTGCCGTCCAAGCATAGAGGAAACCACGCTGCTTGTTTGTGCAGTGCGGAGCGGCTTCGTTGCACAACCCCTTAATCTCACCAGCCCCCAGTAGTACACTGGAGGCATGAGAA
>CAYJQK010000022.1:0-16486 GCA_964372305.1 uncultured Candidatus Saccharibacteria bacterium | reverse complement strand
CCGCGGGCATGCGTCATACTGTAGACCCACACGCGACGCCACGACCAACGCCGTCCATAGACATACGGAGAAATCCCGATACACTGATCGGACCATAACGAGCGCAATCGTGACCTTCCTGGGATTCAACTGTTTCAAGCACGATGCATCCGCCGCGCTGATCCGTGACGGGGAGGTTATTGCCGCCGCGGAGGAAGAGCGTTTCTCCCGAGAGAAGCATACGTTTCTTTTCCCGCGACGGGCGATCCGGTTTTGCCTCGAGTTTGCGAACCTGAAAGTCCCCGACCTCGACGAAGTTTGCTTCTCCTGGAAACCGTGGCTTTTCTCGGCACAACGTCTCGGCCTCGGAGCGTTGCGTCTCTCTCCAGAAGTCTATGGTCCAAAGGTGAGCATCCTTCTCCGCTCGGCGGCCGCGTACCACACCGTGCGCGGACGGTTCTTCAAATATTTCCCCGCGGTTGGCGTGCGGCCGCGCTTTACCACCGTCAATCACCATCTCGCACACGCCGCGTCCGCCTGCTATCTCTCCGGGTTCCCGGAGGCCGCGTGCCTCGTTGTTGACGGCGCCGGCGAGCACGCGACACTCTCCATCTACCGGTGGCGCGGCACGACATTTTCTCTTCTCCGGCAGGTGCGGTTCCCCCACTCCCTTGGCTTCTTTTACTCCGCCATCACGGACTACCTCGGTTTCGAACCGAATGCTGATGAGTATAAAATCATGGGGTTTGCGGCCTACGGTTCACCGACAAACGTTAAGGCGTTCCGACGCCTGCTCCGCTCCGACGGCCGCGGCGGGTTCCAGGTGGACCTTTCGTTCTTCGCCTACCATCGTTGGGGGAAGAGTACAGGCTGGGTCTCGAAGAAGTTCTGCGAAACCTTCGGCCCTCCGCGCGTTCCGGGAACTCCGCTCACGGAGCATCACGCAAACATTGCGGCGTCCGCCCAGGCGATCCTCGAGGAGATTCTTCTGTCCATCACGCGGTGGGCGCGGCAGCGCGCCGGGTTGCCGAACCTCACGGTCGCCGGCGGCGTCGGGTTGAACTGTGCCGCCAACTCACGAGTGCTTCACGAGTCGGGTTTCCGTGACGTTTTTTTTCAGCCTGCGGCCGCGGACATGGGAACCTCCCTGGGCGCGGCGCTGTACCAGAGCGCAACCCTCAAGGAACAACACTCGACAACCCGTCTGCAACATCTCGATCTTGGGCCCGCGTATACGGCGGATTTCATCGAGCAACTCCTGCAAAAGAGCAAGCTCCACTTCACCAGGCCGGAGGATCTCGAGCGCGAGGTTGCGGAGGCAATCGCGGAGGGATCGATCGTCGGTTGGTTTCAGGGGCAGATGGAGTTTGGCCCCCGCGCGCTCGGCCAGCGTTCGATCCTCGCGGATCCACGGCGCGCAGACATGAAGGACCGGTTGAATAGCGCTGTAAAATTCCGCGAGGAATTCCGCCCGTTCGCGCCATCGGTGCCGGAAGACGATGCCTCTCGCTTCTTCGAGATTGATCGTCCGTCCCCGCACATGATTCTGCTGCACCGCGTCCGCGCGGACGCGCGGACGCTGCTCCCGGCGATTACTCACCGTGATGGAACCGCGCGTGTCCACACCGTGACGTCCGACGTGAATCCCCGCTTCTATCGTCTTCTCAAAGAGCTTGGGAAAATCACGGGAATTCCAGTAGTCGTCAACACCTCGTTTAACGTGAAGGGACAGCCGATCGTCTGCACCCCGGAGGAAGCTCTCCAAACGTTCTTCACGACCGGTCTCGACATGCTCGCGATCGGAGATTTCGTCATTCGGAAAAAATCCCCCGTCACCCGAGGACCCGGAGGAACGTCGTGAGCGAGCGGAGAACCGTACTCTGGATTCACCAAGGAGCATGGCAAGAAACGAATCCCTACCAGGGAGGGCGAGTCGCCCCGTGGCTCACGCGGATGTTTGATGTCCATGTTGTGGATTGGACATCCCTCCGGGAACTGCCGCGACGACTTCCCCTGCGTGTTCAGGATGGAGCCATATCCGTCCACCGTCTGCCTCTGCGCATTCCGGGTGGTCTCCAGATGTCGTGTATCCGTCGCCTGAATATGCGGCTCTACTCCAGACTCGTGCAACGCATTGTCGATGCGGAACACGTTGACGTCGTCATCAGTCCACCGTGCATCAATCTCCCCGCGCGCTGCCAACGCATCCTGAACATGGATGATGATCATGCCGCGTACTGGCGGGAGTTTCGCCAGTATCCAGTCTTCGCGGAAGAAATAGAACGGCGCACAAAACGCTGGGCCGAGGAAGCGAATCGTATCGTCACCGTGGGCCGCATCCTCGCGACGCACCTGTCGGCCCTCTGTCCGCAGAACGCCGAGCGCATTGTCGTGATCCCGAACTCCGTGGACCGCTCCCTGTTCCAAGCGCGTGACACGCGTGAAGCGCGGGCGCAGCTGCACCTTCCGCAGGAGACGCCCATCATCACCCTCGTTTCGGTTCTCGGCGAGTTCTCGGGCGTTGATCTTTTCGTGCGCGCTGCCAACCTTCTCCGCGCAGAGAATCTTGCGTTCGTCGTCATTGGCGATGGCGTGCTCCGCCTGCCCGCGATGGCCCGCGCGCAGGAACTGCAGCTCCAAAATATCCGTTTCCTCGGACAGGTCCCATATGGGGAGATCCCCCGGTACCTCGCTGCCTCATCCATCGGGGTCGTGGCAAAGCCGAAGTCCGCATTTACCGACGCCGCGTGTTCTCTGAAGGCCATCGAGTACTCGGCGGCTGGTCTGCCTGTCGTCGCCACGGACCTTCGGGAAATGCGAGCGATGAACTTCCCGAACGTCCTTCTGGTACAAGACACCGCCGAGGGCATCGCCGAGGGCATTCGGAAGGTCCTCTCTTGGACACGCGTTCCCGCAGTGGACCTGTCGCCCTATGACATCGAGACCGTCGGCCGCGCCTTCGAACGACTCATTCATGAGGTGGGAGGCGGCAGGTGACAGGAACGAGACAGGAGACGTGACGTCTATGCCCCACCATCCGTCCTCGCCTCCCGCCTCTTGACTGATGTATACTGAAATCTGAAATGCACATCACGTTCCTCAATCCGCCGGTGTGGCGCGGGACGCGTCCTGTGGACCGGGTCTATGGGTGCACGTATGCGCTCTATCCCATTCCGAATATCTTTGCCTTGGGCTACGCAGCAGTCCTCGAACAGGAGGGTCACGCCGTGCGGTTCCTCGACTGCCCGAATGCGCGCGTGAGTCCGAGAGCGTTCGAGCAGTTTCTCGCGGAAGACGACAGTACCGTCTACTCCCTGCATTCGGTCAACCTTTCCCAGAGTATTGATCTCGAGGCTCATCGAGTGATCCGGCGTCATCGGCCGGAGGCCTGGATCGTCTTCACCGGTCCCGCGCCGACAGATCGTCCGGACGAATTCCTCATGGATGATCAAACGGTTGTTGCGCGTGGCGAACCGGATTACATTCTCCGTGACCTCGTCCGGGCTATCGGGAACGGGGCAGGGAAGGAGACGCTCCAAGCAATCGCCGGGATCTCGTTCCGGAGTCAAGAAGCGCGTCTGCACAATCACACCGCGGGAGAAATTGAAGATCTCGACGCGCTCCCGTTTCCCGCACGACATTTACTGAACCCTCGCCTGTATCACAACCCCAAGTTGCCGCGGGAGCCCATGACCGTGGCCATCACCTCGCGTAACTGCGCCTACCGCTGCATCTACTGCGTTCCGAACTCGCTGGGATTTGCGCGCGAGATTGAACATAAACGATTCACGGGAGCATCCCCGCCTCCCGCAGGGACGCTCCCCACGGGATACGGTCGCTTTCTGAAGCCCCTCGTGAGAAAGCGGAGCGCCGAGAACGTTATCCGCGAGTTCCAGCTCCTGCGGGATTCGGGGTACCGCTCCGTGTCCATCGTTGACGATCAGTTCCTCTGGGACGAAGACCGGACGATCGCGATGTGCGAGGGGATCGCTCCTTTGGGGATCACCTGGGGCTGTCTGGCGCGCTCGGATCGCGTCACGGCGCGTGTCGCGGGCGCGATGGCCCGCTCCGGTTGCCGGTACGTTGATCTGGGGATTGAGTCCCTGAATTCGAAGACCCTTGCGTACATCCGGAAAAATACCACCGCGGAGCGGATGCGCGAAGGCGTGCGCCTTCTCCAAGAGGCGGGTATTCGCGTGAAAGTGAACATGCTTATTGGTTCGAACCCGGAGGAGACAGCAGAGGAGATCTGGCAGAGTATTCGGGAGGTTGTCGCCTTGAAACCGGAGACGATCATGTTCAGTATCGTGAGCCCATTTCCCGGAACAGAGTTTCACGACATCGCCCAGCGAGAAGGGTATTTACCCTCAGCTGGGTACCGACCGACGAGTGTCCAGCATCGCGCGATTACCTCCTTCAAACATCTCTCGCGCCACGATCAGGATCGCCTGGTTAAGCAGGCAAACCTGGCGTTTTTCACGCGTCCCGATGTGTTGGCGCGGAACGCCTGGCGTCTCCTTCACCCGCGGAGCGCGCTCGCGGCGGTTCTCGCCTTGAAAGAGAAATTTGTTGGGTGACGACGCCCGCGGGCGCCGTTTCCTGAGCGTGGTCGTCAACAATTTCTCCCGCGCCTGCTGTGCGTCTCCTCTTCCTCACCTCTCGCGTCCCCTACCCGCCGCACCGCGGCGACAAACTTCGGACATTTAATTTTCTCCGCAGCCTCTCCCGCGACCACGATATTGCGCTCGTGTCCTTTACGGAACACGCGGAAAACTCCGCCGCGCGCACCGCACTCTCAGCGTATTGCCGCGAGGTCGTGTTTGTTCCACTGCCACGGTGGCGCTCATGGGGCCACGTTGCTCTGTTCGTGACACGTTCCGCTCCTTCACAAGTCGCCTACTACCAGTCGCGGAAGATGCGCCAGACGCTGGAAACTACCGCCGCGCGCTTCCGGCCCGACGCAGCATACATTCACTTGTTTCGCCTGATCCCCTACCGTACCGCTCTCCCACGCGATGTGTACACGATTCTGGACCTCACGGACGTCATCTCGAAAGAGTTGTTCCGCTCGCTTCCGTACCGGCCACGTCGTCTCACGAGGCTTGTCCGTTACGAAGCGGAACGGGTGCGACAGTACGAGCGTTGGGCAACGAAGCAAGCCCATGAAACATGGGTGATTTCCGATGATGAGCGACACGATCTCCTCGCCGCTGGCGGGGAAGGGGAGATCCACGTCGTGCCAAACGGGCTTCCGAGGGAGACCATGCCTCTCCCGCGCGCTCCGGAGCCTGCGCTCGTCTTGTTCTATGGGTATGCGCCAGTCTATCACAATCAGGATGCCCTACGGTTTCTTATTGACGATATCCTCCCGCGCGTGCGGCCGCACGTTCCCGCGCTGCGGCTCAAAATCGTGGGAGCGGGACGCGACGTGCCCCGACGCCACCGCGGGATACCCATGACGGCAATCGATTTTTTAGGGTTCATGGAGGATCCGGCTCCGCTCTTCGCGCGAGCCACAGTGCTTGTCGCGCCGCTGCGGTTTTCTGCGGGGGTCCAGAATAAAATTATCGAGGCCCTTGCCGCTCAAGTCCCCGTGATCACCAGCCCCTTTGGGAATGAAGGAATCCGCGGACGCGACGGCGTCCACCTTGCCGTCTGCGAAACAGCGGAAGATTTTGTGTCTCGGATTATAGCGCTCATCAAGAATCCTGAAGAGCGCGAGGCCATGGCGAAGCGAGGACAAGCGTATGCCCGGTCACACTTTTCTTGGGAGAATGTCCGTGATCGGCTCCGGAGCATCGCAGAGGCGCACACGGGTAGGGAAGACCAGGGGATACCCCCGAACTGACGCCCGGGGCTGGTAAAACCTTGCAACATCTCAAAATATACATAAACTGATGTCTATGAAGCAGGACTCTCCTCTGGCCCCAGGGACGAAAACATCACCTCCCCACCCCCTGAAAACCTGGATAGAAGAATATCTCACCTACCTTACCGCGGAGCAAAATCGCGCGCTTGCCACCGTCAAGATCTACCGCACAAGTCTCCACACGTTTTTACGCTTCGATCCCCCGCCACGGCCCCAGGACATCGACAGAAACACCGTCCGCGCCTACAAGCTCTTTCTCCGAGAACGAAAAGGCCGGCACGGGAGTTCCCTGAAGCCGACAAGTATCAATACCTACCTCATTGTGCTGCGGAACTTCTTGAAGTACTTGGCGCGGGAAGAGGAACTCGTGGTTCTCCCAGCCGATAATATTGAACTTCTGAAAACCGGCGACCGCGTCGTCAAATTTCTCACGGATGAACAAGTGGAGCGGCTGCTGGATGCCCCCCGCCGTTCCCAGAGTCCCCAGGCGGTCCGCGACCGCGCGATCCTGGAATTATTATTTTCTACCGGCGTCCGGGTATCGGAGCTCACGCGTCTCAACCGGAGTGCGGTAAATCTGAAGACGCGGGAAATGAGTATCCTTGGGAAACGACGGAAAGTCCGAGTTGTTTTCATCACGGATACGGCCGTGGAAGCGCTGGGGGAATATCTTGAGACGCGTGATGACGCGTACCACCCGTTATTCATTCGGCAGGCGGGACCGCGCGTGGACCGCGTCACTGCCGACGGTGAGGCGTTCCGCCTTTCCACGCGGGGGGTGTGGAGCGTCGTCCACCGCTTTGCGATCGCCGCCGGGCTCGTCACGAATCCGTCACCGCACACGCTCCGCCATACCTTGGCGACAACACTTCTTCGTCGCGGCGCCGATCTCCGGGCCGTCCAAGAAATTCTCGGACACGAAGATGTCTCCACCACGCAAATCTACACGCATGTGACGAATCCCCAACTGAAGGAAATTCATGCGAAGTTCCATCCCAGGAACCAGAAACATTTTCATACACCCGCGTGATCCACCCCCCTCTGCGGGAGGGGCGTGAGGAGTACGCATCGGCAATGGAGAACGCATTTTAAAAACCTCATGCCGGCTCTCCGAGGGACGATGTCGGGGCTGTAGACCAGGCGCTTCGGACGCGGCAGACCAGCAGAATTCCGCATCCTTGAGCTCCACGTCTCGCCTCCGCCAGCGTCCCTCTCGGTTCGAATGCAGGTTTTGCAATGCGTTCGAGCCCTCCACGCCTATTTGTTCGCCTGCCTCTGAACGCAGACGCTCGGTTCGTAGCCCGCCTCTTTCGCTTCCTCCGCGGACGCAAACCAGACGCGGTTTTCTTCTTTGATACGCGAAACCTCGCGGCACGACGGAAGGTAGTACTTTGCGCCCTGGGTGCTGGCAAGGTATGCCCCGTCGCCGACAGGGATTTTTGGCACGTTCGCCGCACCCGCACTCGGAGACGCTTCTGGTGCTAAAGAGACAGCCTGTGTGAGCGCCCGCAGATCGTCGGCGCTCAATACCCCGCCACCGTCCGGCACATCCTGGAAGACAATCGGCGTTTCCTTCCGTGTCGCTGCGGACCAATACCCCGCGAGGTATCCCACGAGCACGAGGAGCACGGCGATGGTCCCCGTCACCAATCGGTCTCCCCGCGTCGCCACGACGCGCCGCAACGCCCGTACCCACGACATGGGGAAAGTATGCTACAAGGAAGGACACATGGAAACGTACGCCTTCGTCCTCGGGAGCCACCCGGCGCTTTCTGCGGTGGAAATTTTCTGTGCCGCGCGGCGGCGGGGCATCAACGCTTCCTTCGATATCTCCGCGCTTCCCGCGCTCTTGCTCATGACGCCAGCGGTTGCCCTCGACGCCGGTTCTTTTCTTCGAGGCCTTGGAGGCACACCGTATGTCACGCGGCTGAAGGGTGTCATCCCCGAACTCACGCCGGAAGCGATTGTCTCCCACTTCCCTTTTCTCGTGGATGGTTCCGTAGGTCCGAAGACCATTGGCTTGAGCGCGCATACGACATCACAGAGCCCGGATCTGTCCGCGCATGACCTGCGCGCACTCGGCATGGGCATCAAGCGGATGCTTCGGACACGCGGCGTGCGCATGCTCCTCCCGAAGCACGGCTTGACCCTTACGAGCGCGCAGCTGTTCCATGCGGGAATCCCGGGGAATGGTCTCATGATGTTCCTCTGCCGTATCAAAGGATCCTGGCACGTCGGCGCTCTGGAGGCGGTCCAGGATCTGCGCCGGTACGCCCTCAAGGATCGTGGCAGACCCGCGGTGGATCCCGGGCACGGCATGATGCCGCCGAAACTCGCGCAAATGTTCTTGAATATCTCCCTCCTCTCTGACCGTGGAACGGTGCTGGATCCATTCTGCGGCTCGGGAACGATTCCCCTTGAAGCGTTGCTCCTCGGACATTCCGTGATTGCTTCTGATGTCTCGGCGAAACAGGTTCAGAGAACGCGAAAGAACCTGCAATGGGCACAAGACGTTTTCCGAGACGAACTCCCCCCGACGGCGCGTTACCAGACCTTTACGCATGACATCATGCAGCATGTCCCGAATCTTCCCGCGCGCTCGGTTGACGCTATCGTCACTGAGGGCTGGCTGGGCCCCGCGCGCACGCGGCCGCCGACACCCCTGGAAGCCGAACGAACCTTCCAGCGCGCGCAGGAGCAGCTTCTGAAGCTCCTTGGGCATGTCGGCACCATGTTGAAATCATCAGGAACAGTCGTCATTGCCATCCCCGCCTTCCGGGTAGGCCAGCGGATTCTCCATGCGCCGTTCCTCGCTTCTTTGGCTCGCCACTTCCCTTCCCGCTCGTTCGTTCTTGAACCCCTTGTCCCGGAAACGTGGGACCACGAGATTTTCCGTACCGGGCAACAAGGAACACTCCTCTACGGTCGTCCGGACGCGATCGTGCTCCGGGAAATTGTGCGCTTCCGTAATACCACGCGGCGGTAGACGATGAAAAAACGCCTGCGGAAACCGTAGTTTCTGCAGGCGTCGCGGACGGAAGGGACCAAACGACCAGAAGGTCAAAGGATCCCAGTGTCCAAGAGCTATGACTTGCAGACGGCCGGGAAGCGACAGAACCGACCCCACTCATGGTCGTCACAATACAGGTCAAGTTTCCGCTCGTGGGAGTGCTCGTAGGCAGAGAGGACGAACCGGCGCCTGATCAAGTCCACCCAGACCGAGCCGAGACCGAAGAGCAGGAATTTCTGCTGCAGGTCAGGGTGTGCCTTGGTGAGGGCAAGGAACTCGGGAGAGCGCCGGGCGGACGTTCAGCGCGTCCATCTCGGCGATGATCTCCGGCCGCTTCGCGTGCCGGTTGAGGTGGACGAGCGTGATCCGTTGCTCGACTACGCCGGTCGGAACCGGGTAGAGATGCTCGGTCGGAGGCTTCCGGATCAGGTTCTCGTCGTAGCCCGCGACCCAATCGAACTTTGCCTCCTCGATCTGCACTTCGTGCGCGAGATCGTAGTTGACCGGCACGAGGTAGGCGTTGCGCTGCATGGCGCCGATGGTGACAAGCCGTTTGGTCAACTCGTCGATGTACGGATCGCCCTCCGGCGTGGCGAGGAGGTGCAGATCGTCCCGAACGCCATGATTACGCGTGATGCTCTCCTCGAACTTCTGCCAGAGCGTCGCCGACATCCCTGCGCCGCACACGAACTCGGAACCCTTCGACTTCGACATGACGAACTCCTTCGTGAGTGCTGAAGTACGGCCCCTCATCCTCGCGACAAGCGAGAACCATGAGCTCACTTCGAACCATGCGGCTTTCACGAAGCCACAGCGGTCAGAGCACGAAATCCCGTGTACTCAACGCTGCGGCTTGTGCAAGTCATTGAGAATGTACAGTCCTCGTCACGAGGGAATTTCTTCCCCGCAGCGGTATTTCACGAGAGGGATGTCGAGTTTTTCAACGGTCTCTGAAACGCCCTGGACAACGATCGCCCAATTCGGTACGCTTCCATCACGAAAATGACTTTTCACGATTCTCAAAGCATGTATGGCACATAAGAAAGCTGGCGGTTCTACAGCGCTCGGACGCGACTCGCACGGTCAACGTCTTGGGGTGAAAGTGTTCGGCGGATCGTTCGCGCACGCGGGAGGGGTTCTTGTGCGACAGCGTGGCGCGCGCTTCCGCGCGGGGATAAACGTCCGTGTGGGATCCGACGATACGCTCTATGCGATCAAAGACGGTATTGTACGCTTCCAACGAAAGCAGCTCCGCGCCTTCAGCGGGAAGACGATGCGGAGAAATATCGTCCACGTGGAAGCGCGTTCACCTGCAAGCACGCGGCGGAAGAAATAGAAGAAGGGTCTTTATCCCATCTCGCCTGCATCCACGGGTGTACGCACATGGGTGATCACGGTCGCGTCACCGCGCTCTGGCTTGCGGAACGGCAGCGAGGCTCGTTTCCAACACGCAGCCTTGCGCAGTGCGCACAGAGCTTCCGCGCGATGATACCCGAGCAGCGTGACTGCAAGACGGTACCACAGCCTCCCCGGCGGCCGGAAGTTTGGACAGACACGCGTGAGGTCATGGATGCACTCCGCAAAGAGCGCAGGGTCGCCAAAGGCAAGCTTTGCCGTACGGAGGTAGGCGTGCGCAAACGCATCCCGCAGGTCAGGCGTAAGCTTCCCTTCCTGAAGTAAGCGTTCCTCAACCTGGCGGAATATCCGCGGCGTGACGCTGAATCGCGAATGGGGATCCCTGCTCGCGCGGGCGGGGTAAGAATACTCGCGATACTTCATGAAAATCCCCGGGCAAGAAACAAACGCCGCATGTGCAAGGAGAAGTCGTGTAATGAATGCTTCCTCCACGCCATGCTTGAAATCCTCATTCCACGATAAACCCGAGGTGAGAAGAAACGCGCGCCGCAGGAGGAACGAGCCGTTCGGCCACACTCGTCCAACAAGCGTGGCGCGAAGGATGTCTGCTGGCGTCGGGACGTCACCGAGCCGTGCGGGTGGCCTCTGTGCTTCCCACCCCCCTCCGCGATACTCGACGAGGAAACGCCATGCGCCGTAGGCCATGTCGGTGCCCGTGGCATCCAGGAGTCGAACTTCCTCCGGTAACGTGTCGCCGAGCAGATCGTCGGAATCGAGAAATTTTACATACCGGCCCCGCGCGCGCCGCAGACCGAGATTGCGGGCAGCGTGAATGCCCTGATGTTCTTGAGGAATTACTGTCACCGCGTTACCAAAGGTTTCCGACACAAAGGCCGCCGTGTCATCGGTGCTCCCGTCGTCAACGACTAGACACTCGAACGTGAGACCGCGCACGGCGCGGAACACAGAATCCATCGCCTCGCGAAGAAACCGAACCCTGTTGTAGGTGGTGATAACCACCGACACGTCCACCGTTGGCATATACTCTTCCGTTGCGGTGAACGTGCTCTAGATTTCTCGTTTCCTTGCTTGCGTGCGCACGGCGCGGAGAAAGCCCGTGAAGAGCGGGTGCGGCCGCGTTGGCCGGCTCTGAAACTCGGGGTGGAACTGGACACCAAGGAAAAACGGGTGATCGCCACGCTCAACAATCTCGACGAGTTGCCCGCCGGATGTCGCTCCCGAAACGTGCAGACCGGCGCGTTCGAGACGCTCGCGGTATGCCGTATTGAATTCATACCGGTGCCGGTGGCGCTCGGAAATCCGACGCTGCGCGTAGAGCTTCCGCGCAAGGGATCCTTCCCGGAGTACGCATGGCCAGGCGCCGAGCCGCATCGTCCCCCCTTTAAGAAGGGCTTTCTTCTGCTCCTCCATGAGATGAATAACAAAATCCGCTCGCTTTCCCGTACCTTGTTCGGCCAGCCCGAGTCTCTCACTCGACACAAACTCCTCACTCGTTGCTCCGCGGATACGCGCGAGATGCCGCGCCGTTTCAATCACCAGGAGCTGCATCCCGAGACAGAGCCCAAGATAGGGAATCTTTTGTTCTCGAGCAAAACGAATCGCCTGGATTTTTCCTTCGACGCCACGGGTCCCAAACCCTCCGGGGACGACAATCCCGTGCGCGTTGCCCAGTTCGCTTAGGGGAATGGCCCCCGTTTCGATCTCCTCGGCATTCACCCACCAGAGATCAAGACTTCGACCCTCTGACCACGCCGCGGCCTTGAGGGCCTCAATAAGACTCATGTAGGTATCCTTCATGGAGAGGTACTTCCCCACCATCGCGATCCGTACCGCGGGTTTCATCGCGGTAATGCTTCGGACAAGCCGATGCCACGTTCGGTCATTGCGCGGACGAAATGCCAGCCCGAGTTTTTCGAGAATACTATGATCGAGACCGTGCTTCTCCATGTGCAGCGGCACTTCATACATGCTCCCGACGGTGAGGATGGGGATAACGGCGCGCGGCTCCACGTTCGTGTAGAGAGCAAGTTTCTCCAGGTGCCCCGACGCGATGGGATGATCCGATCGCGCAATGATGACGTCCGGCTGAATCCCAATCGCGCGTAACTCGCGGACGGAATTCTGCGCCGGCTTTGTTTTCACTTCCGCGCTCGCCACGAGGTACGGGAGGAAGGCGACGTGCACATAGAGGACGTTTTCCCGTCCGTGATCAACAGCAAGCTGTCGGACGGCCTCCAAGAAGTGCGCGCCTTCATAGTCGCCGACGGTTCCGCCCACTTCCACGATATGCACATCCGAGCGATACACGCGGATGGCTTCCCACACGCGTCGTTTCACGGCATCGGTCACATGCGGGATCATCTGTACGGTCTTCCCGAGGTATTTTCCCGCTCGTTCGTCCCGAATCACCTCTAAATAGATTTGTCCGGTCATCACCGAGGACTCCTTCCGCAGCGGCTGGTCAAGGAAACGCTCGTAGTGGCCGAGGTCGAGATCGGTTTCGGCGCCATCGTCGGTGACAAAGACCTCGCCGTGTTCACTCGGATTCAACGTCCCCGCGTCCACGTTCAAGTACTGGTCAAACTTCTGCGCGCTCACCCGATACCCGCGCGCCGCGAGGATATTCCCGATGCTTGCCGCGGTCACACCCTTCCCGAGTCCGGAGAGCACCCCACCGGTGACAATGATGATCTTCGTCTGGGAGAGACGGCGAGCCCGATGCGGTCTTTGAAGCCGTTCGGGGGGAATTCGCGTCCGTGCCATGGTTGTTATGCTTCCCCCCGCTTCGTCGTTCGGTCTTTTGTTTTCCCCGTGAGCATGGGTTTCCCCTCAACAACGACGATAACGTCCGCCTCCAGGCCGTGAGGAAATTCGAGGTGGACGGGTTTCTCGCCGACACCGCGAATCGGCTCGCGAAGCTTGAGGGCGCCCTTTGGCAAGGTCACGCTGAACGCACGGTGAATTTCATCCGCGATGTCTCGCGCGGACACGCTCCCGTGGAGCACTCCGTCCGGGCCGATGGGCTTCTGAATGAGTATCGTGTTCCCGTCAACGGCCGCCACCTGTTTCTGGACGACATCGAGAGCCACGCGCGCTTCTTCCGCTACGCGCGCGCGTCGCTGCGCGGCATCCTCGACACGACGCTCCGTGACGTTGGCCGCGAGCCCCCGCGGGAACAGAAAGTTTCGCGCATAGCCATCCTGAACATCCACAACCTCACCGGCATCCCCAATATTCTCGACGCGTTCCAGGAGAATGACTTTCATGACTGCTCTGTGGGTGAAGGAGAGGCGAGCTGTGCGGAAAGCTCCTTCATCGCGCGCTCCAGCACAAGATCCTGCGCATCCGTATCGTCCGGATCCTCAATCGCGATATCTGGGGCCAGCCCCTGCTCTGTCAGTTCTTTTCCACTCGCGGTCACCCATTTTGCGATCGTGATCCGCACGCTCGACCCGTCCGAGAGATCAATAAGTTCCTGCACCGTCCCCTTGCCGAAACTCCGCGCTCCCACGAGCGGCACCTGTCGCAAATCACGGAGCGCGCCCGCGAGAATCTCCGACGCGGATGCGGACCCTTCGTTCATCACAACGACAACCGGGAGATTCTGAAGGTCCCCGGGACCTTTCGCGCGACGCTCGACAGCTTCCGCGGGATCTCGTGGAACTTCCCGCACGACGAGTGCCCCATCCTTCACGAAGTGCCCGGCAATCTCCACCGCCGCTTGGAGAATGCCGCCAGGGTTGTTCCGCACGTCAATGACCACGCCGCGGACGCCGCGGGCGAGGAAGTCGCGGACGATGGAGCGAACTTTGCGCGGCGTATCTTCATGGAACGCCGAGAGTTCGAGAATGCCGATGCCCCGGTCCACTCTGCCCGTCGCGCTCTCAAGTGTGATGCGCTCTCGTTTCACCGCAAGATCCAGAGGGCCCTTTGCTGCTTCGCGCAGAACTTTGAGCGTCACCGTGGTTCCCTCCTGCCCGCGAATCTTCGCCACGACATCCGTGAGAGATGTTTCCACGGTCACCTCCGTGCCATCAATGGACACGATAATGTCCCGTGCGCGCACGCCTGCTCGCTCTGCGGGTGACCCCTTCAAGGGCGCGATCACCGTGATGACCCCGCGACGCATGCCGATCTCAACGCCGATACCGGTGAAGGAACCATCGAGATCATCCGCAAATTGGGACGTTTCCTCACGATTCGCGTACGCCGAGTACGGGTCGCCAATGCCCCCGATGAGACCCCGCAGCACTCCCTGCGCGAGCTTTTCATCAGACACTGTCCCCGCGAACTTTTCATGGACGAGATCCCACACTTCGCGAATGGGCGCGGCGACAATAGCGGCAGGCAAAGCCGCGCCGCCCGGAGACAACGACGTGAGCGTCGGTGGGCGCTGCCACCGGCCCACGGTCAGACCACCAAGGAACGCGCCAAAGATGAGGAGGGCGACTGTTCCGCGACGGGACGGGGAAGAACTTTGGGTCATGCCGGAGGAAGATTGATTCGGAGATGCAGCTCCTCAAGTTGCGCGGGATCTACGGGCGACGGGGCGTGAAAGAGGACGTCTTCCGCTTTCTGGTTTTTTGGAAAGGCCATCACCTCGCGGACACTCGGTTCGCCGCGGATCACCATCAGGAGTCGCTCAATCCCGGAGGCAATCCCACCATGCGGCGGCACGCCGAATTCAAACGCTTCCAGGAGATGCCGAAATTGCTCGCGCGCATGAGCCGCCGTGAGACCAACAAGATCAAAGACTGTTTCTTGTAACACCCGCTCGTGGATGCGGATGCTCCCCCCTGCGACTTCGTGCCCGTTGCACGCGAGATCGTACTGCGTGCTCCGCACCATGGAGGGGTTCGTCGTGAGCAGGTGACGGTCCTCGGGGTGAGGCGCCGTAAACATGTGATGGGATGGCGCGTAATGCCCAGCTTCGAGCTCGGATTCAAACAGCGGGAAATCCACAATCCAGCAAAACCCGAGGGCCCCCGCATCTTTTTCCGCTTTTGACCGGATGTCCGGTTTATCGCTCCCGTACTGTGCCATGGCTTCCGCGTGTGTCAGGCGGGGAAATGGGGTGCGCGCAATGGGGATGTGCAAGCGGTCCAAGGTCAAGGCGAAAATCGCCTCCGTGAGCCGCAGCACGTCCTCTCGCTCGACAAAACTCATTTCCATATCGAGTTGGGTAAACTCCGGCTGTCGATCCCCGCGCTGATCTTCATCCCGAAAACAGCGGGCAATCTGGAAGTACCGGTCGAAGCCGGCAACCATGAGCAGTTGCTTATACTGCTGCGGCGATTGTGGCAGCGCGTAGAACATCCCCGGATGCAGACGCGCGGGAACAATGAAATCGCGCGCGCCTTCCGGCGTGCTCTTGGTGAGAATAGGCGTTTCAACTTCCAGGAAGCCCTCATCGTGCAACGCACGGCGAATCTCCATAAGGAACCGGTCACGGAACATCATGTTCTCCTGGAGACGTGAGCGCCGGAGATCGAGATAACGGTATGCGAGACGGATGTCTTCGCCAACGTCGCCGTCACGCGTGAGATCAAACGGCGGGGTTTTTGCCGTGCTGAACACGCGGATGGAAGCGGCCTGGATTTCAACCATCCCCGTCTCGAGGTGAGGATTCACCAATTGCTCGGGACGCCGAACCACTTTCCCTTCAACAAGGAGCACGTCTTCATCGTGAAGCTCTGCGCCAATGAGCCGCCCATCCAAGGCGAGATTCGTAGCAGCGGGTACACAACGCGTGTCCCCACTCACGACAATCTGGGTCATCCCATAGCGGTCTCGGAGATCGAGAAACATGATGTTCCGATGTTCACGGCGCGCATGCACCCACCCCGCGAGGCGAACCTCGCTGCCTTCATCCTCAAGCCGCAGACTCCCGCACGTATGGGTCCGGTAGGTCGTTGCTTCCGTCACGAAAAGAAGCGTAGACGATCTCCGCTCAAGACACAAGAAAAACGCAACGTCTCCGCGCCGAGGGCAAGGACGCGCGCATGGTTCGTGAGTGGAGTCCGGGTGACCATGTTGCCGCTTCTTGCGTATACTTTGTTCTGGAGAATCTTTGAGATGCGCTGCGGTGGCGGCACTGTGGAGGGACAGCGCCGCCGCCCCAGAGCACATCAAAAACCCCCGATTCCAGTGAACACGCCAGTATAGCCCAGCCAGGATTTTTGTCAAGATCTCCAGAGGTAATCGCCCACAGGTCAAGACGTACACCAGCCTAAAACAGCCCTGAAGGGCTG
>CAYJQK010000021.1:0-16691 GCA_964372305.1 uncultured Candidatus Saccharibacteria bacterium | reverse complement strand
CCACCGAGACTTCTCGGAGATGGGTGCATATGTTGTTCGTTGCTGTAGCCATCTCAATCCGACGAACGCCAGACCCCCGAGCACGAGAACTCCGCACAGGGTGAGGAAGAGAATGTGTACCCACCGCGAGCGTCTCGCGCGTCGTCGGTGGGGGAATCCAGCGCCAGAGTCCAGCGTCCGAAGTTCCCCTACCCAGTTACTATCGCCGCTCATATCAGAACCCTCCACGAGTGTTCTAGAGGAAAATTGTCCAACGTGCCAACGCATGTCGAGCGTGCCAAAAACTTCAACGCGTGTCAATGATCCTCGGGTATTCACCACATACCGATGTCCCCTCACACTCTACGCTGGGGAGTATGTCTCAAACACTTCCCCACAACGCCGCCCAGGAACGCCTGCGCTGGCGTAAGCAGTATCTCGAAGGTCAGCGCACCCTGAAAGAGATGGCAGAGATATCTCCCTTTCATTACCGCACGCTCGTCGCGGGGACTGATTCCCGCTTGCGCGGGAATGACGCGGTGTCCATCGTTCCCTCATCGTGAACGTTCCCGTCCGTGAACAGGTACAGAGAGAATGGTATCTGCCCACTGGTGTGCCGAGACGGAGTCTCGACCGAAAAGAACCGCGTCTTTGCGCGATACGCAGTGGCCAGTCTCCGCCAGGGCTTCGGCCGGCAGGCGAAGCAATCTCGTCGGATGTCCGGCGAGATTGCTTCGCAGTGCTCGCAATGACGAGCGTTTCTTGAGAGCTTTCCTGTCAGTGCAGGAGTGGCAGAAAATGCATCATGTCTTACCCACGCATGCGTCTCTCGTCTCAGCGCAAGAAAAAACCGCTCCGTACAGGGGAGCGGTGGGAGGGATGGTTCGAGGGACGCCGATCCTCGAGAATCATTTCGGTTCCAAAGGCGGTTGGATAAAGAGCGGCCGGAGGTTGTTGTTGAAGAGCATGATGGTCCCACCGCCACCAACCTTTGCCATCGTTGCGGCAGGGACGACTTTTCCTCCGGGCAACTCATCGCCGAAGACCGTGAATTCACCGCCGTCCGGGTGTGCGTCAACGAGTATCCGCGGCTTGCTTTGCCGACCGTAGAGCGCAAGGCGCGAAGCGGCGTCGTAGAGTTCAAGCTTGGCGCGGATGCGATTCTCCGTGTCGAGAAGGGAAAGGTACGGTGTGCCGTCCGTCACCGCGAAACGGGCGCGGACTTTCTCCTTCTCGTAGAGAGAAAAACCCGCGCCGCGTGCGTCGAACGCGAGACCGATACGCGGACATCCGCGTGCGTCAACAAGGCCGATCTGCGCAGTGTCCTCGTGGGCGTGGAGGACAAGCATCTCCTGCTCGTTCGCATTAAAGATCCGGATCCATGCGCCGTTGGCCGCCGCGGCGAGTTCGATCCGCTGTTTACCCTTGGCGTCACGGATCATCAGTTCCTCTACCTCAAGCTTCTTCGCTCGCATGGGCTTGTCCTGCTCAAGTGCGGAAATTCCTGTCGTGCAGAGGTGCGGCAGGAAGAGGACGAAAACAAGGAGGGGCGCGCTCACGAGCGTGCGCACCAACCGCCGCTGTCGCGTTTCGAGCTTCTCGAGACGCTGTAAAAGTGCAGAGACCGCGTCGCACGTTTCAGGCATGGGAAGCCTCCCAGGTGAAGGGAACGGGGTGGAAAGAACGAAACCTAGAAATAAGCATGCCAAGGTTTCCCCCTGTTGTCACTTTCACGCCGTGTCACTTCTCACTGGCGGGAAAGTCCTCCACGTCTTTGCGAGCCTGCCTGTCGGCAGACAGGGAGTCCGCGGCAGCGGGACGCGGCCGAAGCAATCTCCGCGTCCGTGGGGACGCGCGTCCGTATCGCCGACGTTGCGATTGCTTTGCTTCGGTCGCTCTCGATTGGCCACCTCCGCTCGTAAAGACGACGTTTCTCGTGGACTTTCCCGCCAGTGAGGAGTGATCGTGCACCGAGTTGTCGGACGCGGCGTCCATCGGTACAGTGGAGAAGTGCTTTCTCTATGACTCTTCTTTTTCGGAAACCGTGGAGCATTTTTGCTTTCGGCCTCTGTCTTGGTTTCAGTGTTCTCGTGGCATCTGCCGTCGCTGCCATTGCGACATACAACGGACGTGTGCTCCCGCGCGTTTCTGTTGGCAGCGTGCGCGTTGGCGGACTGACGGAAGACGCACTCCGCGCCGCGCTCACGCGGGAGGCGGAGCAGTTGCTCGCTTCACCGGTCACGCTCACGCATCAGAGCCGCGTCGTTGCGACCCCGCGTCTGTCGGATCTTGGACTCACCGTTCCGGTTTCCTCTCTCGCGCGAGAGGCGTTCGGCTATGGACGGCGGGGTGCTGTGGTCATGCAGGCGCGCGAGTGGTTGCGTAGTCTCACGGGGGTCGCGCTGCCATTCCGCGTCGCTCTTTCGGACCAGGCGCTCGCGGACTACGCGGCGCGTTTCTTAGGGTCGCTGGTCGTTCCCGCGCGATCCGCCATGTGGGCTGTCGAGGGTAACGCGCTCGTCTTTGTTCCGGGAGCTGTGGGGCAGGCTGTCGATACGGCCGTGTTACGACGCGACATCCTTCAGATGGTGACCACTGGCTCGTCGTCGCCCGTCGCGCTGCAGCTCGTGTCCCGTCCGCCGGCGGTGAGTGATGCCGAGGTGGCCGCGCTCCGCGGAGACGTAGAACGGGTGCTCGTCTCCCCGGCGACCCTCGTGCTGGTCGACCGACAATGGATGATTCCCGTTGAGATGCTCCGGACGCTCATGACAGTAGAACGCGTGGGTCCGCGCGCGGCAGTCACGTTCCAGCGAGAAGCTCTTGCGCGCTATCTCGAGCAGGAGATTACTCCCGCCGTGAACCGTCCGGGCGCGAATGCGCGGTTTGAGCTCACCGAGGGGCGGGCGACGCTCTTCACCGCTCCGCAGGACGGCATCGCGCTCAAGGTTGCAGAAAGCGTGGAGGGGATCCGCCTCGCCATCGCCGGCGGATCTGCTGTGGGAGAACTTGTCGTCAACCGCACGCCGCCCGCTATCCGAACCACGGACGATCTTCAGCGGCTCGGCATCCAGGGGTTCCTTGCGCGGGGGGAGACAGACTTCAAAGGGAGCCCGCGAAACCGCATCCACAACATCCGCGTCGGCGCGGAGCGATTTCATGGGGCGCTCATTCCTCCGGGCGCGACATTTGGGTTCAACGAGCAGCTTGGTCCCGTGCTCCGCTCCACGGGGTACAAGCCAGAACTTGTGATCCTCCAGAACGTGACGACGCCGCAATACGGCGGAGGACTTTGCCAGGTTTCCACAACCATGTTTCGCGCGGTCGTGCTCGCGGGTCTTAAGGTTGTCGAGCGTAAGCCCCACGCGTACCCGGTGTCGTATTACGGCACGCCGGGATTCGACGCCACGATTTACCCGAATCAGCGGACATGGAAAGATGGAACCGATCTCAAATTCATCAATGACACGCCCGGGCACATCCTCATTCAAACGAACATTGAAGGCACAAAGCTCTCTTTTGAGTTCTGGGGGACGCCGGACGGGCGGGACGTGAAGGTTGTCGGGCCGAGGGTCGTGAGTCGCGGTCCAGGCGGGTCGTTGAAGGCGACAATGACGCAACAGGTCTACCGTGGAGGAACTCTCGAGAGAGAAGAAAAGTTCTTCAGCGCGTATAAGTCCCCGCGGTTGTTCCCGCGTGTCCTTGCGGCGAACGCGGAGCGGGAGTCGTGGGAAGCGCTCGTGCAGCGGGTTACGGAGAAGGACCGCAGAGTGCAGGAGGAGTTTCTTCGCAAGCAGCGCGAGACATCGTGGAAACCGCCGCGGCCGTCACCGACGCCGGTTCCTGGGGAGGAATGATGACCGTGACTGGAGAAGCGGAGAAGGGCGCGGGATCCCGCGCCCCGCGTAGCGGGGGCCCCCGTCGGCGACGGTGGCGTGGAACCACGCACGCGCCGACGACGGTCGAGGTGTCGGCCGGCGGCGTTGTTGTCCGGCGGATTGCGGGGCGGGTCCATGTTGCGCTGCTGAAGACGAAACATTCGCGCGGTGAAGTCTGGGTACTTCCGAAGGGTCACGTGGAGAAGCACCGTGGTGAGACGCTCTCCGAAGCGGCGGTTCGGGAGGTGCAAGAGGAGCTTGGCATCGCGGACGTACGCTTGAAACGCAAGCTCGGCATCACCCAGTATCAATTCTTCACGGAGCGCGGGCGGATTGTGAAGACCGTCCACTACTATCTGATGGACGGGCGTTCAGAGGAACTTCACCCGCAAGCGGAAGAGGGACTTCTGGAAGCGGCGTGGGTTCCTATCCGGGACGCCTTGAAGCGCATCACCTATCCGGTCGATCGCAGCATTGTTCTGCGCGGTGTCTCTCGTGGCGGGATCCTCCCGCGCCGCGGCGGCGCGCGGGATACGACCGACGAATCCGGCGCATGAGCGTCTCTTGTTTTTCCTGTGTTTCTCCGTCATGCTGCGGAGCATCGTTTTGTCCCCGTAGCTCAACTGGATAGAGCGTCAGCTTGCGGAGCTGAAGGTCGCAGGTTCAAGTCCTGCCGGGGACACTTTGTATCGCTCGCGAGAAAGATGTATTAGAACCCAAGCCAATGGGCGATAATTTCTGGCAGCGGCTCGACCAGATCGGGATCTTCCGGGAGGAACTTCAGGAGGACTTCCTTGACGTCGTCGGGATAGATAGAGTCAGCCAAAGGGATATGGATGAGCGGCATGAGCAGCCGCCGGCCTCGAAGGAGCACGTATGCTCCGTGGGCGCGTTCGACGATGTTGAAATTTGTGAGTGCACTGTACGGGTAGAGCCGGTCCCCGATGCCAATGCCCTTTACGAGAAGCTCATACTTCACGATCCGCGGCGGACGCTCGCTGTACATATAGACAATGAGACCGCCGAGGAAGAACACGATTCCCGCGAGGAAGCTCCGGAGGAGGAACGCCGTAAAGATGGTCAAGGCAACAACAACGCCAAACACGATGTACCAAAGAATCGTTTTTTCGTAGACAACGTGTTCCGGCGCTTCCCATGTGCCGAACGACACGATGCGCGTCTCGCGTGATGTCGGCGCGATCTCGCGCTCCTCCAAGGATTCCGTTGTGGTGTCGTATGGTATTGGCTCTTGTGTTCCGACACGTTCTTGCTCTTGATTTCGGGGTCGGAGGTCGATTGTCGGCAATGCCATACGGTACATCGTACCATGGCCTCCCGTGCCCCCGGAGGGCGTAGGTCACCCGCCGACTCCTCGCGACGTCTGCGGAAAGCGTCTCCCGGGATTATTTCTGCGCCGGAAGATTCACCGTTCCGAGGCTCACCCCGTTATTGAGGAGGTTCACCAGGAGACCCGCGCCGGGGAGATTCGCGATGTTTTCGAGGAACGTGATGATGAACGTGATGAACCAAAGACCTGAACGACCCGTGCAGCGTTTGACGTCTCCAACCCGCTGGCAGGTCATCCCTTCTGGGGCCACGATGTCAATGGGATCAGGGAGAGGAGGGTTCTGATTCTTGAGGGGAATCTCGAATCCATTCACCCGTTGTTGAAGATTCTTATCCGTGATCTCCAGTTCCCCGCTGATGGAAGCTTTCTTGCCCGACTGGCTTTTCGTGAAGCTGCCACGCACGCCGGAGAGTGTTGTCCCCGTGGTCGTCGTTGTCGTGACGGGCGTGTTCGGCTTGACGGCCGTGTGCCGCACGCGGGCGATGCATTGAATAAGGATCGAAGCTTTTTTCCCGAAGCGGACTCGGACGTCAACGATTTCCTGCGCGGGATCAAAGCGTGCCGGTGGATCTTTCTTCTTCGATTCATACACGACCTTTTTCCCGAGGACACTCAACTTCCGGGACTTGGTTGCGGGAGTAACGCTGTTCGCGAAACTTACGGTGAATGCCGCAGGTGAGCCAGGTTTCTCCTTAATGGTGAACTCGCCTTTCCCGCTGTGGTCCACGGTGAGAAGGGCCGGGGTGCATTCCGCGGCGTACCGCTCGGTTGTGTACAGTTGTGGTCCATAGTCTTCGACTTCCCCGCTGCGGAATACCCCCTTTCCACGCTCGGAGGTCATGGGTTGGTCCACCGTCACGACGGCGCGATACCAAAGTCCCCGCGTCGGCACTCCCGCGGTAAAGGTCGGCGCATAGACCTCGATGGCTTTTGCTTGTTTCCCGAGGTTGATGGGGTGGTTCTGGATGGCCCACTCCGCCGCGCACCGGTCGCGCCCGCTCCAGACGCCGTCCTTATTCCAGTCCACGAAGAGGTTAAGGTAGGCGGTGCCTTTCGTGACGCCGGGATTGGCGACGTGGACTCGGAACCTTGCCGTGCTTTTCGTGCATGAAGAGAGCGCGAGGGTGACGCCGTCATCGTGCTCGTCCGCGTTCACTTGCTTCGAGTTCTGCTCGCGGTTCACGCGGTCCCCGAGCCACACGCGGTCGGTTGCCAGCGTCCGGGCACCGTCCGCCGCGAGCAGGGAGGGGAACACGCCAATCGCCGTGCCTCCCGTGTAGAAGGTCCGCTTGTGATCCGGGGCATCGCCGAAATCCAAAAGTGTTGCCGCAGCGGAAATTTCCGGCGCGAAAAGCGCGACCAGTGTTCCCATGGTAGCGAGGGCGCGTCCGATACGTCTGTGTGTCATGGGAGCCCGTGTTGCGGAAATCGTATCTCCGTGAAGCGCGGGGTGTCAAGGAACGAAGGTCGGGGTTCTTTAAGGCTGAATTCAAAAAATATTGATTTCTCGACACACAACGGCTGGCGGGCCCGCGTATTTTCCTCTTGTCGCCTTGGCGCAGTGGGGGCGGGCGAGCACTATTCTCACTCGCAGGTCACTCGTGTTCAGTACTCACATTGTTCAGTGTGTTGAAACGGAATGCACCGCTCCTTAGGGGAGGATGACCTCGCAGTTGTTGAGGTGATTCACCCCCGCTCCCGGAGAGGCGGTGTCGCTGCCCTGGCCGCAATGGAGTTTGTCATTCCCACCGCCCGACCGGACCGTGTCATCACCGTGACCGGCGTTGACCGTGTTATTTCCCTCCCCTGCATCGATCCAGTCGTTCCCCTTGAGCGTGATCACGCGATCAAGACCGTCGAGCGTGCAGATCGTATCGTTGCCGCCACGGCCGATGACTGCGTCGCGGCCGTCGGTTGCAACCATGACGTCGTCGCCCGGTGTCCCCTGGAGCATACCGGCGTAAAGGAGGCCGTTCTGGGGACCGCCGACAACGTGGTTGGTGCCATCGACGAAGATCGTCGCGAGTTTCCCGTTACAGGTTGGCGCCTCGATGACCTCCTTCGTGTTTGTGAAGGTGCAGGTTACCGTTTCTCCCGCGTCTACCCGGAAGATGGCGGTCGCGGAAGGCACGTCACCTGTGCTATCGGAGTCATCACAGATGATCGAGTCCAGCACCCAGTCATTAGGGACGACTTCGGTGGAGGTGTACGTCCCGGGGGCGACGTCCTCCGCCGCCGTCTCGGTATCCTTCAGAATGCCACCGACGTCTCCGCTGAATTCGAACGTCTGCGGATCATTCGCGGGATCGGTGAGTTTCTTGATGATGATCCGTGCCTCCTTTGTATTCAGGAACGTGCAGATCGGTGGCGGTGATTGTGCGATCACAGGATCGATTGTGTTGATGGTGCAGATTCCCTGATCGTTAACCTGCCAGCCCTGCGGGGTCCGCTCCTGAACTTTGAGCCCGGTGAGGCTGTCGACATCAACCCAGATATCGAAGAAGTTCTGGACGTGGAAATCGGGTTCCGTCGTGGTGAGGATGGCACTGCGCGTGCTGACCACTCCGATGTTCAGTGGGCGGATATCGAAGTCGAACGTCCCGCCGCCACCACGACTGGTCTTATCGATCGTCACGCCGGGGACGAAGATGAGCGCCCGGGCCGGTTGGTAGGCGTGCGTGAAATCCCCGCTCGTCGCCATCGTCTTCACCCGATCAGCCTCCGTGGAGCTCGCGCAGAAGTTGCTTGTTTCCCCGGGGATCCTCAGCGCCTGGCCGGGGCAGGCGCCATCGTGCTCGAAAACCCAGGGCACATTCGTCGCCTGGACGTTGAAGGTAGAGAGCGGAGATCCCCCTTCGACGGGGCCGCCGATCGTCCCTGTTCTTCCAGAATCGAAGATCAGTGGTTCACCCCCGCCAACCTCTGTACCGCCGACCTGCGTGAAGGTGAACTTTGGCATCACGGAAAACTCGGAAGTGAACACCCCGCCATTCGCATGCGTCTTCGTGACCGACATGCTTCCTCGCGGCGCAGGAGTATCCGAGAGGCTGATCTGGACATTCCACTCCGTCGGCTGACTATTGATCACCACCGTGATGGGTTCGCAGCTCACGAGGTTCAGTTGCACGAGCTCGATCGGAACCGTGCCAGTGTTCTCTTCACCAAAATTCAGTGCGTTGAGCCTGCGGAGGGTCGTGTCCGTGGAGCCGAGGTCCGATGGACTCTGAGGATCACCGCAAAGCGGCACGACGCCTCCGAAGAGTTCAGAGCCCGGGTCGAAGAATCCCGCGGGAATTGGTGTGGCCGCGAACGACAATGAGCTCATCCCCTCCGGGGTCTCGAACAGATCCACGCCTGCCTGAATCCCCTCATCCGCATAGGCCTGCGGAGAACCCAACACGCCCGCGCTTCCCAAGAGGAGAATACTCAGGATGACGAGTGAGGAGGTCGCACGAGGGGCTACGGTACGCATGAGAGAGAGTGTCGAGGGAGTAGTATGCCTTCCACGAAAAGCTGTCAAGGCCGTGTTATGTAACACTGGATTGACAGCGGAACGGAGGTTCGGTAGGGTGAGGGTGAGACAAGACCTTTTTTCCGTACTGCACGATCTTGGGATCGCCTGAAGCGCCGAGTGGCCGAGGACAGGGGGGTAGCCCGTGCCAGGAGGGGACGGAAGGGCTCGGATTATCCGTCACGAAGGTATTGTGCCATCTAAGGATACGTTGCAAATGACTGGTGTAGTGAAGGAAACTCTCCCGAATACGACGTTTCGGGTAGAGTTCGAAGGAGGGCACGCGGTTCTCGCGCATATCTCCGGACGCATGCGTGTCCACTACATCAAGGTTTTGCCCGGTGACCGCGTGGTGGTCGAAATGAGTCCGTATGACCTCACGCGTGGCCGCATTATTCAACGCTTACGACCAGAGAACGACTCACGATCATCCAAATGAAAGTCCAAGCATCAGTGAAAGCTCGTTGCGCGCGCTGCACGGTTGTCCGGCGGCGAGGGAAGATTTTTGTCATTTGCAAGGCAAATCCGCGTCATAAACAACGACAAGGGTAAGGCGATGGCTGTGCGCATTGCAGGTGTCGTTATTCCGGATAACAAGCGCATTGAGATTGCGCTCACGTACATCTATGGCATTGGCCAGAGTGCGAGCCGCGCGGTGTTGGGGAGAGCTGACGTCCATCGCGACGCGCGGACGAAGGATCTGACGGAGCAGGAAGTCGGTCGGATTCGGGATATCGTCGAACGGAACTATCGTGTTGAGGGTGACCTCCGGCGAGAAGTTTCCGCAAATATTCGGCGTTTGAAGGATATCGGCGCGTATCGCGGTTTGCGGCACATGCGGCATCTCCCGGTCCGCGGGCAACGCACAAAGACAAATTCCCGCAGCGTGCGGGGGAATGTCCGAAAGACTGCGGGATCCGGACGGCGGTCAGCAGCGGAGAAGACATGATGGCCGATCAGGCGGTGAATACGTCTCCTCAAGCCGTGCAGGACTCCTCTGCGGGTGCCCAGGATACGACGACTCGCAAGACGGGCTCGCGCCGTCGGAAGACGCGCGTTCCCGCCGGGCGGATTTATATCCAGTCCACCTACAACAATACGATCCTCACCGCCACGGACTTGAAAGGCAATGTGCTGGCTTGGAGCAGCGCCGGACGGATTGGATATTCCGGCGCAAAGAAGGCGACACCCTATGCCGCACAGGAAATTGTGCGTGATCTCACCCAGCGACTTGCGTCCTTCGACATGAAGGAAGCACAAGTCTTCGTGCGTGGTATTGGGAGCGCGCGAGAATCCGCTATCCGTGCGCTCGGAGTATTCGGGTTTGTCGTGACTTCTATTCAGGATATCACGCCGATCCCACACAACGGAACGCGCCCGCCGCGTCCGCGCCGCGTCTAGGATGCTCTATGGGCCATGCCTTTGATTCCGTCTGTGGGCGCTGCCGGCGCTCGGGAGATAAACTCTTTCTCAAGGGAGAGAAGTGCTTTACGCCGAAGTGCCCGATGGTGCGGAGGCCGTATGCTCCGGGAGTACACGGACAATCTTCATCGCGGTCGAAGCGGGCCGGTAGGGGTTCCGATTTCGGGCGGCAACTTCGGGAGAAGCAAGCTCTTCGTGCCATGTATGGTATTCGTGATCGGCAACTCCAGCGGTACTTCCGGGAGGCCTTAAAGAAACGCGGGGTCACCGCGGACGCTCTGCTGATGCGTTTGGAATCGCGCCTCGACAACGTCGTGTTCCGTCTCGGCTACGGATCGTCGCGGGCGCACGCGCGGCAGCTCGTGAATCACGGACTCTTTGCCGTGAACGGCCGCCGCGTGGATATTCCGTCGTATGCTGTCCGGGTCAGTGATGTGATCGAGGTTAAAGCGAGCAAGCGTGGCAAGCCGGTGTTCATGGGTCTCCAGGAACGGTTAGTGAACCAAACGCTCCCGGCGTGGCTGGAACGCGTGGACGTGTTCTCGGGGAAGGTTGCCAGTGCGCCGGCGATGGAGCCCCACGAAGTTCCCGTGGACATGCAGGCCATCGTGGAGTTCTACTCGCGGTAACGTTTTATCCCTCACTATTGTCGCCATGGAAAAAATTCCCCTTCCCAATGCGGTCACGGTTATCCACGAAGACGGCCATGAAGCAACATTTGAAATCAGCCCGTACTATCCCGGGTACGGCCCGACCGTGGGGAACGCCCTGCGGCGTGTGCTCCTCTCCTCTCTCCCCGGCGCGGCGATTACCGCGGTGCGGATTGACGGCGTCGAACACGAATTCTCCACGATTCCCGGAGTGAAAGAGGACGTCGTGTCCGTGATCCTCAATCTCAAGCGGGTCCGTCTCAACATTCACCGTGATGAGCCGATTGAGCTCACCTTGAAGGCAACGGGGGAGCGGATCGTTACCGCGGGGGACTTTACGAAGAACGCTGACGTTGAAGTTGCCAACCCGGATCTCACCATCGCGACCATCACGGATGCGAAGACGGAATTTGTGCTCCGCGCGACCGCGCAGCGGGGACGGGGGTACGTTCCTGTGGAGCAGCGGGAGGAGGAAGATCGGGCGCTTGGCGAAATCGCTGTGGATGCGATGTACACGCCGGTTGAACGCGTGAGCTTCAGGGTCGAGAACATCCGGGTGGGAAAAGAAACGGAGTTCCATAAGCTCATCATGACGATCAGGACCGACGGTACGGTCACACCGCGAGACGTCTTGAGTCAGGCGGCATCCATTCTCGAAGATCACTACCACGCGCTCGTTCGTGATCTCAACGACCGTCTCACCTACCGGCGCGAGGCGTCGGCACCGGATGAAGTCGCACCTCTGGGACCGACACCAACCGAGGTCACCCCGCTCATACCGGAGCGTTTGGTTGTGTCCGAGGATGTCGCCGGCACCGTGCGTGCTCCGGAAGAGCCGAAGGATCACGAAGCAAAATTGTTGCCGATCACACAGTTCCCTGTGAACACACGGTTGCAGAATGTCCTCGAGAAGGTGGGCATCCGCACGGTTGCCGGACTTGTTCAGAAGACGCGCGCGCAGATGCTCGAAATGGAGGGAATCGGAGAGAAAGCCATTGAAGAGATTGAAGAGGCGCTCCGCGCGCTCGAGTTGTCTCTTCGTGAAGAGCAGAGCGGGAAATAGCCATGCGTCACCGGAAGCAGAAGGCCACCCTCTCTCGGACACCCGCCGAGCGGAAAGCGCTCGCGCGGAAGTTGACGATTGCTCTTTTTGAACGGGGGAAGATCCGGACGACCGCGCCCCGCGCGCGCTTTGTCCGCCGGTTCGCCGAGCCGCTCATCACATCAGCGAAGCGCGGCACGCTCCATGCTCGCCGCTCGATTATTGCGTCGCTCGGGAACGCGGCTGCCGCGCAGCGAGTCCTCGATCGCGCACGGCAGTACGCCACGCGACCCGGTGGCTACACGCGCGTCACACGTCTGCCGAAACGGCGCAGCGGTGATGGAGCGCCGCTCGTTGTTCTGGAGTTCGTGTGACGACGGCACCACGGAAAGGCGCACGTCGGGGGGTACGCGAGTGGCGCCTGTTCGATGCGCAAGGGCTCATTCTCGGACGTCTGGCAACGCGCATCGCGGTCGCCCTCCGCGGAAAGAACAAACCATCGTTTCGTCCGCATGAAGACGCCGGGGACATCGTCGTGGTGATCAACACAGACCGCATCGCAGTCACCGGCGGCAAGGAGCAGAAGAAGATGTACCAGTGGCACACGTGGCATCCCGGGGGACTTCGGGAACTGACGTTTGCCCAGGTTATGGAACGGGACTCCCGTCGCGTGATCCGGGAAGCCGTGTACGGCATGTTGCCGAAGAACCGTCTCCGCGACCGGATGATCACGCGTCTGAAGCTCTACAAAGGCGCGGACCATCCGCACAAGGCGGCAACTTTTCAGCCATCGTCCTGACACCGATGACAGTCTCTGTGACGGAAGCGACGCGGCGATACATTGAAGGCATTGGGCGGAGGAAGACCGCGATTGCTCGTGTGCGACTCTTTTCCGACGGGACCGGAGTCTTCCTCGTGAATGACCAGGCGTGGGAACGGTACTTCCCGACCGTGGACATGCAGAAAGCCGCCAGCGACCCGCTGCGCAGCACGGGCGCCTGGGGACAATATGATATCTCCGTTCACGTGTCCGGCGGCGGAATGCATTCCCAGGCAGACGCGGTCAAGCTCGGTATCGCTCGCGCGCTCATTCTCCACAACGAGACGCTCCGGAAAGTCCTCCGAGAGACGGGGATGCTCACCCGTGATCCGCGCAAGAAGGAACGGAAGAAGCCGGGCTTGAAGCGCGCCCGCCGGGCCCCGCAGTGGCAGAAACGGTAACGACAGGGCGAACAGGAGGAATCGGGGTGGTTGTTGCGAGAACCTCTTTCGCCCATACCTTCGGAAGTGAAACGCACGAGGTTCGCAGCGAAAAAACGCGAGGGGTGTATCCACGGCGATGCGCAGGACAGAGCGGTGCGAAGGTACGCAGCCAAGCTCGCGTGTTGCAACCGGAACGGTATTGGCGAGAGAGATTCTAATACCGCCGCAGTACCGCCCGGACGATACCCTGAATGACGGGGTTTTTGACGAAGATGGGTTTCATTTTTTTATTCGCGGGCTGCAGCCGAATACGGTCCTTCTCGCGGTAGTAGCGCTTCAGCGTTGCGTACTCGTTCTCGAGGAGTGCGACGACGACGTCGCCGTTCTTCGGGTAGAAATTCCGTTCCACGACGACGTAGTCTCCGTCCATGATGCCATCCTCGATCATGGATTCACCTTTCACCTGGAGAACGAAACAATTGAGGTTCGGGAGGAGCTCGATGGGAATGCCAATGCGCTCCTGCTGTTGAATGGCCTCAATGGGCTGCCCGGCGGCGATGAGACCGACGAGCGGAAGCTCGATCGCGCGCGTGAACCAGCCGACCTTTGGTGCCAGTTCGACACTCCGTGCTGCACCCTTGTCGAGACGGAGATATCCCTTCGCGTGGAGCGCACGAATATGTTCGAAGACCGTTGCGGGGGAAGAGAGACCGAGGCCCTTGGCAACTTCGCGGTACGAGGGGGCGTACGCGTGGTTGGCGAGGAACTCCTTCACGAAGTCGAGAACCTCCGCCTGCTTTTTCGTGAGCCGTTTGTCCCGCTTTTCCACAGCCATGGCTCTTCTAGAGTACACGAACGGAAGTCGAACGGCAAAACGATCGTGGTAACTTCTCGCGGACTTGGTACCGTACGTGCATGCGTATCGGTGTAGACATTCGGTGTCTGATGGACGGGAGGCGAACAGGAGTTGAAGAGTACACGATCGGACTGCTGCGCGCGATGTGCCGCCTCGCGCCTTTCGACAGCTTTGTGCTCTTCGCGAACTCGCGGAAGCCCATGCAACTCCCCGCACTCAACGCGCCAAACATGGTCGTGCGAGCTTTTAACTATCCGAACAGGTTCTTCCAAGCGTCGCTCAAGGTGTTCCGGCGTCCCGCGCTCGATGCGCTCCTTGGTGGCGTGGACGTCCTCTTCGTGCCGAGTGTCCGTCTCGTGCCGCATCGGCCAACGTGCCCGCTCGTGGTCACATTCCACGATCTGTCCTTCGTGCGTCACCCCCAGTATTTCTCCCGCGGGAGGCAGGTTTGGCACTGGCTCATGGAACCGAAGAGATTCGCGCGGAAGGCAACGCGGATCATTACCGTCTCCCGCGCAACCGCGCGGGACGTGGAGCGTCTCTACGGCGTGCCGCCGGAGCGCATCACGGTGGTGCACTCCGGCATCGGCGAGCACATGGGTTCCGTGGATCCCGCCTCCGCCGATGCCCAGCGCGTGCGGACGCGATACCGTCTCCCGTCGCGATTCCTCCTTTTTCTCGGCACGCTCGAGCCGCGGAAGAATCTCTCCGGGCTTCTCGACGCCTACATCGCGGTCCGCGACGCAGGAGTTGCCCACCATCTTGTTCTCGCGGGGGTACGGGGATGGATTGACGACGCCTTCTTCCGGAATGTCCACCGGAACCGTTACGCGTCGGACATCCACTTCACGGGATTCATTGATGACGCGGATAAACCCGCCCTCTACAGCCTCGCGGATTTGTTTGTCTACCCGAGTTTCTACGAAGGCTTTGGCTTCCCACCGCTTGAAGCTCTCGCCTGCGGGACACCGGTCATCACGTCGAATAACGCGGCCATCCCTGAAGTCGTCGGACCCTGGGCGACGCTCGTGAATCCCTATGATCCGAACGAACTCGCGGAAGTTCTCTGCGAGCGCCTGCGGAATCCGCAGCGGCTTCCCGAAGAAGTCGCCGCTGGCATTCGGCTGTCCTTCTCCTGGGCGCGCGCGGGTCAAGAAACGCTTGCCGTTCTCCGCGCCGCCGCGCACGCCCGGGCGCGAGTATACTGAAGCGATCCATGAACTCTCGACCTCTGACAGAAGAATCCTTTCTGCTGGCATGACGATCTTTTGGCTGCCCACAACGCATCGCTCGTCCAGGCATCCACGGGATGCCCGTTCTCGCGCGGCCTTGTTTTCACTCGAACCATTGTCATTGCGCGACGAAAGATTCTTCCGGAAAAGGTCTTCTGTCGTCATGGACACTCACTTCTTCAGTTGGCAGGACCATGCGGATTGGCATTGACGCGCGCGCCTATCAGTGGACGGGCCTCGGGCAATACACGCGGCATCTTCTGGCAAACCTCGTCGCGTTGCCGGCGGCGCACGAGTACGTCGTCTTCGCGCCGCGCGCCTTCGCTCGCGACCTCGCCGCACTACCGCGCGTCACCGCCGTCCCGGTGACGGGCTCGTACTACTCTGTGCGGGAGCAGACGATGTTTCTCATGTCGTTGCTCCGTACCCGCGTTGACCTCATGCACTTCCTGCATTTCAACGCGCCGGTCCTCTACCGCCGTCCGTCGGTGGTGACCGTTCATGACCTCACGCGGTTCTTCTTTCCCGCGCAGCGGCCGCGCGGCCCTCTTCACCAGTGGGTGTACGAGGAAGTGTTCGGCGCCTCGGTCATGCACGCCCGGCGGATCATCGCCGTTTCGGAGCACACGCGCAACGATCTTCTGCGGTTTTTCCCTGCGGTGGCGGAACGCACCGTGGTGATCCACGAAGGGGTCGAGCATGAACGTTTTCATCCTCATCAGCAGGAGGACGATGCGCACGCACTCGCGGCGCTCGGCGTCCGGGAACCGTATTTCTTGTTCGTCGGGGTCTGGATGAACCATAAGAACATCTCTCGGCTCCTGGAGGCATTTCAGCGTATCCGCATTGAGGGATTTCGCGGGCAACTCGTTATCACTGGCGCGGGGCGAACCTACGACGATGACGTCGCGGGGTGGGTTCGTCACCTTGGGCTTGCCGAGGACGTCCGACTCCCCGGTCACGTCGCGGACGATGTCCTCCCCATGTTGTATCGTCACGCTGAAGCCTTTGTCTTCCCGAGCCTCTACGAGGGATTTGGGCTTCCGCCGCTCGAGGCCATGGCGTGCGGTGTGCCCGTCATTGCCTCGCACGTTGCCTCGCTGCCGGAAATCCTCGGCGATGCCGCCGTGTACGTTGATCCGCTTTCTTCCGAGGACATCGCGCGGGGTTTGCGCATGGTGCTCACGGATACCGAGGCGCGCGCGGAGCTCGTGCGTCGGGGGCTTGTCCACGCGCGACGGTATGCCTGGCAGCGGTGCGCGCGCGAGACGCTGTGGGAGTACGATACGGCGCTGCGGCGCCAGGCCGCGCCTCTTTTTTGACTCTTGAACACGTCCTGAATGAGAGAAAAACACGTGAGACTTTTTTGAAAAGAGTCGGCCGGGATCCGGATAGACACACCGCAGGTGTTCGGATTCGATTGAGAACTCGCGGGTCGAGACGATTGACAAAAAAACTCTGGTGCGAGTATACTCTGTCTTCGATAGTTGGCTTGGGCCTGGATGTGGAGGCAGCCCCTTCGACAACCAGCAAACGGGAATCAAGGAGAGGGCGGGGCGTGACCTGCCACGCG
>CAYJQK010000020.1:0-17078 GCA_964372305.1 uncultured Candidatus Saccharibacteria bacterium | reverse complement strand
AATCCCGGTTCATCGCGTGGGGCACAGTATAGCACACCTGCTGCTGGCGTTTCGGTAGATCATGATCCCTGTGTTGTCTTCTTCGCTTCGGATGCGCGGATCTCCCCCGGGGCGAATTTCCCTCGTTCATAGGAGCAGAGGTAGACGGCAGTACGGAAAAGCTGATGGAGGCCAATCGCGCCGGTGACGCGGGCGAGGAATGCCTTGTCGGGAATCATGCGAATCTGCCGCTGTACCCGATCACGTTTTTCCAAGATCACGCGGAGACACTTCAGATTATAGAACGCCGCGCGGTACACCGCGAGGAAATTTCCCGGTTTCCCGGTGACGAGAAAGGAAAGACTCACGAGGATATTTAGGAGCGCATACAGCGGCAGCACGCGGAAAAGCGTCCCGCGCGAAAAGTTCTTCAGATACGTCATCAGGCGGTTCTTGAACGAGTGGTACTGCACAACGGGCGTCGCAATGTGTTTTCCCGTCACGCCGCCCATGGCGTGATGAATGCTGGCCTTGGGGTAATACCAACATTCGTATCCGGCAAGCCAGACGCGCATGCAAAAATCCGTCTCCTCGAAGTAGCAGTAGTAGTCGGGATCAAAAAGTCCTCCAGTCTTCTCTAGGAGGTCGCGTCGGAACATCATGCATGCGCCTTTGACGGCGAACACGGGAAAGGGCGTGTTGAACTCCGGAAGCTCTTCGCGTTGTTGATTTCCCACGTGTTTCAGGAATCCTGTGGCGGAAAAGAGGGATCCGCACGAGTCGAGTTTTCGCGGATCATGGAGCCAAAAGAGCTTCGGTTGCGCCACGCCAAGATGAGGAATGTCGCGGAAAGCCCGAAGCATGTCCTCCATAAAAGTTTCCGGGACGGTTGTGTCGGTGTTCAAGAGGAGGATGTATTCCCCATGAGAATGTTGAACACCAATGTTGTTTCCCTGCGCAAACCCTTCATCGCGTTCGTTGATGATGAGGTGAACCTGGGGGTATCGCGAGCGCACAAATTCCACACTGTCGTCGGAGGAGTGATTATCGACAAAAATGATTTCGACGTTCTTGTACGTGAGTCGCTGGAGAGAATCGAAGCATGGGCCCAGCCACGGCAGGGCATTGAAATTCGTGAGAATAATCGAGACCCTACCGTTTTCGATGTTTCCAGACATGGGAGTACACGATCGCGTTTTGACAGGCCATCAGAAGGCCGGATTTGAAAAAGAGCCACTGTCCCGTGCGGATGCTGTCCTTGATACCAATCGCCACGTTGTGTACAGCGGTACCAATCATCCCCAGGAGGAGCGGGTGCTGAATGCGAATCCGTGTCCGGAATTCCCAGGTGGCATGAGGGTAGTTGAATTTCGGGATGTCCGCGAAGTCCTTGAGAAAGTACTCCGCCTGGATGCGGGCCCAGGGCACCCACTTTCTCCGGAACGTGGCAACGGTGAGATTGTCATACGGTGGCTTGTGTTCGAGTCTGTACGAGACACGACGGATGTGCACGGATGCATCAAGGGGCTTCAGGTACTCGGACGGCGAGCCAATGAGATAAAAGCGGCTCTTGCGAACGAGCGCGGTTTTATAGTACGCGTGGTAGTAGCGCCCCTTGTACCAGGTTGGCCAGAGGAATTCGTACCCGTCAGTCGCGGGGTCCTGAATGAGTTCGCCAAGGTGCTCCCGGAGTTCTGGCGAGAGAAATTCGTCGGCATCAATTTGGAGCAGCCACGCATTTCGGGCCTTCGTGTAGAGAAACACGCGATACGGTTCCGGCGCCGGAATATGTTCCGGCTGCACGGAGACGCGATCCGTGTACTTCCGTGCGATCTCCACGGAGCGATCGCGACATGGTCCGTTATGGGACACGATGATTTCATCCACGAGGTCGGCACAGGACTGGAGGGCGCGCTCAATCGTGGCCGCACCATGGTAGACGGCCATGACGACAGAGATCGGAAGCTTCCGGGGCGGCGCCGTCGGGGTATGCGCCGGCGGAGGAGCGGAGGGGTGCGCAGCAGGAACGGTACTCGGGCACATGCCGATTCAGTATACGGGCATCCTTCCCGAAGGGAACACGCCGAGGAGTCAGCATTGACGGGAGTTGCGCCGGTGGTATCGTGCAATGCGGTTCGTTTCCCATCATTGTTCTCGATATGAGGAGGACCGACGTATGGCGCGCGAATTTACCGCTCGCGATGAGCAGGAGCTCTTGGAGCTTCTCCACGCTCTCGATGAACGTAGACAAGCAGGTCTGTCTCTGCCACCGAACGTGTTTAACGGAATCCTGAAACTCTTGCCGCAAATTGCTGTGGAGTGCGTTCTGCTCCGTCGCAGCGACGACGGCACTCCGCGCGGCCACGTCAGCGTGTACCTGACGTACCGCGGGGATGACGCGCCGAGCCATCAGAACACCTGGCACGTCCCGGGGTCGTTTCTCCGCTCGCGGGAGCGCGTTTCCGACGTGATGGCGCGCCTCAGCGCGCAGGAGCTCACGCCGGCACAGATTTCCTCTTGGCAGTTTCTCCGTCTGCAAAATTGCAACCTGGAGCCGCGCGGACATACCGTAAGTTGCGTATACCTGTGCGCGCTGACCGGCGCACCGACCGGCGGACAGTGGTGTTCTTGTGACACGCTTCCTCCCAATCTTTCTGATTCCCAGCACGACATCATTGCCACTGCTGTCCAGCACTTTCTTACCGAGCCGTTTCTGTGATGTTCCCAAAAGAGCGTATCGCGCGGGAATCAGCGGCTCTCCCCACGCGAGAAGAATCTCTCGGCACTGCGCTTGAGGACCCGTGACGGATACCGTGCGGGTCTTTTTTACTCCCGAACCATCCCGAGTTTTGACGTCGTGGCGGAGGAAAACGTGACGGCGGGAGAGCGTCCGCGCGCCGTCTGAATAAAATCACGGAGAACGGAAACAACATACTCAATCATCTCGTCGGTGATTCCCGGGTAGACGCCAATCCAGAATGTGTGGTTCATGACGAGGTCGGTGTTCGAGAGTTCCCCAACCACGCGGCGGGGGACGCTCTGGTACGCGGGCTGCTTGAGCAGGTTGCCGGCAAAGAGGAGACGTGTGCCAATGTTCCGGTCTTCAAGATGCCGCACGAGTTCCTGGCGCGTGAACGGCGCGCCCGGGCGAATGGTCAGGAGAAATCCGAACCAGCTTGGCTCGCTCCCGGGAGTTGCTTCCGGGAGGATGAAGAACTCTTCCAAGGACTGGAGACCTTCCCGCAGCCGCTGCCAGTTCCGTTTCCGCCGCTCCATGAATGACGGGAGTTTCTTCAGTTGCGCCACTCCGACAGCGGCCTGCATGTCGGTCGCCTTCATGTTGTACCCGATATGCGAGTAGATGTACTTGTGGTCGTACCCTTGCGGCAAGTCGCCGAGTTTCCACCCGAAGCGCTTCCCGCACGTGTTGGCCTTTCCCGGCGCGCAGTAACAGTCGCGTCCCCAGTCACGGAATGACTCCACGAGCACTTTCAGCAGCGGGTGGTTCGTCATCACGCAGCCACCCTCTCCCATCGTGATGTGGTGTGCCGGGTAAAAACTTTCCGTTGCGAGATCGCCGAATGTTCCTGTGAGCCGCTCGTGATACCGCGAGCCGAGCGCGTCGCAATTGTCCTCGATGATCCAGAGGTTGTGGCGTTTCGCCACCGCCAGCACGGCAGCGAGATCGAAGGGATTCCCCAACGTGTGGGCCAGCATGATTGCTCGAGTGCGCGGCCCAATGGCATCCGCGAGCGCGGCGGGATCAACGTTATATGTCGGGAGTTGGATATCGAGGAACACGGGACAGAGATTGTTCTGCACAATCGGACTCACCGTGCTTGGGAAGCCCGCGGCAACCGTGAGAACTTCGTCGCCGGGTTTCAGGCGCCGATCTCCGAGGCGGGGTGACGTCAGTGCGGAAAGCGCTAGGAGATTCGCTGACGATCCGGAGTTGCACAGTAGCGCGTACCGGACACCAAGAAAGTGCGCGAATGCCCGTTCAAATTCTTCGGCAAAACGCCCGGTGGTGAGCCAAAAATCGAGCGCTGCATCAACGAGTGTGCGAACATCATCAGCGTCAAACACGCGCCCGGAGACGGGGACCGGTGTCACGCCAGGCACAAACGGTTTCGTTGTCCAGTTTGCCGCATAATAGGCAGCAATACGTTCCAGAATGTCTGCGCGCAGTGCGTCCGCGGTCATCTGGCCAGCACTCTCTCCTCGAGCATCGCGCGGAGACCTTCGCGGTAACTCATCAAGGGAAAGGAAAGTCGCGGCGCGACACGGTCGGTCACCATGCCGGCCTGTAAGGGGCGGCGGGCGATCTGTTGCAGTTCTTTCGTTGCCACAGGCGTGATGCGCTGCGCATCGAAGCCGAACGTGCGCGCGGCTTCAACCGCGAAGGCATATCGTGAAGATCGCTCTGGCCCGCAGACATGGAAGACCCCCTGCGCTCCGCGCGTCACAAGCTCGAGAACCGCTCGCGCAAGGTTGGGCGCATACGTAGCGTTCCCAAGTTGGTCTTCGGAAACCCTGATGGTCTCCCCCGCTTCCAGGGAGCGCAGCAGCCGCATGATAAAGTTCTTTCCCTGTTTTTCCCAGGAGTAGACCACCGTGGTTCGAACAATGAGGTAGGGCCGAGACGCATGGAGCGCAATCGCGTGCTCGGCGATGAGTTTTTGCCTGCCATACTCGGACAAGGGATTCGGCGCGTCATCTTCTTTGTACGGGCCCGCTGCTCCATCGAAGATGTAATCAGAGGAGAAGTACACGAGCGTGGCGCCAATGGCGTTCACTGCCCGGACCACGTGCAGCACACCCTCGACGTTCGTCATGAACGTTTCTTTTCGGCGAAGCTCACACGCGTCCACATTCACGAACGAAGCCGGCAAGTACACCACGGAGGGGCGAACATCCCCAAGGACGTTCTGTACTTCCTCTGGGTTCCGAATATCCAGATGGAGTAAAAGGGGGAGCGCATGCGCGTGGGAGGTACCGGTGATGTGGAGACCCTGTCGTTTTCCCTCGCGCAGGAGATGGTCCCCAACCTGGCCCGACGCGCCAATGACGAGGTGGACGCTCATTGTTGTTGCCGCGCCCAGTTGTAGGGGATGTCACTCGTGAGCGGGTCTTTGCGCATGATCTCTGTGGGGTCATGGGGAATCGTGGCGCAATTGGCGACGATCGCCCGTTCCGTGCCCATGCCTTTGAAGCCGTTCCAGATGCCTGGAGGAATGCGCACGAGGACATAGTTTCCGTCGCCGAGGAACACCTCCTGCACGACTCCTTTCGTTGGGGAATCCGGGCGATCATCGAACAACACGAGCTTGACCGTGCCGGCAATCACCGCGTAGTTCAGCGTCATTCGTGTATGGAGATGCCAACCTTTGATGACCCCCGGATACACGACGGAAAAATATATCTCCCCGAACTGTTCAAAGTGCGGCGCATCCGCCCGCAGCATGTGCATGATTTTCCCCCGCTCGTCCGGAATTTGTTTTAACGGGATGATCCCGACGTCAGCGATCATCGCCATACGCGTTCTTGCTGGACGGTCGTGTCCGCTTCCATGACGAATGGATTCGTGTCGCTGTTCCTGCTGAAGTAGGCGCGATACCAGGCAAGAGTTTTCTTGAGACCCTCGGCGAGCGTAAAACGCGGCGCCCACTGGAGCGTTGCTCTCGCTTTTTCCGATGAGAGATACTGTTCCTGGATTTCTCCTCGTGCCGTGTTCTGCACGATGGGAGCGAGATGTTCCCGATGCAGCAGCTGCTGAAGGAGACGCACGAGTTCCAGGACGGTGCAGGGAGATTGCGGGCTGAAGTTAAAGGCTTCGCCCCGAACGCGCGGATCGCCGATGTGTTCCGCGAGCAGCAGGTACGCGTCCACGACGTCCTCGACATAGAGGTAGTCCCGCCGGTAGGTCCCATCGCTGCGAATGATGGGGCGCTCGTTCGCAAGGAGCGAGCGCATCGTTCCCGGCACGATGCGACTCCAGTTGGTGTCTCCGCCCCCGTAGATATTCCCACAGCGGGCGATCGCCAGCGGCAGGTTGTACGCGTGCGCGTACGCTTGGGCCAGGAGATCCGCGCAGCTCTTCGATACCTCGTAGGGATGACGACCATGGAGGGGCATGTCCTCCGTGTAGGGGAGCGTTTTTGCTTCTCCGTACGCCTTGTCGCTGGAGGCGATGACGAGATGCTGCACGAGCTCGCGGTGGAGTCGGCAGGCCTCAAGGAGGAAATACGTTCCACGAATGTTCGCCTCGAACGTGGCCAGCGGAGCGCGGTGGGCTGCCCCAACGATCGGTTGGGCGCCGAGATGAAACACCGTATCAATCTCGTGTTTGTTCAGCGCGCGCTCGACCAGTCCCGCTTCTTCAAGAGCGCCGACCATCGGCACAATCTTCGGCCAGAATGACGGGGGAATGGGCGAATGCTCAAGATCGGTATCGTGCAAGAGGGCAACAACCGTTGCGCCCTTCATGAGGAGCGCTTTTGTCAGCCACGATCCCACCATGCCGGTTGCTCCGGTCACGAGGACGCGCCGGTCTTTCCAAAAGCCTCCTAGGCCCGTGCGCGCGCCGTTGTCCGATCCCATACGTTCCATGGCACGTTACCGCTTTGCCAGAGAGTTTCAAGGTAGCGTACGTCGCGGAGAGTATCCATGCACTGCCAGAACCCTTCATGGCGGTAGGCCATGAGCTGCCCGTCTGCCGCAAGACGCTCCAAGGGCTCTTTTTCGAATGTTGTCGCATCGTTCTCGATGTACTCTGCCACTTCTGGCTCAAGAACAAAGAACCCTCCATTGATCCATCCTGCGCTCGTTTGGGGCTTCTCGGTAAACTGGGCAACGGTGGTTCCCTCGACCGAGACTTCCCCAAACCGGGCAGGAGGATGAACGGCGGTGAGGGTTGCGAGACGTCCATGCTGGCGGTGAAACGCCAGGAGGTTCTTGAGATCAATATTGGCCACCCCATCACCATAGGTGAAGAAGCAGGGCTCCTCATTGATCGCGGCAAGTGCGCGTTTCAACCGTCCGCCGGTCTGCACCTGCTGTCCCGTATCGAGGAGTGTCACCACCCAGTCTTCGCAGTCGCCATTGTGGATCGTGACGTCGCCGGTCTTCAGTGCCACCGTCAAATTATTGGCTCGGTAGCGGTAGTTGAGGAAGTAGTCTTTGATCTCCTCCCCCTTATACCCGAGGGCGACGACGAAATCCCGGAACCCGGATGCGGCGTAGATCTGCATGATGTGCCAGAGCATGGGGTGTCCGCCGATTTCGACCATGGGCTTTGGTCGCGTCGCGGTCTCTTCCTGAAGGCGCGTGCCCAGACCTCCGGCAAGGATGATCGTTTTCAAGAGATTTCCTTGTGACGTGTCTTGAGGAGCGCGCAGTGTGTTTCTCACGTCTGCCATACTACATTCCTTTCTCGGGTGTCGCAAAGTACCGTGCCGAGTCCGGCGCCGGCCAGGGTATCCCCGCGCTCACGTTTTTCGGTATTTCCAGACGTACGTGTAGAGAAACGCGGCGTACAGAGCCATGAGGACGGCGGATTTGAGAAAGATCCAGCGCCGGTTTTTCAAGAAGCAGTGGAAGCCGAGAGCGAGCTGCACGATGGATGTCGCCACAACGCCGAGGAGCAGCGGGTGGCGGATTCGATACCGTGTGCGGGGTTCCCAGTCCGTTAAATCACAGTGGTATTTCGGTATTGTGGCGAACGGTTGATTGAAGACGCGGCCGCGGAGCCGAGCCCACGCAAGCCATTTTGTCCGAAAGGTCCGGAAGGTGAGGTTATCGTAGTTCGGTTTGTGCTCTAGAGCCAGTTCGATCGTGCGGGTACGGACGTCGCGGTTGCGGGGCTTGAAGTACTCTTGTCCAATGCCAATGAAGTAAAAATGTTCTTTTTGCACAAGAGCGCGCTTGTGATACACCGCGTGGTAGGTTCCCCGGTACCAGGTTGGCCAGAGGAACTCATACCCCTGGTACTGGGCATCACGCACCAGAGAAGGAAGCGCCTGGCGAAGACCATCAGAAAGAAACTCATCGGCGTCAATTTGGAAAATCCACGGGAACGCTGTGCGTTCGTACGCAAAAACCCGATGGGGCCCCGGGTCGCCAATGAACGGGCGGACGAAGATCTTGTCGGTGTACCGTCGGCAGATCTCCAGGGACGCATCCGTGCACGGTCCGTCGTGAACGATGAGGATTTCGCTTGCCAGATCCGCGAGGGAACGCAGGCAACGATCCATGATATCCCCTTCGTTACAAATGACGGCGACAACAGACAGAGGAAGCTTGGGCATCTGTATGTGAACCTTCCCATCATGCCACGAACGCTCCCGGGAAGGAAAAGGGAACATTCATCCCATCGTGCAGGATTTTCGTGTATCATGGAATCGTCCTATGGCGGTAAAGAATGTGCTTGTGGCAGGCGGTGCCGGGTATGTTGGCGGTGCGGTCACCGACGTGCTGCGTGAGCATGGCGGGTACCACGTTCGCGTGTATGACAATCTCCTCTACGAAGACACCTATCGGAAAGACGTGGAATTCGTCTTTGGGGATGTTGGGGATGTTCTCCAACTGGAGAAACAGCTTCAATGGGCCGATGTTGTCCTGTGGCTCGCGGCGATCGTTGGTGATGGCGCGTGCACCTTGGAACCCAACCTCACGGTGCGGGTGAATCAAGACGCGGTTCAACGTCTTCGTGATCGCTTCCAGGGCCGTATTCTCTTTACTTCCACCTGCAGTGTCTACGGCGCACAACCCGGCATTCTGACAGAAGACTCCCCGGTGCACCCCCTGTCTCTCTATGCCGGAACGAAACGCAAAGCCGAATCATTTTTAGAAGGGACCAACGCGCTCATTGTTCGTCTCGGAACACTTTTCGGCGTGGGAGATCAGTTCTCGCGTGTCCGCATGGACCTCGTGGTGAACTACATGACGGCGCATGCATGTGCAAACGGAGAGATTACCGTTTTTGGCGGTGAACAGTTTCGCCCGCTCCTCCACGTTCGCGACGTTGCGCAACTGCTTGTTCAGGAAATTGACACAGCGCACACGGGCACGTTCAATCTTGTGTGTCAGAACGTGCGCATGATTGACCTCGCTTACCAGATTCGTACGCATTTTCCCGATCTCGCGGTCCACACCGCCGATCTGCCGTTTGAGGACACGAGGAATTATCGCGTTCGTGGAGAACGGGCACAGACCACCCTCGGATTTTCGCCGACCCGAACCATTGACGATGGCATTGAAGAAATACGCCAGCTCATGGCGGAACGAAAAATCAAACATTGGGAGGACCCCCGATATTCTAATCATCAATTTCTCCGGAAACTCTTCGGAGACCATGCGCGGGTGGCGACGCCAACGCCATAAATCACCGGATGGAACAGCCGCAACTCTTTCGGGGAGGACTTGCTGCCGATGATCGCGGCGTGCTGCGCTCCATAGAGGGCGCAGACTTTTCTCGCGTCAAGCGCTTGTACGCCATGGAGAATTTTTCCCCAGAGACTATTCGCGCTTTTCATGGTCATCGAAAGGAAGCGAAGTACGTGACCGTTGTCTGCGGATCGGCGCTTGTTGCCGCCGCGCCGCTCGATGTTGCTCCAACGACCATTCCTTCTCCCCTGCAGCGATTTGTTCTTTCCGCGCACAGTCCCGCGCTCCTCTATGTGCCCGCGGGATACATGAATGGATTTCGCGCCTTGGAAGCGCATACCCGCATCCTCTTTTTTTCGACGGCAACGGTTGAGGAATCCAAAGCGGACGATTATCGGTTTCCGCCGGAGTATTGGGGCAAGAGCGTATGGACCGTGGAAAACAGATAACCGCTCTTCCGCAGCGGGTTCTTGTTCTCGGTGGAACGGGGATGCTTGGTTCGATGGTGACACGGTACCTCCACGGACAGTCGTCGTATGAAGTATGGGCATCGGTTCGTTCTCCCGAGGATGGGCTGCTTCTCCCCCTCGCGGCCGACCGCACAGTGCTCCTCGATGCGCGCGCTGACGACGTCACGCTTGCCTCAATCCTCCATGCGGTTCGTCCGACCACCATCATCAACTGTATGGGGATCATTAAGCCCTTTTGTCGCGATGATGATCCGCAGGGTGTTGAACGTGCCATTCAGGTGAACGCACTGTTTCCCCATCGCCTTGCCGCTGTTGCCGAAACGATGCGTGCACGGGTGATCCAAATCGCCACCGACTGCGTGTTTAGCGGGAAAACCGGGAACTATGGGGAAGATGCGCTCCATGACGCGGAAGATGTCTACGGGAAAACAAAAAGCTTGGGAGAAGTTCGTGCGCCAAACGTTCTTCACGTTCGTGCCTCTATCATCGGTCCGGAACTCCGGACATACGCAAGCTTGTTCGAATGGTTTCTTCGTCAACCGAATACTGAGCGCCTTCAGGGGTTTTCTCACCATCGTTGGAATGGCATCACGACGCTCCAATTCGCAGAGTGCTGCGGCGCACTGCTCCGCGTGGGGCCTGAAGCATTTGATCGTCTCATCCACACATCGTCTGTCCACCACTTTGTTCCCAATGCATCAGTGACAAAGTACGAACTCTTATCCATGCTTGCGCGTATGTTCCATAAATCAGTAGAGATTGAGGAGCGCTCCGACCTTGGTCCTGCGGTGGACCGGACGCTCACGAGTCGGTATCACGCGCTGCCGGGATCAGGAGAACGTCTCCCTTTTGAACGTGCAGTACAACAGCTTCAATCATTCATGGAGATGACGAAAATGTACGCGCATGATGACCCAACGGTGCGCGTCCAGAAAGGCAGAGAAGCAGCACGAGAACGTGCGCGCACATGAGTTCAGCGGAACAGTCAGAGCGTCACGATCTTCCCCTCGTGTCTGTTGTGGTGGTGAACCACAACGGGCGTCGGTTCCTTGAACGGTGTTTGACATCCCTGCGGGCACAGACCTACCCTCACTGCGAACTGCTCTTCGTGGATACCGAATCCACGGATGATTCCGTGGCGTTTGTCCGCGCCACGTTTCCGTCTGTGCTGGTGGTGCCGACGCCAAACCGCGGGTTTGGCTCGGCGTGTAATGTCGGCGCGCGACGGGCGCAGGGAACGTACGTGGCATTTGTGAATGAGGACATGCATTTTCCCCACGAGTACGTTGCTGACCTCCTTGGGGAATACCAGCGCATTCGTCGGGACGATCCGGAGATTGGCGCGTTGGCTACGAGCGAATACGCCTATGATGGACGTCCGCACGCCTACTTTCCTGAAACAATCCCTGGAAAGATTGATCCTTTTGGTTTTCCTGTCGTTAATCCCGCCAGGTCACGGCAAGGCGCGTTTATCCCCGGGTGTCCGTTCTTCATGGAACGCTCGCTGTTCCTGGAGAGTGGCGGATTTTGCGAGCAGATTTTTCTGTACGGCGACGATACGGACCTCTCGTGGCGGCTTACCCTCTTCGGGAAACATAATTATGCCGCGCCGCAGCTCCACCTCTTCCACTACGAGGGTGGGTCGCTGAAAGGGTATCCGCCGCGGAAAGTGACCTACATTCTGGCCTCGACGCTCGTGACGATCTTCAACAATTACTCGCTTCCATTTTTGCTCGTATTTCTACCCTTGAGTCTGATCTTCATTCTTGTCTTCGTGACCCTTGGTCTTCTCGTGACGTCTCGGGGGAACGTCGCCTATGGCCTGGCGCCATTTCGCGCCGTCTTCGCCTTCTTCCACGCGCTTCCGCCCTCGCTGCCGTTTCGCGCTTTTGTCCAACGCCGCCGGCGTATCTCGGACATCACGTTCATGCGCCGCCACATGACGCCCATTCCCGGACTTCTCGCATCCCGCGCGTATCGAAAGCTTGGGTAACGGTTGGACATTCACCGTCGAGAGACGACGGTGTCTCCTCGAGGGAGACATGCGCATCCGTGTCATTCCCGCGCAAGCGGGAATGAGCGCCGCAGCGCTGTCCCCGAGTGCCATCGGGGACCTCGTGTGCGACGATCATGCGGGTCCTCGCTTTCGCGGGGACGACAGGAAGAAAGCGCGGGGGCAAACGCGATCTTTTTTCTCATCATGGGAGCGCTTCACTCCGCGCGTGTGAAGTGGAAGAGCCCACACCCGTAATCCGCGGTTTTCAGCGTTCGGGGGGACGTGTTGTGGAGAAACCGACCTTCGTCATCAATGCCGGAAAATTCTACGAGCCGAAGGGGGGCGCAATAGTCAAGGATGGTTTCCGGATCATGAATGCGGTGGGCATTGAAGCAGAGTCGCGGTTTCCCAACGGGAAGCGAAAGGTAGAGATTCCCCGGCACCGCCAGAACGCGGGTAAGTTCGCGGCACGCGTTCTCCGTTCCGCGCGGGTCCAACGGATCTCCGTACCGCCCCAGGCCGATGTGTTCAACGACATGAAGACAGGAAAGAGAAGGTACGTTGTTGTCGGGATACGGGAGGGCGAGGATAGTGCCTTTCTTTGAGTGAAAGTTCTCGAGCGTGACCTCCAGCGGACGAAGGTCAATGAACGTCACGTCCGTGAAGGAGGTCAAGAAACTCACGAAAACAATGTTTGATCCCACGTCCACATGGGTCGGCGTTTTTGAAGCGAAAATGCGGCGGGCTGCCCAAACGTCTTGAAAAAAATAGTGGCGGTCAAACGGCGTCGTCTCTGTTCGGTCATGGAGTTGCGGGAAGGTATTCCGGAGGAGGATGGGTTCGGCGCGCGGGAGTTTGGCATAGGATCGCCACGAACGAAAAAATCGAACGTACTCGCGAAGTCCGCGCGCGGCGGCAAGGGGGTCGAAGACGGGAGCGAGCCAGCGATAGGCAAGGTACGCCGCGTCGCGGAGAGGATCGTGAAAACGCTTCAAGGTGTCGGGAGCGATGAGGATACGCGCGCGTAGATGTCCCCCCAGAACCATTGATCATCAACGGCGTCGAGCGCGCGGAAGAGGCGGATGCTATCGACCCACTCGGGAAGGAGGAAGCGGAACGATTCTCCTAAAACACACTGAAAAGAGGTCATGCCGAGGGAAGAAAGGCGGTCCACGCAGGCGTGGGCGTCAGAAATAAATTCCCGCGTGAATTCAAAGGAAATGAGAGGGAGCGGCCGCGAAAGTCCCTGGAACACCGACCGCTCGGATCCCTCCACGTCAATCTTGCAGAAAGCCGGAACCCCGTACTGCCGAACGAGCGTATCAAGCGTCACGGTCTCCACGTCTTGCGTCGCGGTCCACGCGTAGGCGTCCGCAAAGCGGCCGCGGGACTTCCAGTGCTCCGCAAACGTGGATAATGTCGTGGCCTCCTCGCAAATGTTCAAGGTCATCCGTCCGCTGCTCGCCATGACGGCTTTCTGCACGATGGTGACCGTTTCTTGCTGACGAAACGTCTGCCGCAGATCCGCGGCGCACGTCGCCTGGGGTTCGAGAGCAACAACGCGCGCGCCGAGCGCGAGGAAGAGCCGTGTCCGCTCCCCGCGGTGCGCGCCAATGTCAAAACAAAGATCGTCTGGTCCAATCCACTGGCGGTAAAAGCGATAGGCGCGGCGATTGCGCGGCGAGATCCAGGGGGCTCGGCGGATGATCGCGTCTCGAACGTTGCGCGCCCGTTGCGCCGCGCCGCTGTAGCGGAGCATTCGCGCGCGTGCAGCATTCGTCATGACGCGAGGCCGTGGGCGCGCTCGGCGGCGCGCACGACGTTCTGAAGAAGGAGGGAGACGGTCATCGGGCCAACACCGCCCGGAACGGGAGTGAGATACGCTGCTTTGGCACTGACGCTTTCATGATCTACGTCACCTACCCAGCCGTCGCGCATCGGGTGTGTGCCGGTATCAACGACGGCTGCGCCGGGACGCACGTCGTCGCCAGTGATGCAACGCGGAGCATTGGCCGCAACCACGAGGATATCGGCGGTCCTCGTCAGCGCTGCCAGATTCTTGGTTGCGCGATGGCAGACAGTCACTGTTGCATTCCCCCCTTTACCTTGCAGCAGGAGGACGAGCGCGAGCGGTTTCCCGACGAGCTGGCCGCGGCCGACAATCACCACGTGCGCCCCCTCGATCGGGATCCCGTTGTACGTGAGCAATTTTTGAATGCCTGCTGGTGTAGGGGGCAGAAACCGCGGCGTCCCGAGCGCCAAGCGTCCGAGATTTTCTGGGTGCAGGCAATCGACGTCTTTTTCCGGTTGCACGAGGGATGTCAGCTCAAAGGCGGAAAGGTGCGCGGGTAGGGGAAGCTGGAGGATCAGACCATGGAGCGCGGGGTCCGCATTCCATGCGCTGATTATTTTCTGTGCGTCGGCGGCGTGACTCTTTGCTACCAGACGCTGCACGCGCGCGGCGATCCCTAAGTCTTTCGCGGCGCGGATTTTATTGCGGACGTAACGCACGCTCGCCGCGTCGTCGCCAATCAAGATAATGCCCACGGCGGGAGTCACGCCGCGGCGGCGCAGGACCGCAACACGGGATGCGAGTTCTTGTTGCACCGCGCGCGCGGCGGCGCGACCGTCAAGCAGGATTGCGGGCATACGACGAGACTGGGGCTTCGCCGGGGAGCGGATGCGCCCGCGCGAGATCACGGACCTTTTCGCGTAGCGTCGTCAGCAGCGGGACATCGTGTGCGTGCGTTAGCGCGGTATGAATCCAGTCCGCAAGGAGGCGCATTTCCGGCTCTTTCATGCCGCGCGTGGTTACAGCCGGCGTGCCCAGGCGGACGCCGGAAGGATCGGAGGGCGGACGAGGATCATCGGGGATCGTATTCTTATTCACGGTTATGCCGATAACGTCTAAGGTCCGTTCGGCTTCTTTGCCCGTGAGGTTCTGCGGTCGGAGGTCGAGCACGAGGAGATGATTATCCGTTCCGCCGGTGACGATGGTCATCCCCCGTTCCAGAAATCTTTCCGCGAGCGCCTGGGCATTTTTGACCACTTGATGCGCGTACGCGCGGAATTCTCGCTGGAGCGCCTCAAAAAAGCATGCCGCCATCGCAGCGGTCGTATGGTTATGCGGTCCTCCTTGGAGCAGCGGGAACACCGCGCGGTCAACCTGTTGGGCGTACTGCTCCTGACAGAAAATGACCGCCCCGCGCGGACCGCGAAGCGTCTTGTGCGTGGTGGAGGTGACGAGATTGGTGAAAGGAAAAGGGGAGGGGTGCGCGCCGCCAGCGATAAGTCCGGCCAGGTGAGCAATGTCGGCGAGATGCACGGCGCCAACTTCTGCCGCGATGTCCTGAAAGGCGCGGAAATCAATCGTCCGCGGATAGGCCGTAGCGCCGGAAATGATAACGGACGGTCGCACTTCTCGCGCCAGTTTGCGGATCGCCTCGTAATCTAACCGTTGTGTAGCCGGATGCAGGGTGTACTGGTGCGCTTCGTACCACGTGCCGGAAAAGCTCACACGATGCCCGTGGGTAAGGTGTCCGCCATGACTCAAAGCGAGCCCCATAATGCGGCTGCCCAGCGGCGCCACCGCGGCCAGCGCCGCGGCGTTGGCGGGAGATCCAGAATACGGTTGTACGTTCACATGCCATTGCGAGCGGTGCTCCGGCGCCAGAAAAAGCGCGAGCGCGCGTTCTTGCGCGAGCCGCTCAATCGCGTCAATGACTTCTTGGCCTCCGTAGTAGCGTTTGCCGGGCGTGCCTTCGGAGTATTTATTGGCGAGAACGGATGCGAGAGGGGCGCGCACAGCAGGAGACGCGTAATTTTCTGAGGGAATGAGTTCTAACCCATCGCGCTGGCGTTCTTCTTCTTTCGCAAGAAGTTTCTGAAGTACCGGATCATTCATGGTCGTGACGGTACCGTCCGTCGTTTGCGCCTCCATGTCCAGAGGACGACGGCCACTCCTCCAATCATAGTCCCCCCCGTCACCCCTAGCCCCGCGAGGAACATCCGCTGCGGCGCAAACTCGAGGAGCAGCTCAACGTCGAGACTCCCATCCGGTCGGGAGCGGACATGCTCGGGTACGGTCCTGCGGAGCATCTCCGGATCCAGCCACCAGGCGTTCGCGTACTCGTTCACCCGGAGGTGCGGGGTAGTGGGGAGGAGCGGCGCACGCCATACCTCCCGCAAGGACGCCGCGGGGAGATTCTCGTTCTGAATCGTCCCCTGGAACTCCTGCGAGATGAACGCCTGACCCCGCGCGGAAAGCAACCCCGCCGCGCACCATGTATCCAGCGACGCCAGGTCGGCGCTCCCCGCCTCCGTGGTTTCCGGAGCGCCGTCGCCCGCGCATGTCTCCGGCGGTCGGGGGCCCACGCGGAGCCGCCACCCCGGATGGAACGCCGTGCTGAACACGAGCGGCGTCCGCGTCTTCAGGCTGTGGACCCGCAGGCGGTAGAGGGTCTCGGAGAGCTTCCGTACCTCGAGATTAGGCGGTGCCGCGCTGGTTTCCGCCATCTCCCCAATCCCCCCGCGCTGCAGTGTCTCCGTATCGAAGAAAGCAGTCCGCAGCTCGTAGTTTTCCGTGTCTTTGAGGTAGGAAAGGAATTCCTCTGGCGTCTCCCGCACGACGATCCGCCGGGGCGTGTAGAGGCGCGGGAGGAAGGAGTCCGGATACGCGTGCACGACGTACGGCCCGCGTTCGAGCACGGGCCGGTAGCCGAGTCCGTGGATGAACCAGGCGATCCGCGCGTTGTCCGGGAAGATCTCGAAGAGCTCCTTCGAGTACGGCCACCCCACGAACGACTCCCGGTAGGCCTTCGGTGAACGATTCTCGAAGATGAAGCCAATGTTCAAGAGGGAGAAGAGGCGGTTCAACGTGCGGAGGTCGTCGTTACGGAAGAGTTCAACAAAGACCTTTTGATTGAACACACGCTCATCCGCAGCGTTGAAGGTCCCGAGTCCGGAGAATGTTCCCTTCCCGGCGAGCGCCTCGAGCGGCGGTGGTCCGACGTACGCGCCGCCCCTGGCCCCCTCGATGATTTGGTATCCAGGGCCCGTGAGCGGAACCGTGAGAAATCGTCCGTCGAGTCGGATCCGCGTTATGCGCTGGAGCATCTCTTCAAACAGAGGAGGAAACCGGCTCGACAGCTTCACGCCCTTCGTGTCCGGCATGAGGACGTTCACCACTCGCCCAGTGAAGAGCGGGATCGCCGTATAGACAAGAAGTCCGGCGAGGAGGAGCGGGAACG
>CAYJQK010000019.1:0-17080 GCA_964372305.1 uncultured Candidatus Saccharibacteria bacterium | reverse complement strand
TTGGTTTTTAGCTGACGGGGATTGTAGCACAATCTTGACCTGTGGGCGATTACTCAACGCGCGCCATTTGCAGCGTACGCCAAACCTGATCAACAGGTGAAAAATCTGGACGCCGCCGGCAGACCACCCCTGGCGGACGTCACGTGCTTGCCGGACACGACACTTCTCTCGAGCGCGCCTCGACGGCATGTCTCTTGTGGTCAGGAGACGACATTCCTCCTGTGGCGTTACACTATTCTTTGCAGATTTTAAAAAAATACATTACCATGCTTATGATGCGTAGATTGAAACCAAAAGCGGTCATGCAGGCCATTGGCACGTTGGTTTTCGTTGTTTTTCTGCTTACCAATGTCTTTGGACTCCTTACGCATTCCGTTGGTATGGAAATGGATCAACGTGGCAATATGCTCGGCTGCCTTTTTATGGGTGAGACAACGATGTGCCAGATGAATGCCTTTGAGCACCTGTCGTTGTGGCAAAATACGTTTACGACTATTCTTTCCATGTCCACCAGCGCCGCTCTTTTCCTTGCTCTGGCCTGGTTCATCTTTTCCCGCCACGGCAGGCATCGGCTGCAGGGACAGATACTATCAGTGCAGCCACTGCATACTTTGAGAAATCCCGACATTTCGTTAGGAGATTACCTCCGGCAAGCGTTTTCACAAGGTATTCTCCACCCCAAAATTTCCTAGCAGTTTTTCTAACGCTCCGTCTTTTGCTTGCTCGTCATAGCAAAAGAGTTGAGTGTCTTTTGTTATCGACGTTTCCATACATGTATGACCCCAGATAAAATTATCATCACAATCTTAGGAATAGCCGGAATAGCCTTTGTCTACTGGTTCTTCTTGATGAAGAAAACAAGAGAAGTTACCGTCGCCGGAGCGGTCGATATTACCGTCGATGGCGGGTACTCCCCCGAAGTTATCGCCATTCCCAAAGGCAAAACGACTACACTGAACTTTTTCCGTAAAGACCCGAGCAGATGTCTTGAAGAAGTCGTCTTCAGCGACTTCAAAATTCGTCGACACCTACCGCTGAATCAAAAAACAACGATTGAACTCACTCCACAGCAAGCCGGTGAATTTGAGTATGCCTGCGGCATGAATATGTACCACGGAAAGATCATTGTGAAAGAACCCACGGTATGAAGAAGACATTTTCCATCAAGGGGATGCACTGTGCCTCATGTGTGATGACACTCGAGGGATCATTAAGGAAAGTTCCTGGTGTGTCACGAGCCAATGTCAACTTGGCCACAGAAAAAGCAACGGTTGACTATGATCCCACTCAAGTGACCGATGAACATTTGGCTTCAGCCGTGGCGAATGTCGGCTACCAAGCACGCATCATCGAAGAAGTACAGTCTGAAGACTCCGAAAAAGCGGAGCGAGAAAAAGAGACGAAAGAATTAAAAACCAAAGTCATTGTGAGCCTCATTTTAGGTATCCTTATTGTTTGGGGTAGTTTTCCTGGACTCATGAATACTGCTCCGGGAATCTTACGAAACTTCTGGGTACAGCTATTGCTGGCAGCTCCTGTCCAATGCTGGGCAGGTTTGAGATTTTACAGGGCAGCATTCGTTTCGCTAAAACACCGTACCGCTACTATGGATACGTTAGTTGCCCTGGGTACTACCGTAGCCTTTGGTTATTCAGTGATTGTGACATTCTTTCCGCATGTCATCGCGCGTGTAGGTATCCACCCGGAACCCTACTTTGATGTCGCGGCCATTATCATCGGCCTCATTTTACTTGGCCGATACTTTGAAGCCCGCGCGAAAGCAGGGACAAGTGAAGCGATCAAGAAGCTGATTGGATTACAAGCGAAAACTGCGCGCGTACTCCGTGACCATCAGGAGGTCAGCATTCCCATTTCCGAGGTGATCATCGGTGATATCATCCACGTCAAGCCTGGCGAAAAGATTCCGGTTGATGGTGTCATTATCGATGGCGAATCATCAATCGATGAATCCATGGTAACCGGCGAGAGTATTCCGGTCGATAAAGCGAAAGGAGATACCGTCGTCGGTGCCACCATGAACAACACAGGCACCTTTACCTTCAAAGCAACCAAGGTGGGCAGCGATACGATGCTGGCGCAGATCATTACGTTAGTGCAGGAGGCTCAAGGCAGTAAAGCTCCGATTCAACGCCTGGCTGATTTAGTCTCATCGTACTTTGTCCCAGTCGTCATTATGCTGGCTCTGGCGACATTTGTCGTCTGGTACGATTTTGGTCCGCAGCCGGCGTTTCTTTTTGCGATTCTGAACACTGTCGCAGTGTTGATTATCGCTTGTCCCTGTGCCATGGGCTTGGCTGCGCCCACGGCGATTATGGTCGGTATTGGCAAAGGAGCCCAGCACGGCATCCTTATTAAAGACGCCGAGAGTTTAGAAACAGCTCACAAGGTCACCACTGTTGTCTTTGATAAAACCGGAACACTGACGAAAGGAAAACCAGAAGTTACCGATGTGGTACGCCTGAATAACAATACGCAAGACGAAGTACTTCAAGGAGCCGCTTCTCTTGAAGAAGGCTCAGAGCATTCACTTGCCGAGAGCATTGTCGAGGAAGCCAAGAAAAAGAATCTTGACCGCTCCATGGTAACGAAGTTCAAAGCTATTCCAGGCCACGGTGTCGAAGGCATGATTGATAACAAAAACGTGATTTTCGGCAACCGTCGCTTGATGACGCGAGAAAAGATAGACGTTAGCGCCTCTGAAGCAGACATTCGTCGTTTAGAGACTGAAGGTAAAACGGTGATGCTGCTGGCAGTGAATAGCAAACTGACGGGGCTCATTGCCGTTGCCGACACCGTCAAAGACTCCGCCAGAGAAGGAATACAAGCACTCACCCGACTGGGTATCGAGGCGGTGATGATCACCGGCGATAATGAGCGTGCTGCCAAAGCTATTGCGGACAAGGTCGGCATCACCAAAGTACTCGCTGAAGTGTTGCCCGATCAGAAAGAAGCGGAAGTTCGTAAATTACAAGCGGCGGGCAAGAAAGTCGCTATGGTTGGTGATGGCATTAACGATGCCCCTGCTTTGGCGGCGGCCGATGTGGGTATTGCCATGGGTTCGGGCACTGATGTGGCGATTGAAGCGGCCGACATTGCGCTCATGAACAAAGACTTGCGATCAGTCGCCAAGGCGATTGAGCTATCTCGCAAAACGATGCGAACAATCAAGCTCAATCTGGTCTGGGCGTTTGGTTACAATGTGATCCTCATTCCGGTGGCAATGGGAGCCCTCTACCCAGTGTGGCAGATCTCCATGAATCCCATCTTTGCTTCAGCGGCGATGGCCCTGAGTTCAATCTCCGTGGTGGGGAACTCCTTACTCCTTCATCGAACAAAACTGTGAACCTTGTCCCTATCTTTGTCACAGGTCTCACTGTTGGTGGCGTTACCTGCATGGCCGTACAGGGCGGCATCCTCGCCTCCATCATTACCAGCCGCGAGGAAGAGGAAATTCAACATAAGATCAAACGTAAAAACTCCCTGTGGCCGGTGGCAGCATTTCTCGGCGCGAAACTTGTTGCCTATACCATTCTTGGGGTATTGCTGGGCGTCATCGGTCAAACGGTAGCTCTGACGGATACTGCCCGTACGGTTATGCAGTTCGTCGCTGGCGGGTACATGATCGCGGTTGCGCTGAATCTCCTCAATGTTCATCCGATCTTTCGGTACGTTCTGATCCAGCCACCGCATTTCTTGCGACAATTTGTGAATAACCAAACCACCCGCAAGGATGTGTTTGCCCCCGCACTGTTTGGTCTCCTGACGATCTTCTTACCTTGTGGCACAACCTTGGCAATGGAGGTCTTCGCCATGAGCTCTGGCAGCCCCTTCTGGGGAGCGGCGATTATGGCGACGTTTACGCTGGGGACCATGCCCTATTTCCTTGGCTTAGGATGGCTGACCACTCGTTTAGGTGATGCGTATCAGCAACGGTTCTTGAAATTTGCCGCAGTCATACTCATCTCCCTCGGTGTGCTATCCGTTAACGACGGGCTGAATTTCGTGGGATCACCAGTGACGTTGCAGAGTATTAAACAATCGTTCTATGAGCATTCTCGCTATGCGAACCAAGCCACTGAGCAAGCCGGTGTGCCGATAGTCAATGGTGCCCAAGCAGCAACAATTGAAGTGCATCCGACGGGATATACCCCGAATTCCCTCCGGGTAAAAGCCGGAGTCCCGGTCAAGCTGACGTTGCAGGTAAAGGGTGGATTGGGGTGTACCTCAATTTTCCGCATTCCACAGTTACGTATTCAAGAGTCACTGCAACAATCGCCAACGAAGGTGGTGGAGTTCACTCCTGTCCAACCAGGCAACCTCACGTGGACATGTGGTATGGGCATGTACACAGGCAACATTGATGTTATGATGTAACTCATGAACGAATTTTATTCACTCTATGACTGAAGAACAAACCACCTCGAAGAAATCTGCAGTGCTCGGCGTTCCTAGCGCCATCGTGATTGCTGGGGGCTTGATCGCGGCGGCCATGTACTTTGGTAATGTCAAAACACCAAGTCAGCCCGCGTCCACGAATCAACAAGTTGGTAATGCACCGGCAGTCGTACAGCCAACAGAGCCACCGATCGGGCAAGTTCGAGCCATCGCTGGCAAAGATCATATTCTTGGTGCAAAGAACGCCAAAGTGACACTCGTTGAATACTCTGATCTGGAATGCCCCTTCTGCAAACAATTCCATCCCACCATGCAACAGCTTTTGAAGGAATACCCCAATGATGTGCGCTGGGTGTATCGTCACTTCCCGCTCGACGCTATTCACTCCAAAGCCCGGAAGGAAGCGGAAGCGACGGAATGTGCCAGTGAACTCGGCGGCAATGACAAGTTCTGGGCGTACATTGATGCACTCTTTGAAGTCACGCCCTCGAATAACGGTCTTGATCTGGCTGAGCTGCCGAAGATTGCCGAAGCAGTGGGCTTGAACCGTGCTCAATTTGAGAGCTGTTTGAGCAGTGGGAAGTATGCTCAACATATTCAGGAAGACCTCGATGATGCCAAAGCGGCGGGCGGCCAAGGCACGCCATATACGATGGTCATCACCGCCAGTGGTCAGAAATTCCCCTTATCCGGAGCACAGCCATATTCAGCCGTAAAGCAGTTAGTTGACCAAGCCTTAAAAAGTCAGTAGCTCACGCATGCCACTCCACCGCACGATCGCTCGGTCCTTTGTCGAGGTGTTCGGCAACCTGCGTTATGTGGGCGTGGCGTTTGTGTTGAGCTTCGCAGCGTTTGCTGTCTCGCTCTGGCTGCATAATGTTGCGCTTATCAAAACCGCACTGTTCTCACCACTCTTTACCATGACAGATACAGGCCTGCTCCTTGCCCGTTTACTGGGTGGTATTCACACCAATGTGACCATACTTTCTGCAATTCTGATTGTCGTTCTCTCGCTCAGCTTTGGCATCAACATCGCGTTTCTCCTGTACGCGATACGGCACCGCCGTCAGGCCATTCGTCTGTATGCAACCGGTAGTGTCGCCGGAGGTATGATGAGTGCCGTATTTGGTACCGGCTGTGTCTCCTGCGGGGCATACGTACTCGGCTCGGTTCTTACTTCACTTGGAGCTTCAAGTTTGTTGGCCTTTCTGCCCCTCGGCGGACAAGAGTTTCTCCTCTTGAGCATTGCTCTTTTGGCTATCTCAATCGTCTGGAGCGCGAAGAGTATCCAAGCAGCCAACGTCTGCACGGTGCCCGTTTCCAGTCATCAGTATTAACACCTATTCCTATGTCACCTGATGAACCATATCCCGAGCCAGCAACGGCTTCTCTCCCTAAGGAGCAGATCTCGCCATTGAGTAAAGGAGAGCAAAAAAAGCTGCGGCGTGAAGAAAAGAAGCATCAACAGGAGGAAGCAGTAAAAGCACGACAGAAAAAAAATGTTTTCAAGAAAACCGCCTTGTGGGCAGGAGTCGGAGCGGTCGTATTCGGTATCGGTTGGCTTATTGTCACGACTGTTCGCTCACCGGATGCACCTGATCTTGTCTCCCGCCGCGGTATCCACTGGCATTCTGAACTCTCGATGACGATCAAGGGCCAAGCGGTAGAAATACCGGCCAATATTGGCGTAGGGGGAGCTGTTCATCAAGACATGCATACGCATACGGTGAATGATCAAATTCATATGGAGATGAATCGAGCCGTTCGCCAAGACGACATTCGACTCGGCAAGTTCTTTGCCATCTGGGGCAAGCAGTTTAGCAGTCGCTGTGTGGTCGATACCTGTAGCGATACCGACGGAACTGTAAAAATGACCGTGAATGGGCAGCCAAACACTGCGTTTGAACACTATCGTATGCAGGATAAGGATCGGATTGAAATTACCTATGAGTAAATACTATTTTTCTCCGTTGCTGCAGAGCAGCAGGCACGTATGAAATCACTCGACGTGCTCACACTGTGCCTCAATGGGAAAGTCTTGGCTGGCTTGGGACTCGCGGTCCTGGCGATGGTGCTTTTCGTGCCCCGATTCGCAGCGTTTGCACCGCTGCTCCTCGTCTTCGCCTGTCCGCTCTCCATGCTGCTCATGATGCGCGGTATGCGAAAGGAAAACTATGATCAAAAAGACCATTCTCGCGACAGTATTTCTCAGCCTTCATACTCATACCATATGCATGATCAAAAAAACGCAGGTTTTTCCACCACCGGAGTCGTCGTCGGCGTTATTGTCGTCGTCGCTCTTATTGCCGCTGGTCGCTGGTATTTCACCCGCCAGCAGACAGCATCAGACGTCGGGGAGGACACGAGTGCTCCCACCGCTCAAAGTCATCGGAGTTTTACACTCAAATCTGACGCATCCAGCAAGAGCTTCCAACCCAAACAACCCACCACCTATACCTTCTCTATTATTGATGACCAAGGTACGACCGTAAAAGACTTTGCGACTGTCCACGAGAAAATCATGCACCTTATTGTCGTACGCAAAGACTTAGCCGAATTTCAACACGTACATCCTGTCTTTAATAAAGCGACCGGTCTATTCACGTTAGCGAACCTGACCTTTCCTACGGATGGTCCCTATCGCATATTCCCAGACTTCACTCCGGCGAGTGGCCAGATGGGTCCAGACGGTACGCCGCTGGGTGTAACGCTTCATGAAGATGTGAATGTTGGGAACCTTGCCAATGACAAGCCACAGCCACTCGCGGATACTCGCATGAGCAAGACATTTCAAGGTTACCAAGTACAGTTGATGCCTAACCCAACTCCGGTTACAGCCAACACCTCAACCACGCTGACGTTTGCGGTGAACCAGGCTGGCAAACCAGTAACGAATTTAGAGAAGTACTTAGGTGCTCTTGGCCATACAGTGGTCCTTCGTGAAGGCGATCTGGAGTTTCTGCACACCCATGCTTTAGATGAGAATGTTGGTAACCAGACTGGCAAGGTAGACTTTGCCGTGACCTTCCCAACTGCTGCCAAGTACGCAGTCTTCTCTCAGTTCCAGCACCAAGGGAAGGTTTTGACGACTCACTTTGTCGTAACCGCAGAGAGTAGAGCGGCAGGGACAAATCAACAAACACCCTCCAGTGCGCCCCAGCACAATGCACCACAACACTGATTTGCTAAGCCCACGATGTCATTCATAGCTATGGTGAAAACTCTTCAGCAGAACAATCAGCCTCTGCGTCAGTGTGAGGAATGTGGTTTTACGTACCGAGAAAAATGGTGGACAGAAAAGTGCGCGTCATGGTGTCGTGAGCATAGAAGTTGCAATCGAGAAGTTATCCAACACGCGGTAAAAGAACATTCGAAGTGAAGTGCACGTGGTAGCGAATTGCCGTTGAGCGAGAAAAGAGCTACCGTGAGAAAGCAGCTCTTTTCAGTGCTCCTTGTATTTATATCTTGTTCATCTCTCTTCCGCAGCAACAGCGCGGATTCTCATTACCCTGGCAGGTTGGCGGGGCACCTTTCGTCACTGCAATCTCACAGCCACAGCGAGGGTCAAAGCAGCGGTACTGGTCGCCTTTCTTGAATAGCATACGTCGTCACCTCCTTTCGGGCGTTAGTCATCTTCCAGCCAATCTAAGATAGAACAATCAGTCGTTGGGCCACTTCCTCGACAGGCCTTTGTGAGTTTGAGGAGAGCGGATCTGATGTCTTTAAGATCTCCGAGTTTATTATTGACACTTTGCAATTTTGTCTCAGCTTGCTGTTTGACCTCAGCGCAAGTCGTTGAGGGATCGAGTTTAAGGGCGATCAGGTCAGCAATCTCTTTCAGAGAGAAGCCGAGCTCTTGAGCGCGTTTGATAAAATGAAGCTTCGTGACGACAGCCGGCGTATATTGTCGGTACCCTGATTTATTGCGCGGTGGCTCCTCCAGTAATCCCTGCCGTTCATAAAAGCGTATCGTTTCGACACCGACCCCGGCGTGCCGAGCGAGCTGTCCAATACTTCGTGGTGTGGGTGGGATGGGTTTCATTCTGTAATCATAAACCCTGTAGTTACGTACAGGGTCAAGTGCTTCTTCGTGAGAATACTCGAGACATTATCCACGAACCTTCCCCTCATTCACGAGCGGTAAAGAGCTCCGAGGCCTTGAGGCATCCCCGCAGGAACGACGTGTCGCGCGACCGGCGCTTCAGGGAGCGAGAGACCTTTGTGTGTCGCTGCGTGTGCGAGGCGAGACACGTGTTGCCGAGATCGGCGCGCTTCCATCTCCCGTTGAGAGAGGGCGCGGGTGGCGTGATGGGTACTCCTGCGCAGATGATCGCCCGCGCATCATCTCGTTGCTCGGGAGATTGGTGATGATCAGGAGGACGGAGGGATTCTCCAGGCAAGTTCGAGAACGGGAACGCGGTCCTCGTTTCCGTCAGGAAGCTTCCAGTGAAAAACCATCTCGTCGCGCACGACCCCTTCCTTTCGGAGAAGGTCGGTGAGCGGAGCAAGCCGAGAGTCATCGGCGGTCAATACGAGGTACCGCACACTGCGCTCTTGGAGACGCGCCAAAAGCTGCTTGGGATCGTCATCGGGAAATGCAGAGAGATAGACTCCGCGGCGCGCGTAGACGCGACTCAGGATATTGTCGTGGAGTGGTTGCGGATCCACAAAGCCGAAGGTCGCGTACGCCATGGGCGTTTCCCATCCTCCGTGGCTGACCGCGACGCGTCCCGGAAGATGGGCGAGAGCACGGTATGCGCGATAGAGCGCATAACCGCGTCCGGTATTTTCCCAGGCCCGGGATTGCGCCTCACGAAACCTTCCCCGGATCTCCAGGCCGATGAGGAAAAACCCACAGAGCGCCAACACACCGGGGACAAGGTCTCGAGAGGTGGACTTCTTCCGAGCGATGGCCGCTCCCCCTCGCCAAAGGACATGGAGACCAGCGGCAATGGCAAGGTCGTTGCCAACAGTGAGGGAGGCGACATAACGACTGTACACCCACCAGGTAGACAGGGTGACGGTATAGACCACAAAGACCAGAAGAAAAGGGAGCGCCTCCCGTCGTCCCGCTGTCAGCATCCAGCCAAGTCCGATGAGCGCACAGAGGCCGAGCCACCACGAGGGAGAGCGCAAAACAGAAAGGAGATGATGGTCATCCGCGGGTCGGTCCGCTGCCGCCCGAAGGTCGTCAAGGACCCGGAGCCAACCCGATCCTCGGAGGCTCACCATGAGGTTTCTGTGAAACATGGTAAGATCTCCCGCATCCGACGCTCGCGCCTGCGCGACGTACGGGAAGTCGTTCCATGTGTCGATGGTCGTCCGGAACAGCGGAAGCCAGAGGGCAAGACCGATGAGAAGCGGAGTCACCACGGCAGCAAGCGACCGCATCCCCACTCGGAAGAAGAGGACGACGAGCAGCACAACCGCGAGGGGAACACCTTCGTACCGAGTCAACATCATCAGCGCAAGAACCATTCCCGTCCCTAGGGCGTATCTCTGGCGGGCGCCCTTTTTGAGAGACATGGACACGAAGACTGCCAGAAGCACCAGAAAGAGGAAAAAACTGTCCGAGAGTGGACGAATGCCGTTGACAACCAGCGCCGGCGAGAACGAGTTCAGGAATACTGCTGGCGTGAGAGGTACCCGGCGGATTCCCATACGTCTGCCAATACTGTAGAGAACAATCGTGGCACCACAAGCGGACGCAATGCTGACACCAATGCTCAAGGGAATCGGATCAAGACCAAACGTGCGACCAAGAAGAAGCACCAGGGAGTAGCCGGGCAAGCGCTTCTCATATTTTGGGTACTGCCCATGTCGGAGGTGATCCGCGATGACCTGAAACATGAACGCGTCTCCCGCGGGCATGATCCGACGCCCGTTCGCAAGGTACACACGCACGGAGAGCGTGACGAGAGCGAGAAGGAGAACAATCACGAGGTCGCGCCGACGACGAGGGTCTGCGAGAAACAGCCAGACGTGACGCAGGAGGCGCATGAGACTCCGGGATACCTTCCAAAACGTTCTGTGGTGGCGGGTCTCTATTGTCATAAAAACGCCGTGCGACACCCGCGGGTCCGAACCAGAATGCGTGTCCGCGGTTCGGACCGGAGATGATACACTTCGGTAAACTCCGCATCTACATACTGCTTGATGGGATTATTCCCCCAGTAGTAGGACTTCTGGGTAAAAACATCTTCAAGAATAACAAGAGGACACTCCTGCTCCATGAGCGCCACGATCTCCTCGGGTCGGGGGTAGAGAGCGAACTTCATGCGCTCGGGGAGAGGGTAGCCGTAGGAAATCGGGTGGCTAATGTGAAGCAGCGGTTCAGCGCCGAGAAGTTTCACGATGGTGGTCGAGGCGGTGAACACACGAGCCGACGACCAGCCGGGAATGTGGGTCACCACCTCTCGAAGCTCCTGAACATCCTCGGGTGTGTACGAACCCGACATGGGAAGCGCCGTCACAAAGCGCCAGGAGAAACGATAGGCCGTGACCAGACCGAGAAAAAGGACGAGACCCACCATCACCCGACGCGCACGGAGCAGTGACGCAGCGCTAAGCGCTGCCAGGGCGACGATGCCGGGATAAAATTCATAGAGGTACGCAATGGTAAAACGGACGTTCTTCGCGTAGGCAATAAAGGCGGGGACAAGGAGAAGCATCACCGTGACCAACGCCTCCCGCTGCGCGACCGGCGCATCAGGAGCAAGAGGCCTCCAGAGAAGAAGCAACACAAGGCAGAGAACGCCGAGAGCAAGCAGAGGAGCGACAATCCCCTTCACGAAGTCGGCCTGGCAGTAGAGGTCCGGGTGCTCCGCCAGACGACAATCACTCTGCCAGTAGGCACGGGAGACGCGCACGGTCGTGAGGCCGATCCCGAACAGAACAATCGTCACCCCCGCAAGAAGAAGGACGAGGCGCCGCTGCCCTGCTCGTCCACCCCCTTGCCTCACACGGGAGACGAGAGCGGAGAGAACCGTCCCAAGGCCGAAAAGGAAGAGCAGGAGAAGATCAAGAGAGTACTGGGAGTGCATGAAACGAAGAATGTCGGGGAGATTGTGGAGCGTCGAGTTCGCCGTTACCCCAACGGTGCGATCAACGTACCGCGCATAATTCACGAAGATGCGGTGGATTCCTGTCTGGCGAGAGAGCAGCGCCAGGGTAAGAAACACCGGGATACTCCACCCGACCCAATATGCCAAGAGACGCCGCGTGCGTTCTCCCAGAGACCACGGCTCCGCGAGAAGCAGGACGCTTAATACGAGGCTAAAGAAGAGCGCACTCTCGCGCGTGATAAACGCATACCCGGTGAGAACACCCGTGAGAAGGAGTCTTATTTTTCCCGTCTGATGATGGCGCGAACGGAGATAGAGAAACGCACCAAAAAGCAAGAGAGGAATTTGAACATTCTGCGTGTGGAGCGTGACATGCGTATTGAGAAGGTAGGGGCTCGCACTCCACAGGAGAACCGCAATGGCGCCGGCACGTGGCTGTCGGAGCTCCCGGAACAAAAGGAACAGGGCAAGAACCTCTGCGAGAAAGAGCACGATGGAAAACCCTTTGAGTGCCGCAGTGCTCTGAAAACCCACGAACGACACCCACGCGGCGAGCGGGGGCCACAGCCCAAACCCCTTTACCCATCCGAAGGCCATCGGATTTTTTCCGTCCGCCACAAGGTGCGCATCGTACACATAGGCGATTTCGTCGTTGTCCATGGGCGCCTGGCGGGCAAGATTCACCTGCAACGCGATTGACGCGACCACCGCGACGAATGAGGAAATACGGAGGATACTGGTGATGGTCATCGTGTTCCAGCGGCACGACCCTTATGATGGTGCAAGGTTGCAGGATAGCGAAACGAGAAACGCGCTCAACGAATACGGACGATCATGGCTCCAGGACATCCACGAAACGAGGCCCGCGGTGAGGGACGTAGAGAAACTCCTCTCTGTGATATGGAGCCCACGTCTTCTTGCTGCTTCGCCGCATGTTCTTCCACATCGAAAACCCTGGACCGTACTTCTGGCCCAGCGTTCCCCTTTCTCTGGCAGGACGGAAACGCGAATCCTTCGGAAGAACATTCTCGCGATGACAAGGAAAGCCCCGTCAGGACGGCTGGAAACCGGCGACGACCGTTCAGCTGCCACGACGCTCCGTGGACACTGGTGGGACGTCGACGGATGCCGCGGACGACGCGACCCCGTGTTCGGCAAACACCCGCGCCGCGCCGTACGCATCCACGATCCGCCCGGCCACGTCGTCCCACGAATAGTCGCGGACGGCTTTCTCCCGGACCTGCTCCGCCAGTTTCCAGCGGCGCGCATCGTTTGTGAGGAGCTCGATAACCTCGCGCGCGAGACCCTGGGCATCGCCGAGTTCATGAACATAGACGCCGAGGTTGCCGAGGATATCCCGGTTGACCACCGTGTCGAAGGCGACGGTGGGAAGACCGCAAGCCATGTAATTGTAGATCTTTCCATTGGCTTCCGTCTGCGACCGTTTGGGAGCAACCGCGATGTCCCCGAGCGTGAGATACCGTGGCGCATCTTCATACGGAATGCGGCCGGTGACCGTCACGTCGTCGGTAAGCCCCATTGCCCGGATCCGCTCACGATACTCGCTCTCGTGGGGGTACCCCATGAGGAGCAGGAACGCCGCGGGGACCGCGCGGAGGACATGGGGGAACGCCTCGAGAAGTGTGTCCACCCCTTTGTGAGGGCTGAGCCCCCCGAGGTAGACAATGACTTTCCGGTCGGCCGGGACACCGAGAGCACGCGCGAGGTGCATATCGCGTTCCCCGGGCTTGAAGACGTGCGTATTCACGCCGTCATATGCCATGTAAATCCTGTCGGGACGCACGCGGAACTTCCCGAGAAGTTCTTTCCTCATCTCCGTCGACTGTGCGACAAGCGTGTCCGGAAGGTGATCAATCCACCGCTCCAATGCATACCAGGTGTTCCGGAGCAGCGGGGGACCGGCAAGGGGAAACCGGTGCGCGAGGAGTTCTCCCGTCAGACTCCCTTGGACATCAAAAAGAAGGGGAACACCCGTGAAACGGCGGACGACGGAACCGAGAAGACACCCCTCATGGAGATGGGCGTGGATGATGTCCGGATGAAATTTCTGCGCGACCCTTAGCGCGGTCCCGAGCAAGAGCGGATCGACGTAAAACTTGTGCCAGGACGGACCCGGGCCAAGCTTTTTGTAGAACGGCGCGCGCAGGGTCCGGACGATATGAAGTCCGGCAAGGTCCCGCCCAAGATGGTAGGTGACGATGCGGACATCGAGCCCGTGCCGCTGGAGCGCGAAGGCCTGTTCCGCGATGTGCATGTGGCACCCGCGATCCGCGAAGAACGGGGTCGGGGCAAGGACCAGAACGCGGCGGACGGTAGTCATGCGGATGCCGTCACGCCGACGGCGAGAAAATCCAAGGCGCTCTCCAACTCGTCGCGACGGAGGGAAAAATTTTCTAGAGAAATTTCTTCCACTTCCCGACGCTTGCGAAGGTAGGACACGGATTTGATGAGGAACGAGACGCGGTCGTAGAGCGCCTGGGTGAGAGGACGCGGGAGACGGTCCCGCACGCCGAACGGATCGAGGCGCAGGAAGAGATTCCCGATCTTCTGTTTCGACTGACGATAGGAGAGAACCCGGTGATCGCCGAACACCCCAGAGAGTTCCACGTGTGGAAAATGACGAGAAAACAATGCGCGAATGCTCGTCACATCAAGCTCGCGCACGTGATAGGGATTGTACGTTGGGAACATGTCCCGATTCGGCGTCGTGACCACAACGCGGCCGCCGGGAACGGTGAGTGATACGAGTGCGTCAAGAAACTCATCCTGATCGTCAACGTGTTCAATAGTCTGGAAACAACACACAAGGTCAAACTGTCGGCCGGCGAGCGCCTCGCGCGCGCGAAAAAGATCTGCGGTGACGTACGACACGTTGAGCTGCGCGTAGCGTTCCGATGCTGCACGGACTGCGTCGCCGTCCTTATCGATCCCGACGACCTCTGCTGCCGTCGCGGCAAGATACGCGCAGCCATACCCTTCCCCGCTCCCGACATCGAGGACGCGGAGACCGGCGGAGACACGCCGCACAAATGCGTAGGCAAAAAGGCTCTGCTGGAACGTCACGTTGAACTTCCCACCCGGAAGAATACGCTCGCCCGTGTACATACCCCATCTGTGTAGCAGAACTTCCTGCCGCGCGGAAGGGTATGGCGGCACGAAGCGGCTGCTGTGCTAGGCTGCACATGCATGCCTCGTCTTGTCAGAGTCTTGGGTGACGTTTTCATACCGTCGACGTCCTGGCTGCGGAGCGCGATCGCACTGCTCCTCGCACTCGCGGTGTTCCTGCCACGAACGGCGAATCTGGGGCAAATGCTCACGAACGACGAGCCGATTTGGCAGGGGCGGGCGCATCGATTCATCCTTGGCATCGCCACGCTGCAACCGAACCTCACGTTCAGCGGCGGACAGCCTGGTGTCACCACGATGTGGGTCGCGGGACTCGCCGATCGTTTCGCGAGCGTCCGCGCTTCGCAGTTTTCCATCGCGATTGCGTCCGGCATCCTCCTGCTCCTCGCCGTCGTCCTCCTCTCCCGCGTCGCGGGACCAACCGCGGGTATCCTCGCGGGTTTTTTCCTTGCGTTCGACAATTTCCTTACCGCTCATAGCCGCGTGGTGCACACGGACGCGTTCCTCGCCCTCGGCGTCCTCGTGACGTTGCTGTTGCTCGCGCTCGTCTGGAAGACGCGGGCACTGCGCTACCTCGCGCTCGCGGGCGTCAGCACCAGCTTCGCGATCCTCTCGAAGCTCATGGGCGGACTCCTCTTGCTCCCGGGCCTCGTTACAGTCTTCGCCGCCCCCCTGCGCGCGTCTCGCATCCGGCGCCTCCGGAGCTATGCCGTGAGCATCCTCCTGGTGATCATCCTCGGCTGGCCGGCGGTCTGGAACCCGCTGCACCCGATTCGCGTCATGAGTCAGCGTCTTGTCCTCCACTCTCAAGAAACGGACTTCGGGAAAGGCGGTCGCGATCCGCTCTACTACCCGCGTGAGTGGTTCTTTCGGCTGAACCCCGTCTCGACCGCGGCTGGCGCGCTTGGATTCCTGGGTGCCCTCCTCGGCACCGGGAGGCTTCTCCCCCGTCTCGCGCCGCGCCGTTTTTGGTTTACCTTGCCCGTGACCATTGCGGCGTTTGGGGGGATCATGAGCTTCGGCGGCCAACGCTCGGACCGCTACTTTCTCATGGGGAATCTTGTCGTCGATGTCCTCGCCGCCGGTGGTGTTCTCTGGGCGGCAGCCCTCATCTCACGCGTGCTCCCGGCGTTCTCTCGTCCTCTCATCACGGGCATCCTTGCGGCCGCGAGTATCGGCATCCTTGCGGCCGACACCGCACGCCTGCACCCGTACTACCTCGCGCACTATAATCGCCTCTACCCTGTTGAGCTCACACACAAGCTTGGATGGGGCGAGGGCCTCGAGCGTGCCGCCGCGTGGCTTCGCGAGAACGCGGATCCAACATCAACGCGCGCAGTGACCTATTATGCATCTATCCTTGGCCGATGGTACCCCGGGGTGGTCGAGAGCCTCGGCCATGAATATGACGAACACCCGTCCGATTACGTGGTTCTCTACAGGGCAATGTTCGGCCGCGAGCTCAATAGTCGGGAAACCCAATATCTTTCCGGCTACTTCCGGCGCGGCCGCTGCCGCCACGACATCGTCATCAATGACCTCCCGTATGTCTGGATTTTTGACAGACTCCCGGATTCCGAGGCGCCGGGAAGTAGGGACGTTGTTCAGCATCATCGTGACCTCTTGCCGCTCCCCGCGTGTGAAACGCGCGAGGTGCTCGCGAGCTGACCCCTCGATGCCCTCCGTACACGTACCCGTGTCATCGTACCCTCCACACGGACATGTGCCGGAAGAGTGGCGGCGTGCGGAGCGCCGGGCGCTCTGGATCACGGCTCTCCTGTTCTTCCTCCTGTTGCTTCCCGCTGTGCGCGACGCGCGGAGAGACGCACGGGATGACCAACGGCTGAACGACCTTTCGCAGATCAAGCGAACACTCGAGCAGTACTACAACATGCACTCGGTGTTCCCAAGAACATCTCGTGCCGAACCGCTCACCTGCGTGTTCTCTGACACGAACGACTGGGGTTCGCTCGGGATGAGCGAGGACTCGTTTCTTTTCGACCCCCCTCTCCCCCGTGAACGTCAATGGAGAAGGTTCCCCTATGCCTATTGCCCGACGACCGTCGGACAGAAGAGGGATGAAGGTTCCATGAGCGGCTTCTTTCTCCAGGCCGCTCTCGAGCATCCCCGCCTTTCCGGTTCGGGGTTTGATACCCAGGAAGGGAGAAACTTCCGCTATCGCGTCATCTACGACCGGACATGGACGTTCTACCGTATCTGTGGTGGTGACGATCCCTCTTGCGATGGTCCCTCATGAGCATAGGCCGTACCATGGGGCGCGGTATCCCAAGGTTCCAGTCACTCCCCGTGATAGAAACGGGGGTTCCGTTCAGGCTCGTTCTGTGCTGGACACAACAAAGACCGTCGAAAAACTCTCCTGAACTCCCCCGAGAAGTATCTAGGGACCCTCTGAAAAACACCCTCTCGCCCTCCCGGTGTCAGTGCGGGAGTGT
>CAYJQK010000018.1:0-17543 GCA_964372305.1 uncultured Candidatus Saccharibacteria bacterium | reverse complement strand
CAGACCAGAGTGGCAGGCGGGAGGAGGGGATGCGCCGGCACCGCGTGTTCCGTTACACTTCCTCGTGCGATGCGTACTGTTCGCGCGACCGCGCGCACCCTCACGCGGAAACCCGGCGTCTACCTGTTCAAAGATGCACGGGGACGCGTGCTGTACGTCGGGAAAGCGAAGTCTCTCCGGAAACGGGTGCTTCAGTACGGGAACGGGCGCAGGCTCTGGCAGACAAAACGGGACATGGTGCGCCGCGCGGAGCGTATTGAGACGATCGTCACGCACACGGAGGTGGAAGCGCTCGCTCTGGAAGCATCGCTCATCCAGCGTCATCAACCACCATACAACATCCAGCTCCTCGATGACTCATCGTACCTCTATGTGAAAATCACGAACGAGCCGTATCCCAAAGTATCCTTGACGCGGCACGTTCTCCCCGATGACGCGTGGTACCGCGGTCCCTTCCCGAGCGCGCAAACGATCCGTCGTACTCTGAAGGAAGCACGGAAGCTCTTCCCCTGGTGCGCGTACCCGGATCCCGGCGCGCGGCACACGCGTCCGTGTTTTGCGACTCACCTCGGCCTCTGTTCGGGAATCTGCCTGCGGGCGATCACGCTCGAGGAGTACCAACGAACCTTCGCCTACCTGAAGCGGTTCCTTGATGGCGATGCCAGAGAGGCGCTCCGGACGCTCCGGACACAGATGGAGACGTTGAGCACCACACAGCAGTACGAGCGCGCCGCGCGCGTCCGTGACGCGATTCAGGCCATCGAGCGCTCCTTAGTCCCGCAGAACGTCGTCACGCCGCACCGCGACTCGGTGGACGCGATCGGCATCAGTCGGCACGGAGCGCATGCGATGATTGCCGTCCTTGAAGTGCGCCATGGCCGTGTCGTCGGCACGCCGATCTTCCCCCTCCGCTCTCCCAGCGATCGAGATCCGCTGCTTGCCCAAGATCATTCCGCTCGCGAACCTATACCCGCCATGCTCCGCGGGTTCCTTCTTGAGTACTACCAGCGGGTGCACGGGGAAGCTCGGGAGGTTCTCCTCCCAGAGTCTATCGAGGATGCGGCCACGATCGCCACCTGGATTGCGCGCACGCACGGGGTGCGCCTGGCCATCACGACCGCACGCCGCGGTTGGAAGCGGAAACTCCTGTCGCTCGCTGCAGCGAACGCAACGGAAGCGCTCACAAAGTCCCTCACGGAGCTCCAAAGTCCGGCAAACCTCCACCAGGCTCTCGGGGACCTCGCGCACCTGCTCTCCCTGCCCGCGCCGCCGGCGCGCATTGAAGCATACGATATCTCGAATATCCAAGGACGGCTGGCCACCGCTTCGATGGTCGTTTTCCGCCAAGGAAAACCTGCTCCGAATTTGTACCGGAGGTTCCATATTCTCGCAGAAGGAAAGTCGGATGATGTCAGGATGATGCGGGAAGTTCTCTCGAGGCGCTTCGCGCGCCAGACGCGCGCCGAAGAGAGACGCGTCTCCGCCGAATGGCCTCTTCCCGACCTCATCCTGCTCGACGGCGGGAAAGGGCAATTGCGGGCCGGGGTCTCCGTGCTTCACGCCGCCGGCATTCATTGCCCGATTGCCGCGCTGGCGAAACAAGAAGAGGCAGTATACGTCACGGACCGACGGGAGCCCCTGCGCCTCCCGCGAACGTCACCTGCGCTCTACCTCCTCCAGCGTCTCCGCGACGAAGCCCACCGGTTCACCCTTGGGTACCACCGCCTCCTCCGGAAAAAGCGCATGACCCGCTCGCTCCTTGAGGAAATTCCCGGGGTTGGGGACACGACACGAAAAAAGCTCCTGCGGGAATTCGGCTCACTCTCCACCATCGCCGCCGCTTCTGAAGACGACCTCGAGAAGATTCTCAAGTCCCGGACGCGCGCCGCGGCCATCGTGACGTTCCTCCGCGCCGCGCGCGGTGCACCGTAGGCGTGCACGTCAGTTCCGTGTTTGTGTACCTGCTCACGGACGGGAAATGGTGAAGCACGCGATGTGTCCCCCGCGAAAGCGATACTGCGGCGTCGTCCCCGCGCACGCGGGGACCCGTGCGCTGTTGCGCGACGACCTGGTTCTCAAGTGACGCTCGGGGACAGTGCTGCAGCGCGGATTCCCGCATGCGCGGAATACCCATGTACCCGACGGAGCGTTTCCTTCACTCGCTTCTCGCTCGCAATGACAGACGAGTGTAGGAACATTCCCGTCAGTGAGGAGTTCCGTGTTCGCCAGTGGACGTCTCTCCCGGGGCGTGGTACCGTCGCTTGGGTTCGTTCGAATATCCAGTATCCTGCATTCATGCGCCGCTTCATTGTGCGATTCATCCTTGCGAGCGCCGGCACGTGGCTCGCGAGATCCCTGGTGCCCGCGGGGATTACTGACGATGGGCTCCTCTCGACGTACGTCCTGATGGGACTCTTTATTGCCGTCGGGGAGGTGGTGCTCCACGTCACGCGCCACGGTGCGGCCCTCGTGCTCTTTTTCCTCCCCCGCCTGCTCCGCGTGTTCCTTCTCCGCATGATCGTCGTGGCCATTGCGGCCAGTCTCGTTGAGGGCTTCACGTTCACGCCGCCGCTTCCCCTCGGCCTCTTCGGCACAACACTCCTCCTTTCACTCCTTTTCCTCTTTCCTTTTTCCTCTTAACCGATGTCCCGCGAAACACTCTTCACCATAAGTCACATCATCCTCTCGCTCCTCCTCATCGGCGCGATCCTTCTCCAGAACCGCGGCGCCGGGCTTGGCCAGACCTTCGGGGGCGACTCCGCGATGTACCATACGAAGCGCGGCCTCGAGAAGCGCTTGCATCAGACGACGATTATCCTCGCCGCGGCCTTCTTGACACTTTCCGTTCTCCGGCTCATCCTCTAGCGTTGGCCTGTGCGCGTGCCGATCGCGCCATTGGCTGTTCCACTTGCTGAAGTCGGCGCCCGCATCGTCCGTGTCACCACGTGTTCATTACCGGTGGCGAGGTGCAAGGGGAAAAAGCCCCGAAAAGCACGCCTCACGACCAGCGATGAACAGTCTCTCTCCCCTCGCGCGCTCGTGGGTTTTCGCGATTGCGGTGATCGTGTTCATGGGGGTCGGCGTGTGGGCCATCGAACTCCAGGCGCGACAAGCGCGTGATACCATGCGCAAACATGACCTTGAGGATCTCGAACATGCCCTCATCCGCCATGCCCGGGCGATGGGCACGGTTCCTCCGGACAATGTCCCCGCATGGTGCGGAACGCTCTCCGCGTCAACGCACGCGCCGGTCCGCGCAGTCATTGAGGCCGCGCTCCGCCGCGATGAGAAGTACGCAAAGCTCGAGAAACCATTCCCGCAGGACCCCCGATTCGGCGGCACGGCACGGGACTACTTCTATTGGAAAACAAGTCCCGTGAGCTTTGAACTCCTCGCGGAACTGGAAGGGGATGCGAACGACACGCGCGAGACCGCCGCGTGCGGGGGGACCGTGGCGTACGACTACGGGATCACGAGCACGGAACGGAACTCTCTCTAGATATGCTGCTCATCTCCCCTCGCGGACTTGCCGCTCTCCGACATGCGCTCACTCTCCATGAGCGCCGGCTCCTTGTTGGCTCGTGTGCCATCTTCATCATCGGGGCGCTGTGGTCGCTGATTCTCGTTGTGCGGCAATGGACGGAACTCGTCCCGCGCGAAGGCGGCACATACCGCGAGGGGATCGTCGGGCAACCGCGGTATATCGTCCCCTTCCTCGCGCGAACAAACGACGCCGATATGATGCTCTCCCGTGTCGTGTATTCCGGCCTCATGAAAATTGCCGCTGAAGATACCCTGGCGCCAGACCTCGCAGAAACCGTCACGGTGAGTGACGATGGAACCACGTACACGGCGAAGCTTCGAGAAGGGCTTCGCTGGCATGACGGCGAGCCCGTGAGCGCCGATGATGTCGTGTTCACGTTCCAGACGATTCAGAACCCCGACACGAAGAGTCCGTCCGCCCCAAGTTTCCAGGGCGTCACCGTGACGAAAGTGGATGACCGCACCGTCACCTTCAAGCTCCGGGAACCGTACGCGCCGTTCCTCTACAACCTGACGAGCGGCATCGCGCCGCAACATGTTTGGGCGGGCATCAATCCGAAGAACATCGCCCTCGCGGAACAGAACCTCAAACCGATTGGCACCGGCCCATTCCAATTCAAGAAACTCCGGAAGCGTTCATTAGGCGAGGTCCTCGAAATAGAACTGGAACGGTACGAAGGGTATCACGGGGAGCGCCCCTACCTCGACGAGATGGCCTTCACGTTTTTTGAGAGTCACGAAGAGCTCCTGCGCGCCTTCCAACGCCAGCAGGTTGATGGCATGAGCTTCGTCCCGCCGTCGAGCGTCACCGAAACGGAACAGGTCCGCCAGGCCCGCATCCATCGCGTCAAGCTCCCCCAGTATTTTGCGGTCTTCTTCAACCAGGCGCGGAACCCCGCGCTCGCCGACAAAAGCGTCCGCACGGCGCTGGACCTCGCCACGGATCGCGACACGCTCATCCAGGAGGCGCTCCACGGAGAAGGGGTTCGCGCGGATGCGCCCATTCCCGCGGGGTTCCTCGGGTATACCCAGAACCCGCGACGCGCCGAATTCAACATCGACAAAGCGACGCAAAATCTCGACGAGGCTGGGTGGAAGGATGCGAACGGCGACGGGATTCGGGAGAAAGGCGAGGTGAAGCTTTCCTTTACTCTCGTGACGACCGATTGGCCGGAGTACGTGAAGACGGCGGAGCTGATGGCGAAGATGTGGCGCGAGGTCGGCGCGGACGTCCGCATCGAGTCCAAGACGGTCGGCACGGTGCAGACGGAAGCGATCCGCCCTCGCAACTACGACGCGCTCCTCTACGGAGAGGTTCTCGGCGCTGATCCGGACCCATACCCGTTCTGGCATTCCACCCAGACGCACGACCCCGGCTTGAACCTCGCCCTCTACAAGGACCGTGACGCGGACAAGCTTCTTGAGGAAGCGCGGAAGACCACGGACATCGTGAAACGGAGCGAGACATACCAACGTTTCCAGGAGCGGCTCGTCGAAAATGCTCCCGCAATCTTCCTCTACAGCCCGCTCTATACGTACGCGGTGCGGGAGAGCGTTCAAGGAACCATGTACGACGCGCTCCCCCTGCCGGCGGAGCGATTCACCACGGTGAGTTCGTGGTACGTCCGGACAAAGCGGGTGTGGAAGAGTCAGGGCACGTGAGGCGATAGACACTTCGGCGGAAGAGAGAAAACATCGCCATCTCCTCGTGCCTACCACGTATTGCCTTTCCGGTTTACGCTTCACCCGTGCCGCACGAACTCGACAGTCAGAACATGGAGGACGTGATCACGCGCTCACCTGTACAGCTCCTCGCGGGGCTTGCCGCCGCGCAGCACGTCCCGCTCCCTGCGGAGTCTGTGGATGCTGTCGTCGTCGCGGGCATGGGGGGGTCGTGGATGGCGGCACAGCTCGTGCGGGATACAGGTTTGGCCGCGGTCCCACTCTTCATCCACCGCTCGTACGGCCTTCCCGGATCCCTGCGCGGGACATCGCTCGTCATCGCCTCGTCGTATTCGGGGAACACGGAAGAGACGCTCTCTGCGTACGACGCGGCGCGGTCGGCAGGCCACCCGATCGTCGGGATTGCTGCCGGCGGCGAACTGGAACGGCGCTGCGCTGCGGATGGCGTACCGTTTATTCGGATCCCAGCGGATCCACCGACGATGCAGCCGCGGTGTGCGACGCTCTATGGCGTCGGCATCCTCACGGAAACCCTCGCCCGCCTCGGCCTCACCGCGTCGGATGCCCGCGAGCGCATCCGGTCGCTGAACGGTTTCCTCGCCGCGTCAATGGCCGCCGCGCGGACACGTGGCGAGGCGCTCGCGCCCGCGTTCACGGCGTGCACGCCGGTGATCTACGCCTCCGACGCGTACGCGACCGTGGCCCGGATCTGGAAAATCAAAGTGAATGAGAATGCCAAGACGCCGGCGTTCTGGAACGTCTTTCCCGAGCTGAACCACAACGAGTTCGTGGGCTGGGCTTCGTCCCGCGACCCCTTCCATCTCCTCATGCTCCGGGATCCCGAGGACCATCCGCGGATCCTCCAGCGGATGGAGATCACGACCGCACTCTTGCGTACTATCGGCGTTCCTGCTACGATGGTTCCGATCGAAGGGGGAACGCGCCTGGAGAAGATGTTCTCGACGCTCCTCATGGGAGATTGGTTCTCCTATCGTCTGGCTCTCGAGCTCGGCGTTGACCCATCACCGGTCACGATGGTGGAGGATCTGAAGAAACGTCTGAAAGATTCTTAACTTCTTGATTTTCCCCGTCAGCCGGGATGGTGAAATTGGCAGACACGTAGCGTTCAGGGCGCTATGGGCACACGCCCGTGCGGGTTCAAATCCCGCTCCCGGCACCAGCGACCAGATCCCCCACAAGAATTCTTTGCTTTTCATCACAATATTCAGATGACACCACAGCCCCCCTCTCCTCCTGCCGCGCACTTCACCCGCGGTGAGAGCCACCGTGGCCAGAAACCACCGGGCGGACACGCCCGACCACAGAGTCCACGACCGTCTGTTTCTCGGCCCCACCCGCACGGTTCCGCTCATGGTGGTCCGCGGCGCGATCGGCGCCGCTCGCGGCGCCCGGGGGCACGGAGCGGACCGACCCCGCTCATGAGCATTCCGACGAATGTTCCCACGCTGCCTGTCCGCGAGGACGGCATTCTTCGCGTCATTCCCATCGGCGGTTTCGACGAGACGGGCGCGCGGAACTGCATGGCCGTCGAATACAAGCGCGATATCCTGATCATTGATGCAGGGCTCATGTTCCCGGAGGCAGACATGCCGGGGATTGATTACATTATCCCGGACATCTCGTTCCTCCGCGGCCGGGAGCGCGATATCCGCGGCATGATCATTACGCACGCGCACCTTGACCACATGGGCGCGGTGCCGCACCTCCTGCCGCGCATCGGGAATCCCCCCGTCTATGGCTCTCCGTTCACCGTGAAGCTCATCCAAAAACGCCACGAGGATTTCCCGGGAATCACGAAGCCCATCACGCACGCCGTGCGTGCGGGGGACACCTTGCGTATTGGCGCTTTTGAAATCGAGACCTTCCATGAACAGCACAGTGTCCCCGACGCCCTCGGTATTGTCATCCGCACACCGAGCGGCGTGCTGCTCATTACCGGGGATTGGAAGTTCGACCCGCATCCCGTCCACGAAGCACCCGCGGCGCTCGAACACATCCGCGTGATCGGGCAAAAAGGGATCACGGCGATGTTCGGGGATTCCACGGCGGCCGACAAGCCTGGCGAGACGATCCCCGAGCAGACCGTCATGGAAACGTTCGACAAGATCTTTCAAGAAACCCTGGGGCGGATCATTGCTTCCACCACGGGATCGAATGTCCGCCGCATCCAGCAACTCCTCACGCTCGCGGTGAAGCACGGCCGCAAGGTCGCCGTCGAGGGGTTTAGCATGCGGACAAGCGTGGAGATCGCGCGGGAGTTGCAGTACGTGGACATCCCGAAAGACACGATCATCACCGCGGAAGAGTCCAACAAGCTTCCGCCAAACCGCGTCCTCATCCTCTGCACAGGGGCGCAAGCCGAGGAGCAAGCCGTCCTCATGCGTATCGTGAGCAAGGAGCACCGCAGTCTGACTATTCAGCCGGGCGATGCGGTGATCTTTTCCTCGTCGGCGATTCCGGGGAACGAGCGTGCCATTGGGAACTTGAAAGACTACCTCTACCGCCAGGGCGCCGAGGTGTACCACAACCAGATGATGGATGTGCACTCCAGCGGACACGGGCGTCAAGAGGACCTGAAGCAGATGCTCCGCCTCGTGATGCCGGAGTTCTGCGTCCCGGCGTACGGCGATTTCTACCACCGGAAACTTCACGGGAAACTCGCGGTGGAGGTCGGGATTCCGAAGGAGCGTGTCCTCTACCCGGATAATGGCCAGGTTCTCGAAGTCCGCCCGCACGCCGTCCGCGTGACGGATGAACGGTACCAGATCAACTACATCATGGTGGACGGGCTCGGCGTGGGCGACCTCTCGGAAGTCGTGCTGCGGGACCGGCAGATTCTCGCCTCCGACGGGATTGTGGTCGCGCTCGTGAAGATGGCCCACCGGACCGGCGAGCTCATCGGGCAACCGGACATCGTCTCGCGCGGCTTCGTCTACATGAAGGAGCAGCGCGCGCTCGTCGGGCAGATGCGGGAGAAGGTCCGAGAGATTCTCAAAAAGACGCAGCAGAAGAACGGCGAGTCGAATGTCCCGAATGAAGCGTATGTGAAAGCGAAGCTCCGCGACGACCTTGGCCAGTTTGTCTTCCAGAAAACCCAGCGCCGCCCGATGATTATCCCGCTCCTCATTGAGGTATGAGCGAGGCGCAGTCGGCAAGACGTGGGCGCGAAGCGGGATGAAGCCGTCTGTCGTTGTCACCATCGTGCCTCTTCCGCACCGCCTCCTGCTTCGCCCCACCCCGCGTTCCTCCCCGTCTACCGTCTCTCGCCTGTTTCCTCTACCCTGACTCCCGTATCCTCGCGCCATGAAACTGCCCTCCGGGAAACGCGTCTTGAGCGCTATCCAACCGACAGGCATGCCCCACATTGGGAACTACCTCGGCGCCATCAAGCAGTGGGTCGCGCTCCAGAACGCTGGGAACCACGGCATCTGGTTCGTGGCCGACCTCCACGCGATCACCGTTCCCTACGACGCAACGCTCTTCCGCACGAACATCCTGACGACCGTGGCAATTCTCTTGACGACCGGCATTGACCCGGAGAAGAACACGGTTTTCGTGCAGTCCCATGTCCCGGAGCACACCGAGGCGACGTGGCTCTTCCTCACGCTCACAAAAATGAGCGAGCTGAGCCGGATGACCCAGTTCAAGGAGAAGAGCACCGGGAAAGCATCCGCCAGCGCCGGCCTCTTTGCGTACCCCGTCCTCCAAGCAGTTGACGTCCTCTTGTACGCAACAGACCTCGTCCCGGTGGGAGAAGACCAAGTGCAGCACCTCGAACTCGCGCGGGTGCTCGCGCGCCGGTTCAATCACGCCCATGGCCCGCTCTTCACTGAGCCGCAGCCGTACGTGCTCCCAGAGACCGCGCGGATCATGTCCCTCACAGATCCCGCGAAGAAAATGAGTAAGTCGGGTGACAGCACTGGCTGTATTTTCCTCACGGACACGCCGGAAGATATCCAGAGAAAAGTGAGAAGTGCCGTCACGGATTCCGGCACCGCCGTTGATCCCGACGCGATCGGTCCGGCCTTACGAAACCTCCTCAACATTATGAGCGCCTTTGACGATGGTCTCCTGGAGGAGACCGCTCAAGAGTTTGCGGGGAAAGGGTACGCGAAAGTCAAAGAAGCGCTCGCGGAACAACTCATCGCTACGCTCGCGCCATTTCGCGAGAAGGTGCGGGAACACCTCGACAACGAGAAGGCGCTCCTCTCCACCCTGCAACTGGGCGCGCGCCGCGCGAGCGAGACGGCGCGAAAGACGCTCCGCGACATGAAGGAGCGCATGGGGTTCGTCCAGATCGCGTAAGTCCAGACGATCGGACTGTACGTCTAGCGCCCGCTCGGTTCGCCGAGAACCGAGAAGAGTTCACGTTTTCGTTGCTCGAGAAGCTCCGGGGTGCGCGCCTCCATATTCAACCGCAGCAGCGGCTCGGTTCCTGACGCGCGAACATTGAACCACCAGTCGGAATACTCCACGGAAAGACCATCCAAGAAAAACTGCTTCCCGTGCGCATGGCGACGCGTGAGTTCCGCGAGCGCCGCGTCTTTGTTCGCGACCTCAAAGTTTATCTCGGGACTCTTCGCGTACTTCTGGAGCGGGGCCACAAGGTCCGAGAACCGTGTACCGCTCTCCGTCAGCATCCGGAGAAGGAGGACCATGGCCCGAATCGCCGATTCCGCGTAGTACTCCTGGAAATAGAAGTGGCTCGACAGCTCGCCGGCGAATACCGCGCCCTCCTGCCGCATGCGGTCCTTGATGTAGGAGTGACCGACACGACACATGATCGGCACCCCGCCCGCGGCCGCGATCGCTTCTTTTGTTGCCCAGGACGAACGGAGGTCGTAGAGAATCTTCGCCGCGGGTTTCTCCTTCAAAACCTCCTGCGCAATGAGCGCGGTGATGAGGTCGCCGGGAACGATCACGCCGCGTTCATCAGTGAAGCCGACACGGTCTCCGTCGCCGTCGAAGGCGACGCCGATGTCGGCGCCCTCAGCACGGACACGCGCTTGGAGATCCCGCATGTTCTCTTCCTTGAGCGGATTCGCTTCGTGATTCGGGAACGCGCCGTCCGGAGTGAAGTACAAGCGCGTGACCGCGAGTTGCGGCATCCGCTCGAGGACGCGCGGGAGCAGCAGGCCGGCCATCCCGTTCCCCGCGTCAATCACGATGTTCAGCTTCCCCACCTGCGCCGCGCCCTGCGTTGCGTAGTTGATGTACCCGGCGGAATCATCTGCCGTCGAGACGGAGCCAACGCGGGAAGCGGATGGAAATGTCCCCTCCTCCACCGCGTCGCGAATCTTGAGCAACCCGGAATCCTTCGAAATTGGCATCGCCTGCGCGCGGGTCATCTTGAACCCGTTGTAGCCCGCGGGATTGTGTGAGGCCGAAACCATGACGCCCGCGTCGGCAGAGAAGCGCCACACGGAATAATAGAAGAGCGGCGTCGTCACCATGCCGATATCCAGGACATCGGCTCCTTGCGCCGTGAGCCCGCGCACCAGCGCGTCGCGAAGCGCAGGACCCGTTGTCCGCATGTCGCGCCCGACGAGCACCGTCCGAGCGCCCGTGAAGACAGCAAACGCCCGCCCGATTTTCTCGGCGACGGCTTCGTCGAGTTCTTGAGGAACAATGCCGCGAATGTCGTAGGAACGGAAAATTTCTGGAGCGTAGCCCATGGGAGAGATGGTCGGGACGATTACCCCGTACTGCCAAACCCCGTGGCGCCGCGGTCGGTGTCGGACAACTCCGAAACTTCCACAATTTCCGCCGGCGCAAACGCGTGGAGAAGACACTGAATAATCTTATCCCCCTGCCGGATTTCGAAGGGCTCCCGCGTCGTGTTCAGCAGCACGACCTTCCACTCCCCGCGGTACCCCGCGTCAATAACCCCCGCGAGACGGTGGATCCCCTTGCTGCCGAGTCCCGACCGATCCCACAAGAGCGCCACATACCCCTCGGGAAACTCCACGGCAATACCCGTCGAAAACACGTGCCGCTCCCCCGGCGCGAGCGTGCGCGTCTCATTCGCGTAGAGATCAATACCAGCATCCGACGCATGCGCCCGTGTGGGCAGCGTCGCCTCCGGAACAAGTTTTTTCACGCGGAACGAGATCATCGCATTTCCTTTCCCAGCGCCGTCTCCACCGGTCGCGTTTTCCCCGCGTACTTTGCCCCCGGTTTTCTGCTGTAGGGCCGACGCGCGGGTGACGTGAGCAGTTCAAAGACGAGCTGGCACACGCGTATTTTTGGATAGAGCAGAATGGGCATCATGCCAATGTTCGTCAGCTCGAGCGTGATGGACCCCTGGAATCCCGCATCAATGTGTCCCGCCGTAGAATGAATCACGAGTCCCAGGCGCCCGAGACTGCTCCGTCCGTCAATCCGCGCGGAGATGTGGTCCGGCAGCTCAATCCACTCCAGGATTGAGGCGAGCACGAACTCCCGTGGCTGAATGACAAATGGACGCTTCGCGCTGATGGTCACCTCTTCGGTCATCCGCTCCATCGTCAGCGGATTCCGCGGATCGACGTACGGCACCGCCCGATGCCGGAAGACGCGGAAGTGGTAGCCGAGCCGCAGGTCGAGACTGGAACTCCCCAGTTGCGTTGCGCGGTTCGGCCTCGGCCGCACCACAATCATCTTTTCCCGCAACGCTTTCTCAATATCTCTATCGGAGAGAATCATCCTGGCTCGAGTATACCGGATTCTGTAGAATGCGAAACACCGTGATCACGACGGAGCAGTTGCATCACCCCGAGAAATACAACGTCCATCTCGGCACGGGCGCCGTGGGATTCTGCACCGTCTGGAATGAGCCGAAGGCCGTGCTCCGCCAGGCGCCGCGCCTTCTCGAAAAAGCGGCGATTGTCGGAACGCTGTACTCGGCACAGGGCGTGAACGTGATCATCCGCAACCTCGCCCTCAACCCGCACATCCGCCGCCTGTACGTGTGGGGTCACGGCCACCTCTCCCAGACGAAGTTCGGCATCATGGGGATCGGGATCTTCCGAAAACTCTGGGCGGAAGGACCGCGGCCCGATGGATCGGTTTCCGGAACGAGCTTTCGCTTGGAACGGGAGATTGATCTCAACGTCCTGCAGCACATGCGACAACACGTCGAACTCGTGGACGTAAGCACGGCGGATCTTGCCGGCGCCGTGGCGACCGTGGAGTCAACGGCTACAGAGCCGTACATGAAGCCCATGCGTTTCCCCGACGCCGTTTCTTCCACGCCGGACACGTTCCCCTCCGAGCAGGTCGGCTGGCTCATCCACGGCCACGGCATCATTGATGCCTGGCTCCACGTCGTCGAGCGCATCATGCGGTACGGCACGGTGAAGGGGACGCAGTATGGGAGCCAACAGAAAGAACTCATCGGCGCAACATGGGTGGTACGGGATGAAGACCCGGCGAACATCTGCCTCCCGACCGACTGGCCCGAGGAACTCCGCGAAGTCACCGGCGCAACAAAGGACGCCATCCACGAATACCATGACGTCTTCCTCTCCGCCGACAAGCCGCCGGGCGTGTCCTACACGTACGGGAACCGTCTCCAGAGATATCCGCGACCGGACGGTGGGACCATTGATCAAATCGTCGAGTCGGTGATCCAAAACCTCCGGGCCTCTCCGGACACCCGACGAGCGGTCGCCACGACCATCGTCCCTTGGATTGATGCAACGAGCGACGAGCCGCCGTGCATCACGCAAGTCCAGGCCATTCAGTCGCACGGCGCGCTGCACTTCCTCGTCACCGTTCGCAGCCACGACATCTTCAAGGCGGCCATCCCGAACGCATTTGGATTGCGGATGCTGCAAGGACGCATTGCCGGTGAGACGGGGTTCACGCTCGGTGCGCTCCAGATCACCTCCCAGTCCGCGCACATCTATGAAACCGACTGGGAGAATGCGAAAAAGCTTGCCGCCTGCGCGTTCTGGGAGGCGCCCGTTCGACCTTTGAACGCCGAGGATACGGACCCTCGCGGCTTGTTCCTCATCCGCGTCCACGAAGGAAAAATCCTCGTGGAATTCAATGGCACCGATGGCACACCGCTCTTGTCGTTCGAAGGCACGAACGCCGATCGGCTTGCTCAGGAACTCTCCAAGCACGACCTCATGAGCCAGACGAGTCACGCGCTCGACATCGGCGTGCAACTTGCTCGCGCGGAAGTGGCCTTGAAACAAGGGTTGCCGTTTACCCAAGATCGGCCGGTGGGATAATGATTGGAAAGCGGTGAGGAAGAAAAGCGCAGAAAAAACCCCCTCGCGCGCGAGGGGGCATGGGACGAGTCTGCAGACTATGCCCTGTGCTCCACGCCGACAAAATACGTGTGCTCGGGCCAGCCGCGCTGGCCAAAGTGGAGCCAACAGCGACCGGCAGAGTACTGGAGGTACGGCGAGAGCCACATCTCCCCATCCGAGACACGCGACCCAGACGAGACGAGGAGGTAGTGTCCCTTCGGGAAGTTACAGGACTCGAGAGACACCGGGTCAAGACCCAGGAGTTCCCCGAGCGTGGCCGGAGTAATCCCCCGCGCGGCGAAGACCTGTTCCGCATCCCCGATGCTCACCGTCGCCCCGGACACGCCGCGCCCTTGACGGAGCGTCAGCAAGCAGAGCGTCCCCGAACCTCTTTGCGGAAGAGGCAACGACTTCACCCGCTGCCGTTCTTCAGGGAGAAGTTCCTCCACTGTCCACCGTGCAAGGAGCATCGTAAGATCTGACGCGCCACAAATTTCGTACGGGATACGGTAGAGCAGCGCTTCCTCGTTGGAACCCGGAAAGAGTATCTCGGCATGGTAGCGCGCGTTCTCTCCACGCATGGTGCGTAGTCGTGCCAGCTCCTTCGCGCAGACGTGGATGAGTGTGTCCAGTTCCCGCGATAGTCCGCGCCCCCGCTCCGCGGCGAGATCGCGGTCAAGATGCCGCACTTCTTTCAAACGATCCTCAAGAAGACAATCCATAGCCTCTCCTTTCGTACAAGAAACCCTGTCGGACAACAGCCGAACAATACAAAGAGCAACCCTTAAGCGACGATGATACTCCCGCGTCCCCAATTGTCAATCGCGAACGATCAATCTACACTCGTCGCCATGTCCTCGCCACTCGTTTCGATTTCCGGAGTACGTGGCATGTTGGGAGAATCATTTACAGAAGAACTCGTGCGGCAGTGGGCCGCGGCGTTTGCGAAATTCATCGGCGAGCAGCACACGGCGGGAGACGCGAGGAGTGTCCTTGGTCGGGACACACGACCGTCCGGAGCATGGGCAATCGAGAGTGCAACTCGGACGATGGTGACTTCCGGTGTGCAGCCGATCATTGTGGGTATTGCGCCAACGCCGACGGTGGCACGAGCGGTGCGGCACCATCGGGCCGCGGGCGGCCTCATCATCACGGCGAGCCACAACCCAGGCGCGTGGAATGGGTTGAAGTTCGTGGGGCCGGATGGGGTGTTCCTGGATGCGCAGGAAATGGAGGCGCTGCACCGCGTCGTCATGAAGAGTCGGGCCAGGGTGTCATCCTCGCGCATGCGAGGATCGGTCGGGGCGAATATCGCAGGTCTCCGCGTTCGCGGGGACGACATTGAACGAGACGACGCGGCAATTGCTCGCCACGTCAAAAGCGTTCTTGCGTTGCCCATTGACGCAGAGCGGATTCGCGCCCGGAAATTTCGCGTCGTGGTGGATCCCGTAAACGGCACGGGAGCGATCGCCGTGCCGCCGCTCCTCGAGCGTCTCGGGTGCGCGGTACTCATGGTAAACGGCGAACCGAACGGGCAGTTTGCCCACCCGCCGGAACCCACACCCGCGAACCTCGCGGAGCTTGGGAAACGGGTAGGGGAAGAACATGCGGACCTGGGATTTGCCGTGGATCCGGACGCGGATCGCCTCGTGCTCGTGGATGAAACAGGAACGGTGATCTCGGAAGAGTACACGGTGGCGCTGGCGATTCTTTCTGTTCTCACGTCCGTGCGCGCGAAGGCCGCGGCAAGCACGCCGGAGCGAAGCACGCCTGGCGAAATTTCTCCGCCTGCCCCGCAGAGCCTGACGGACAGTGGGGGGTCGCTCCGGACTCCTCACCATGACGCGATGGCCGTCGTGGTGAACCTCTCCACGACGCGCATGGTGGACGACGTTGCGCGGGAGTTTGGCGCGCGGGTGGTACGGACCGCCGTCGGCGAACGACACGTGATTGACGGCATGCGCCGCCACCGCGCGCTCATCGGCGGCGAGGGCAACGGCGGCGTCATCTTCCCCCAGAGCCACGAGGGTCGCGACGCGCTCGTGGGCATTGCGCTGGTGCTCGATCTCCTCGCGCGGCGGAACACGTCTCTCACACGCCTCACGCGAGAACTCCCGCAGTACCTGATGGAGAAGGAGAAATTGCCGCGGTCAGCGGCGTTTGCGCCGGAAGCGCTCGCGAGAACGCTCCGTCGGAACATCCCCGGCGCGCGGCTCTCCACGCTCGACGGCGTCCGCGTGGACACGGCGGACGGATGGGCCCACGTCCGGCCCTCGAACACGGAACCGATCGTCCGTCTCATCGGCGAGGCGCGCACGGCAAAAGCCCTGTCCTCCCTCCTCGCGGTCGCCCGCGACGCGCTCCGCGTCACGACGTGACAGCGAGAAGAGATCGGAGGAGAATCAGCCCTGTGTCACAAACGGTGATCGAGGTCGCGGACCTCCGGAAAACGTTTGGCGAAACCACGGCAGTGGCGGGGGTTTCTTTTTCCGTACGGCAGGGGGAAATTCTTGGGTTCCTCGGACCAAACGGCGCGGGAAAAACAACGACGATCGCGATGCTCCTGGGGCTCGTGACAGCGACGAGCGGCACCATCAGGATCCTCGGTCAGGCCATGCCGCGCGACCGCCAGACAATCCTCAAGCGCGTGAACTTCTCCTCTCCCTACACGAACATGCCCTATGGCCTCCCCGTGCTCACGAACCTGAAGATTTTCTCTCGCCTCTACTGCGTCCCCCAGGCAACGGAGAAAATCCAGAAGCTCGCCGAGAAGTTCGGCGTCGCGCACCTCCTCCCGCGCCGGACGATGACGCTCTCGTCAGGAGAGACCGCGCGGGTGAACCTCGTGAAGGCCTGCCTGAACGATCCTTTGATCCTCTTCCTCGATGAGCCCACGGCAGCGCTGGATCCGGAAGCGGCGGATACGGTCCGGTCGCTGCTCCTCACGCTCCAGAAAGAACGCGGGGTGACGATCTTCTACACGTCCCACAACATGCAGGAAGTGGAGCGGCTCTCGCAGCGGATCATCTTCCTCCACCGTGGGACCATCATTGCCGAGGGCACGCCCGACGAAGTGAAGCGGCAATTCAACCAGGCCACGTTGGAAGACTTCTTCATCCAGCTCGCGCGATCGGAGACGACGCCACCCGCGGCCCACGCCCATCATCCAGAAGAACGATGAGAGAACCTCTGAACCTCACCCGCATCTCCGGCATCATGCTCCGGCACCTCGCGGTGTACCGGCACAACCTCGCGCGCCTGAACGAGCTCATCTTCTGGCCGTTCTTCGAACTCCTCCTCTGGGGATTCTTCGGCACGTACGTCGGGCGTCTGTCTGGAGTCGGATCCGTGGTCGCCACGCTCCTGGGCGCGCTCCTCCTCTGGACGGTCTTCGCCCGCGTCCAGCAAAGCATTTCTATCTCCTTCCTCATGGAACTCTGGAGCCGGAACATCATGAACATGTTCATCGCGCCGATTTCCGTCGCCGAGTACCTCACGGCGCTCATGGTGGTGGGCCTCCTGAAGGTCGCGTTCGTGGCCGGGCTCATGACGGGTTTGACCTGGCTCCTCTACCACGTGAACCTCCTCGCCGTTGGTCCGGCGCTCGTGCCTCTCGCGATCGCCCTCATTCTCTTCGCCTGGGCTATCGGCACGTTCATCACGGGGATCGTGCTGCGGTTCGGACAAGGAGCGGAGAGCATCGCCTGGATGTTCGCTTTTTTCCTCCAGCCATTCGGCGCGGTGTTCTTCCCGCTCTCCGTCTACCCACGGTGGCTTCAGGCGATTCTCTGGTGGCTCCCGCTGCCTCACATCTTCGAAGCGCTCCGCGCCGTCTTCGCCGGTCACAACCTCCCCTGGCGCCACGTCGCCTGGGCCTTCGGCTTGGATACGGTGTTCCTCCTGGCGGCCTTCACGTTCTTCGGCTTCATGTTTGAAAAAGCCCGCGACCGCGGGTTTCTCCTGAAACTCCAAGAGTGAAACTTCGTCCGGCCGGAAAAAAGAGGGTCTGTTCAGCTAATTCGGTGGGATTTTCAGCGTGTTTTTGGCTGACTGACG
>CAYJQK010000017.1:0-18024 GCA_964372305.1 uncultured Candidatus Saccharibacteria bacterium | reverse complement strand
GCAGGGCGGCGCTCTTCCAGACGACGTTTCCCGTGTTCTTTCCCGTCCGTGAGGAGTTTCCCTCAATTTCCTTGCCACAGGCAGTGCCGTCCTCTACGGTGAGGAGATGATCGTGAGGATTCGATTCGCGTTGCTCCTCGGTTGTCTCACGCTCCTCGGTGCGGGATGTTCCCAGATTCGCCCTCTTGCTTCTCGGTCGTCCACCTCGCCGGCGCCGTCGTCCACGGCCCCCGCTACCCCGACACCATCCCCGGGAAACTTTTTCGCAAGCCGCGGTCCGGAAGGGATCGCCTTTGACGGGTCCGTCGCCCGTGAGGCCTCCTTTCCGGAACCGTGGGAAGCCATTCACGACGGGGGGGGAAACGCGAGCCAACCGTCCGTTTCCCAAACATCCGCGCCGCTCATCCGTCAACAAGATCCAAAACCTTCCTACGACTTCATGCGACGAGCAATCCTGGAGTTCGACACGTCATCGCTTCCCGATGACCAACCGATCAACGCGGCCCGTATCGAACTCTACGTGAATGACGCCGGGGACACGATTGGCGACCAGCAGGCGGTGATCGTTCCGGTCGAACCTCCGTCTTCCAATCTTCCTCAAGACACGTACGAATGGGTCGGCACGACCGCACTCTCGGACCCATTGCCGATTGAGAAGATCAAGCCCCAGACAACCATTGCTTTCCCGCTGAACGAAGAGGGACGGGCGCGGATTTCCCGTACGGGGACGTCGCATTTTGCTATCGTCATGGAAAGCGATCGCGCGAACGAGGAGCCGCCATGGGTGGGAAAAGAGCGCCAAGCGTTCATCTTCATTGACTTCACGGAAGGACCGTATCCCCCGCGCTTGATCATCAAGGAGTAAACTTCCATGGTGGTACGGCACATCCTCAAGCATCGGGTGGTGCGGAATAGCGCCGTCGTGACCGTCGGCTTTGTGGTCACGGGCATTCTTGGCTACCTGTTCCAATTCCTCATCTCCCGACATCTTTCCGTTGAACACTACGGGGAATTCCAAACCCTGATTGCCCTCTTTGGCGTGTTTGGGGTTTTGAGCGCCGTGGTGTCGTACGCCGTCATTGCCCGCACCTCCGTCTTTGCGGTTGAACAGGATGCCGCAGCAAATCGCGCCTTCCTCCGTTCCATAACCACGCGACTCCTGCCGATCACGGGCTTGCTGACCGCCGTCGTCCTCTTTCTTAGCCCGACCATTCAACGAATGCTGCACCTCTCTGCTGCCTGGGGCGTGAGTGTGGCGGGGATCATGGCCTTGTTCTCTCTGCTCACCGTGACGTTGACCGGAACCCTGACCGGCTGGCAAGCGTTTCTGCCCCTCAACGTCGGCATTATCGCCAGCGCATGCGTCAAGCTTACCGCCGGCCTCCTCATCGTGCTCGCGGTTCCCCGCGCAGAGACCCTCATGCTTGCCCTCTTCGCGTCCGCTCTCACGACGTGGGGCATTGCCCAGTTCTCGGTCCGCCGTGTCCTGACGCGCGCGACGCGCGCGCGTTCCGCGCTCTCCGCTCATGCCCATTCGCGTCCGTCCCCACAGGGCACCGCGCGCGGTGGCGATCTCCGCTTCGTCGTGATGTTTACCCTGCTCGTGATGCTCCTCCAGAACGGTGACATGCTGCTCGTCAAGCACCTCGTGTCCCCCACGATCGCCGGTCACTACGGCGCGCTCAATATCCTCGGAAAAATGGTGCTCTGGGTAAACCTCGGGATCGCCATGGTGATTCTTCCCGCCGCGATCGCCCGCGCGCACGTGGGCCGACGCGTAGAGACACGCCTGCGGCTCTACGCGTCGGGAGTGATGCTCGTCTTCGGGCTGTCGGCAATGGGACTGTTTCTCATTGCGCCCGCGATCTTGACGCGTCTGTTGTTCGGACCAGCGTACGCGCTGTTTTCCCAGAATCTCTGGCTCCTGGGGATGATGAATCTTCTTCTTTCCCTGCTGCTCTTAGAAATGCACTTTGCGTACGCCAGGCGCGACCGGCGGATCCTCCTGATGGCAGGGCTGACCGTGCTCTGCCTTCTCTTCAGCATCGCGCTTTTTCATGACACCATCCGTTCTCTGACGCTCGCGGGCATCGTGAGCTTCGCTCTTGGGTACTTAGGAACGCTCACGGTGAATCTTTGGAGATCCAAGAGCACGCTGCCCATCATGAACCCGGCGACGCATCCGGAGATCATGCTGGAAACCGTTGCGGGAGACAGTACCCCTCGACCAGAAACACTCACGTTGTGACGACAAGAGGAGAACGCGAGACGAACTCTCTGCCGACGATCTCAGTCGCGATTGCCACCTTCAATTCAGAACGCACGATGCAGCGCTGCCTCGAGAGCGTGCGGGGACAACGGTATCCGCAAGAACGGGTGCGCCTGATGATTGCGGACGGAAGTTCGACGGATCAGACCGTCGCCATCGCGCGCCGGTTTGACGCGGCGGTGATCGTGATCCCCCCGGACCGGCAAAGCGCGGAGTACAACAAAGGCGTGGCCGTTCGCGCCGCGACCGGTGACCTCCTCCTCATGATTGATCACGATAATATCCTGCCGCACCCGGAATGGCTGCGGAACATGGTGCGGCCATTTCAGGACGTTCCGGACCTCGTGGCCGCGCAGACCCTGCGCTACCGCTACGATCCCAACACGACCGCTCTCGATCGGTATTGCGCCCTCTTTGGGACGAGCGATCCCGTCGTGTACGCCCTGGGAAAGTGCGATCGTCTGCCGTGGTTCCGCGGGGATCACATTCCCTTCGGTCGCGCGGAGGATCGCGGAACCTACTATCTCGTGCAGATGGACCCCGAGCGTATTCCCACCCTCGGGGCGAACGGCTGCCTCGTCCGTCGGGACCTCCTCTTCCGCTACGCGCGCATCGGCGTGGAGGACTTCTACCACATTGACGTGCACGTGGACCTCATCCAGCGCGGGTGGCGGGCGTACGCGTTCACGAAAGACGACCTGCTCCATCTCACGGCATACAAGAGTCTCCGAAGTTTCCTCGCGCGGCGTAAACTCTTCATGGAACAGTTCTCTGTCACGATGAAGGACCGCCGCCGGTACCACATGATCGCGGGAAGCCGTGACCGCTGGCGACTCGCGTTGTTCTCGCTGTCCGCGCTCACGATCCTCAAACCCACCCTCGATGCGCTCAAGGGGTTCCTCGTCATCCGTGACCGAGCCTGGTTTCTCCACCCCGTCCTCTCGTTTTCCTTACTCTGGATCTATGCCTCCGTCGTCCTCATGAACATGGGCAAGCGGTACGCCGCCGGGATCCTGCGGCGATAGAGGGTGGTTCCAGAAAGGCGCGTGCCGTCTCCAGAGTACACGTCACGCTCCCCCATACCGACCGCGAACGCATTGCTCCGAGAAATAATGCCTGGTATCATAGGGAAGACCTGTGGATAACAGGAGTGAAGGCGACTTCACACCTCATCAATACTCATAGAAAGTGACACCCATGAATCACAAAAAATCCCGCCGCATGATCTCCATTGTTAGTGTGCTGGTTCTTGTTGGCGGTATATTGACGACATCCGCACAGGCAAGTCTTTTGGGAGATGTGAATAAATCCCTGCGACAAGCGAACATTGCCGTGAATGCGAAGAATAACATGGCCTGGGCACAAGGAGTGATGCAGGGATACTACAAGAGTTACCAACAGCTCCTCGATGCGATGCGCTGGCACAGGAGCAAGGGACGCTCCACTCCGGACGCCAGCGGGTTTGGGAAAATGGTCGCCGCGGCGGTTGCGGCAGTGACGACGAGGACGACGTGCGTGGACGGTCAGGTGGTGAGCATGTCCGCGAAGGCAATCACGGTCTCATACAAGCAGAGGAATTCAATTGTGAAGAAGGCGTTCAGCATGACGAAAAAGAAGTTCGATGCGGCGGTGGGACGTTCGATCAGTCGCGGCTCACAGGTGAAAGTGTGCTCCAAGGGCGCCAAGGTGGCGGGAAACGTCATCAATCGCGCGCCCGCGGGTCTGGAATCCACATACGGCGGCACGAGCTCTGGGGGTTCGGGGTCAAGCAGCCCTTGAGGAAAGACTGGACAGTGCACATACCACACGGGCCCCACGGGGTCCGTGTTTCGTCTGGACCGACTGGACACCCCTTCAGAACCCGAGCGCGGCTTGGTTCTCCCAGACCACCAGCTCGGGGCTTTCAAAGACGAGGCGTAAATCTTTTTGCGCATAGAGGTAGTCATACGCCGAGGCGTCTTCCGTGTCGGCGGCCAGCGCGACATACCGAATGTGTTCCGGCGCGAGACGAGCGCCGAATGACCGCCCGCGGGGCGCGTCACGAAGAACACGCTCCAGGACACGCGAGATGGGACGACGCGACTCTGAATAAATAAACGGGCTCCCGCGCCGTCCGCCAACCTCCAGGTTATCCCCGGCGATGACCTCCGCGTTTCGGAAGTAGGAATCTGCGGGGTTCGTGACCGAGCGGCCCCCGGTGAAAGAGAATCCCAGCGCGAGGTGCCACGGAAGGAAGAGCATGCGCGGGTGATCTCCATCCTCGGCGAGACGCGCGTTCCAGACCGCCCAACTCTCGGGATAGTCTTCGGGAATGATCTGACCACGAAATCCCCCAAATGCTGCGGAGGCAAGGTAGAGCGTGAGCATGGCGATGACCACCACGGCAATGGTTCCCCACCGCCGCCCGCCGATGCGCGAGACGGCCACGGGAAGCGCAGACGCCCCGTACCCCAGGAAAACCGCTTCCACAAGCGCCGGGAAGACAAGAAACTTTCCCGATTCCCGCATCCCCAGCCAAAATGGCACATGGACGTACAGCCACGCCGCCAGCGGCGCCGTCCACGCGTGGGCAACGCCGATGGCGAGAACGACACCAGCGGAACCGACGAGAAGCAGCCGCACACACAGCGAGCGCCGCGCAGGAACGAACCAGCACGAGAGCAGGCCCAGAAACATGGTACCCAAAAGCGCGGCGCTGACGCTGCCGAACCAGTACAGCATTTCGTGCGGGAAAAGAAAGAGATATCCGCCGTCCCACATCGCGGTCAGGTTCAACGCGTCGAGAAAGAGGTTCCCAGAAAACGGAGCGGCGAGTGGCGCGGCCCACGGGATCCGGGGATCAAAAGGAAGCGCCACCGTGCGGTGCACAAACCAGTACATGGTGACTGCCGCGCCGAGCAGCAAGAGGAGAGGAGTCCCCACGCCAACAATGGCTCTTCTCCGGACTGATCCGCGACGGGAAAAGGGCGTGGTGGCAACGAGCAACGGCGGAAACAACAACAGGTGGTGCGCGTTACTCGTCATGACGCCAACCGCCCACAATCCGGCGCGGATACCCGCGGCCCAGGAGGGCGCTGTCCAGAATACAAGAAACGAACGAAGCGCCCACGGCGTGAGCGCGTACGCCAGAAGGAGATGGAACTGCCCGATGAGCGCGCGGCTCACCACAAACGGATTGAGCGCATAAAAAGTCCCAGCAATGAGGGCGGCAATCTCGATCCAGCCACGCTGTGGGTGGGCGCGGAGCAGCCAGTGGATGAGCCGCGACATGGAGAGACCCGCGAAGAACAAGGGCAGCGACAGAGCCAGTTTTTGAATGAGCGGAACGGGGAGGACGCGCGAGAGTCCCCAAAAAATCCAGGCAAAGGGAATGCTCGTGAGAAATCCGTTTCGCGCCGCGTCCGCGGGAAACGGGACGACGGGTACCCACGTAAAGTCGAGGAGAAAGAGATAGCCGTCATGGAGAAACCACGGAAAGACAACGAGCACGGTGAGCAAGCAGAACCAGAGCGGAAAAAGGTGCGCGTGGAGGAAAGCGCCGACCGTCCACAATCCGGCGCGGACGCCGGAAACGGCAAGCGCGCTCCCCCGCGCGGCAACCCTGCTCCCACCCCTCCCGAGCCGGACACTTTCATGTCTGAGGAACCGCGCACAAGACCGGCTGCCGGAAACGCCAAGGGAGGTAAGGGATTTTCCCGCCTTCCCACACCACACGACGATCTGGCCAAGAAGATGGCGGATCGGCGCGAGCCCGCGCCCGAGCTGGTCAACGACGTACAGGATCCACAGCGCCACCGACCCCAGTGCGAAGGCAACGCGAGACGTGGAACGGCGCGCGCGAATCCCCCACCGCCGCGTCGCTTCCAGAAACGCCTGCCACTGCCGCAGGCTGCGCCTGGCCTTCAGCCGTCCCTCCCAAGCCATGACGCGCCCTGCTGCCTGCCAAAGACGCGCGTGCCGGAACATGCTTTGCCCGCCGCGGATCAGCCGCAACAGGACCGCGGTTGCCGCCGTGACACTCCGCCGGCCACCGGCGCGCAGCATGCCCTTGAGGATGCGGACGCGACGCGCGACAGATGCACCGAGACGTCGCGCGAAAACTCCCAACGCCGTTTCAAAAACAAGCGCGCGGAGAAACTCCCGACCCACCGTCAGCACGAACGCGTAGGAGGCGCCGCGAATGAGGTGCTCCGCGCGCGTATCCTGCGTCGGTGAAAACACAAAGGGAGCCACAAGAAAAAGAAAAAAACTCGCGAGCAGCAGCGGCCTCGTCCGAAGCAGCAGCCCCGCCGCGCACAACGCGAGGAGCAGGGCTCGGTCTTCTGAACTCGCCCAGGGGAATACGAAGAGGGTCGTGATACCACACAGGATCACGAGGGTCACCGTGCTTGCGGGATATCGTTGGGCGAAGGAGGTCAGCGGAGAAACACGCGAGCGCTCGTCAGGGCGAAGGACCGGGGGAAGCATCGTGTGTGAACATATCACACGTCTGACTCCAAGAGAGCTTCATGGAAGATCCTCTCCCAATCAAAATGACTGGCATAGGCAATGGCGCGCGTGCGGTACTGCTCGAGGAGCGAGGAATCCGAGAGCAGGGAAACGATGTGGGTGCAGAGTTCACGCGGGTCATAAGCAGAGATGCGCCCGCATCCCTGGCGCACAAGATCCTGCGCAATCGGGGGAACATCCGTGAGAATCACCCCGAGGCCAGCGGACAAGTAGTTCTTAATCTTGCCGGGATCCGCATAGTACGTAAAGCTCCCCCGCTCGGGCTTGTACATCGCGACACCAACGGCGCTCTTTGCGAGCGCGTGTTCCACGTCCTCATGACGCTCCACGTACCCCGTAAAGGTTACGACATCTCCGAGGTGCAGCGCGGCCACGCGCTCTTTGAGCGCCGGCGCATATGGGCCGCTTCCCATCACGAGGAAACGGATGTCCGGCAGTACGCGCCGCACGAGAGGCAGGGCCTCGAGGACGACCTGGACGCCGTTCTTCTCCAGCAAATGTCCGACAAAGACGAGCTGGTAGCGCTGTTTCTGCGCCAGGGAGAGCTTGGGAATGCGCGCGTGCCAGATCCCGAGAGGAACAGTCAATTGCGGACAAGCTCGCTCCCGGGAGATTCCTCGCAGACGCGCGCGGGCAGCGGTGATCTCTCCCGACACATTCCACACGCGGTGACAGGAACGGAGACACGCACTGTCGAGAGTCGTATAGAGCCAGTGCAATACGGGATTCTCGAAACGCCGCGGGACGAAATCGATGGTATAGAGAATCACCTGTCGCACGCGTCCCAGGCGCTGTAAGAGAAGTCCTAGAAACGCCAGGAAACCGTCCGCGCCAACATAGAGATCCCAGGGCGTCCGACTGCGCAGAACCCACCAGAGCGTCAACCAGGCCTCCCGCGCGTAGCGGATCACTTCTGGCGTGTTTCGGTCCGAGGCGAAATGCGTCCTGACGAGAACACCCTGCTGAAAAAGGCGAAAGTGTGAGCGACGATCAGCGCGAAAGGAGAACGGATGCCCCAGAAAGAGCAGCGCCGCCACCCGAGGCGTGAGATACGTCTCCAGCTCCAGCGCTGGACCGGAAGCGAAGAGGTGGGAAGCAATGACCACGCGCGATGTCTTTAAACGCTCGGTGACCGGATCTTGCGGAGATCCCGAGACTGCGTGTTTAGACACTGACCGCACGTTCCCGTGTCGTGATGTGCACGGGATCCGTACGATCCTGTTCCAGGTACCAGGCGATCGTGCGTTTCAGCCCCTCCGGAAACGACGTCTGCGCGACAAAGCCGAACTCTTCGCGTGCCCGACTTACCTCCAATTTTCTTCGCGGTTGTCCATCCGGCTTTGCGGGATCGAAGACCACAGCGCCGCGATATCCGATGAGATTTCGGAGAAGAAAGGCGAGGTCCCGGATCGAGATTTCAAACGTGGACCCGAGGTTCACCGGCGCGCCCTTATCGTACCGTTCTGTGGCCAGCACGATACCCTCCGCCGCGTCATCCACAAACAGAAATTCCCGCGTGGCGTTCCCGGTGCCCCAGACGACCACGTGGGGGGCGCCCTCAAGTTTCGCCTCCACGAATTTCCGAATCAGCGCCGGGAGCACGTGAGAGGAACGCGGATCGAAATTATCTCCCGGACCATAGAGATTGACCGGCAGGAGGTAAATCGCGGAAAACCCGTACTGCGTCCGGTACGCTTGAGCTTGCACGAGCAGCATTTTTTTCGCCAGGCCGTACGGAGCATTCGTTTCCTCCGGGTACCCATCCCAGAGGTTCTCTTCCCGGAAGGGCACCGGCGTGTGTTTGGGATAAGCGCACACCGTTCCGACCGCCACGAACTTCCGCACGCCGGCGTTCCGCGCTTCTTCCATCAGATGCACGCCCATGAGAAGGTTATCGGTGAACAACGTTGCCGGGTTCTCCTGATTGTAGCCAATACCTCCCACGCGCGCGGCGAGATGAATCACCACATCAATATTCTTCACCGCGCGCGCACACTCTTCTTGGCGCCGCAGGTCCGTGTCTTTCGACCGCGGCACGACGATCCGCTCCGGCGGCACTCCGTGTTCCTGCAACGTCCGCACGACAGAACGACCCAAAAAACCCGCACCTCCCGTCACAAGGATACGCGCACCGCCCAACCCCATGGTTTCCTGACGCGATTCCTGGCTCTGCATATGGAGACAGAGAGAGTGTACAAGGTCTCTTTTCCTGATGCCACTGCTCCGAACAGGGAGCCCCACTCTCGAAGGAAAGAAAAGGATCGGCCCTGATGGCCGATCCGAGAGTTCAGAACAATAACGTTTCCATCTCGTGCTTCACGGATGCGGTGACCGCTTCTTTAGGTACCGTGCATTCCGGGTGAAGGTACACCTGGACCATCCACGAATGGGGGACAAAGGCCGTCGAAAAATTCGACACCTCCCTCGTGAAATACCGCTGCGGGGAAGAAATTCCCTCGTGACCAGGGAGTTTTTCGACGATCTCCGGCGAGCTCTCGGCGAAGGGTGGACAACGCGGCAACGTGAGGGTACGCTCCGAACCACAAGATTCTTTGTCTTCATCCCTATGCCACCGGAGAAAAAGACGAAAGCCGAGATCACGGCCGAGTACGAGACGCTGCTCAAGAAGTACGAAGAGCTCAAAGGAACAGCAAAGATCGTGTATGAGCCAACGAGTCAAGAACTCGTGAGCGGTTCACGCGCGTATGCGCGCAGCGGGGCAACGGAAAAGTTCTCGGCGCTGCGGACATCGGTGAATGCACTCGTCCAGAACATCGAAGCGAAGGTTCTTGGTGAAGCACAACGACTTGAGGAACTTCAGCAGGCGATTGAATTGTCCGCCAAACACCTGGACCTTCACTATCATGTTCAAGTCGCGGCCGACGCGTTGGAGAAACTCGTTGCGGAGCACGAGATGAAAAAACGCATCCTCGAGGCGGGACTCGCGCAGCAGAAAATCGACAGCGAAGCGGCGATCGCCACGAGGCGCCGGGAATGGCTCCGCGAGCAGGAAGAGCTGGACTACCAGGCGAAGCTCACGCGGAAGAGAGATCAAGATGTCTTTAACGAAAAGACGGTCAAGCGCGAGCAGGCGCTCGCGACCCGCGAAGCGGCGTTGAAAAGCCAAGAGGAAGACATCACGCGACTCCGGCAGCAGATCGGCGATATTCCGAAACTCCTGGAGCGTGAGCTGAAAGGGAAAGAAAAGGAGGTCGGAGACCGTCTGCGCGCGGAATTCGCGCGGGAAAAGGAAGCCGCGAAGAAGGAATGGGAGTCGTCGAAGGCCCTGCAGGAACTTCGCCTGAAGCACGACCACGAGCAACTGGAACGGTACCAAGTGGAGATTTCCGCGCTCCGGGAAGTCGCGGAACAGGCGACGAAGAAAGCGCAAGACCTCGCCGTGGCGGTGATTGAGAGCGGCGCCGGTGTCACGGCGCTCCCGGCGAAACAGGCCGAACTCGGACCGCAAAAGGAACTCTTCGCCGCTCCCGCATTCACGGACACGAGCCGATAACACGGGCGGACTTCCGCTTCCCCCGCCAAACCGGCGGAGAGGACGAGAGCGCGTTTCGCGAGGTCGGATTCTCCGGGGCCGCCAGCCCTCCCCATCCCGACCGTCCCACGCGATTGAGCGCACGGAGAGAATGTAACGTGGTGTTACCACGTCGTTGACATGATGCGCGCGACAGCGTTTACTCAATGCAGCGTACCTTCGAAAACACACAGTCACCAAGGCACAAACAGGCCATCTTCCGTGGAGGGATTCGTATGTCACGCACGCGATTAAGTTTTGAACTTCTCGAGGCACGGACCCTTCTGTCCGACCTCACCGTCATCACCCATGGGAACACGGGGGTCTCGTCGCTCAACTCGGCTTTTCCGGCATGGGTCAGCGACATGGCGCTCGCCATCAATGCGCGAATGCCCGACCCCTGCGACACCACCAGCGACGGCGACCGTAACGGCGTCCCGGACACAATTCAGAACGCACGTGTCGGGCTCGCGGGTGCGCCTCCTGCGGGAGGATGCGACCACTTTCTGCTGTTCGACTGGTCAGCACAGAGCACCCTGGATAATCCGGGAGCGGCAAATGAAGAGAGCGTCGCTGGTGTGCTCGCGGCGGCCATTCGGGATCGCCTCGCTCGCTTACCCCAGAACGAACGGCTGGACCTCCACTTCATTGGCTTTAGCCGGGGGGCGTATGTCAATAATGATGTCATTCGGCGACTCGGCGATGATCCCCGGATCGGCTGGCTCCAGATGACGACGCTCGACGCCCAGGCCGTCGGCACCGAGGGGACGCTCGCCGTGCTCCCGCAGGTTGACTGGGCGGACAACTACTACCAACGGGACCCGCTTGACGCGGTGAATGGCGCCGTTCTTCCGGGAGCAGTGAATGTCGCGGTCACCGACGCCGTCAGGGCCTGGCCCGGACGGAGCAACCTCTCGCCCAGTCCCAGCCACAGCGAAGTCCACGACTGGTACCACTGGACGATTGACACGGATGATCGCCTGGTCCCGCAGATTGCGTACCTCGATCCTGATCTCGTAGCGCAGCAAGCACAGTTTGTCCGTGAGGCCAGCGCGGTTCTCACGACCACCCGCACCCGACTTTATGTTGGCCTCGGCGTGGACCTCAATGGCTTGCCCGGACCCGACTGGCTTGCGTGGGGAGAAAAGACCGGTTACTACCTCTCGCTCCGCGGCGGTGGAGTCGGCACGGTCCTGCTCGATCGCAAAGACCAGGTCTTTACCCTTGACCTGCGGGATGGATCGACACCGATCTACCTCGGCAGCATAAGCCAGCCGATGTGGAATATCGCGCTGGACCCGTCGGGACGCCTCTTCACAGCTAATCGCTTCGGCCTGTACCGCATCACCGTTCGCTTCGATGACCAGAACCACCCGACGTTGACGACGGACTTACTCGAAGGCCTCGGCGGCGGCTTCTGGATGCATGGCCTCGCGTTCCGCGCGGACGGCGTCCTTTTCGCCTCGCTCGGACAATGGATCTACCGCGTGTACCCTGAGACGGGCGCCGTAGAAGGCGTCTTCACGCTGCCTCTGCCGGATGATTACTCCGGAGATATCAGTTTCGATGCCGCGGGTGCGTTGTACAGCGCGAGGTGGAGCGACACGTTCATGAAGATCGACGCGGCGTTCACACGGTGGACGGAGGTAGCCATGACCAGAACAGGAGTCTTCTTCGGTCTTCTCACGGGGCCCGACGGAGCTCTCTACCGTTTCTGGAATGAGGCCACGCACAAACAAATCTACCGGATCACCCCGACGACCGGCGCAGTGGCGTTCGTTGCGGACATTGTGAACAACCGCGTGGCGGACGTGAATGCAGTAGCCACATTACTGCGCACGCCGCGGTTCCCAACATCTCGCTCGAGCATCAACGGACAAGTGTTCCACGACCGGAATGGGAATGGAGTACGTGAACTGAACGAGAAAGGCCTCGCGGGATGGGTGGTCTTTGCCGACACGAACGGGGACGGAATCCTGAATAACCCCGTCGGTGGTCCGAACAGGTACGGAGTGGGAGCGACCGAGCCCTGCAGCGTGACCGCTGGAGACGGAACGTTCATTCTCGGGAACCTCCTCCTGGGAACCTACCCGATCCGGGTGGTGCGGTTGGCAGCCTGGATGCAGACGACAGTTCGCGCCACGGACGTCGTGCTCATGGAGAACGAGACGGTCATCGGCTTTGACCTCGGCTACGCGTTACCCGTGCGCATCACGGGACGGGTCTTCCTCGACACGAATCGCAATGGCCGGATGGACCAAGGCGAGAGCGGCCTGCGTGGCTGGACCATCTTCCTCGATGCAAACGGGAACGGGAAGCGTGATGCTCATGAGCCCATGTACGTCACGGGGAGCGGGGGAAGATACCAGTTCTCTGGACTCCGCCCGGGAACAAAGACCCTCATGGTTCTCGCGAAACGCGGCTACCGCTCGAGGCGCATCTTGGTGTTCGTCGCGAGTGACAGTACGCGCTCTGTGAATGTCCCGATCGTATGGTAGGTCGCGGTGCCCCTCACCTTCAGACTGTCCCCCCGAATGCCCCCGCGAGGGATGCCGCCCTGACCCATGGTCACACGTTTGAACAACACCGCCGAACCAGTATGTTCGGCGGTTTTCTTTGACGCGTATACGCCAAGAGCAACGAGAAGCGAAAGCAGCTTGAACATTGACGGCAATTGTCCTGTACGACAATCGTGAACTTCAAAGGACTGCTGAAACCGACTGCGGGGAAGATCGCCATTTTTCTCTTGCTGACATTCATCACGTTCCTTGCCATCTTGCTCATCTTCCATCCCGAAACGGTCAGATTCTGGCCGCTGCTGTTCATCCTCATCCCGGTCTACATTACCTCCGCTCTGTTGCATTGGCCCTTACGCGCGCACCCGCTTCTCTTGCGTATTGTGCAAGGGGTCGTGTTTGTCCCCGTCGGGATTGTGACGCTCGTCGCGGTGATCAGCCAATTCGCGCCCGACAAACCCCCGCAAGATTTTCTCATCACGCAGAACTTTGTTGACCTGCGGCAGTTTGATTAGTTCAGTAAATATCGGTCGTGTTCCGGCCACCAAACGATTCCGCAGTACACGGACGAGCCCGTCAGCAATATGCAGCATTACATGGCCCTGCTGGCGAATGTTGATCCCGGACAGGTGAAAATTTACGCTCCTTTTGACGGCTATGTTCTGGGAAATTCGCCATTCACCCTCGTTGACGAAGGAGTCACCATGGTTCCCGCATCCGGCATCCCCTGGTGGCCGTTTAACCAGTGGCGGTTTGCCATGAATCACACCTACGTCTTGCCGGAGTACCAAGACCCGCCAATCCACTTCGTGACGGCGGGAACGCACGTTGGCTACGTGAATGCACGTGATCGATATGGTCAACGAAACAAAGGCACGCAAGTGAGAATCGGCGTGACCGCCATTCCACCGATGTTTAAAAACGGGAATGGTGAGCCGTACAAAAAACTGGATTCAGTATTTCACTCTATGTCTGATGAGGTCTTTCTCGAGTACAAAGAAGCCATGCCGGGGTTAGGAAGCCGTGAGGACATGATCATTCCACGAAGGTGGCGCGAGACCCACCCCTGTGAATTTACCGGCGCGGGACCAAACTTTGCCCTCAACCACGTTCTGAACGAGGACAAACCCCTCGAAGAGCAGAACGTATACGTCGGCATCGGCGTCATTGACGCGGAGAAATTCCAAAAGAAACTCTGGAGCTGCAACAACCCCGATGTTGTGAACAAGCCGGTTGAGTGCTTCAACGAAGAGTCCTTCAACGGTTCCGGAAAGCGGACAATACCGCTACCGATGAATATTCCCGTGCGGGAGCGACAGAGGACTACCCGCACCCCTGAACGGCAGCACGTTGTATCAACAGACACCGCCCGAAACGTCAAAAACGGCGGAACGTCATCGGGGACCGCGATTACTATGAATGACGGTGATGGACTGGCATAAGGACTCATCCTTGTCTACAACCGCGCGACAAATTTGTGATTCATAGTGTGGTTCTGAAACCTCCCCCTTGAGATTGATTGTCCCCCTGATGACATTGTCACACTGATTACTATCCGTCATGCGATTGCTGAAGGAAACGAATCCTCGTTTTGCCAGCTGCACGCTGCACAGACAACTCTTCTTCTTATCATCAATATCGCCACAGCTCTTGGGATCATTCGCATCGAGCGCCGCCTGCATCACGCACGCGTCATGATCGGCAGCATCGTAGCAGGCACGAAAGATGCAGTGAGGATACTCGCTCTTATACACCGAGTTTTTGCACGCCGCTACTTTCTCTTCAGGGGTAACGGGCTCCGCCTGATGAACGTAAGAAACGGCGCCCGCCGGCTGACCGAGGAACGTAAACGTGGAAAGGATCTTCGCGTATTCTTGGGGATTACACTCCGGGCGATCACCCGGGCAGTAAGGAGAGACCATCCCCATAAAAACATACTTTTCCGTTTCGGCGAGGCGCGTGAAATGGAAGCTGTCTCCTTCAGTGCGCCTGACATGTGCACCAAAGTCCGCCTTGTCAATGACGTTAAGAAACATAAAGGGGTATTGTCCATCGAAGTACTGCTCCCTGTCGGTTGTGGGCAGGAGAAACATGATGGCGTGGGCATACGTCGAAGGAGAAGCGTTTTTCTCCACTATTGAATAGCCGCGAGTCAAACGGGGATTGAGCGTAATCTGGAAACCATACTCGTGATTAACGTAGACATCATTTTTTCCTCCGAAGCTGGAATTACTTTTGGCGACATCAATGCCCGTGCGGGAGGTCTGATCTGGTTTGAAGACGCGTGAAAGCTCACCGGTGACCACGGCAACCGCACCAAGGGCGACGGCCAAGAGAACCAACGCACTCCCCCAAAATATCCTGGTTCGTGTGTTGCCGAGAGACCACACGCGACCAACAAAAGTCGTTGGCCCTTGCGACGACGCTTGCGCTTGTTGAGGCACGGGTGGTAAAGAAGACGGGAATGGATCATTGGGAATATTTTCCATGGCCTCGTTGAGATCGTTTTCCTGCCAGCCGTTCGCGAGAAGAGCATTCTTGATTTGTTCTTCGCGAATGCCTTGCCGGCGTTGTTGCTGAATGTAATCGAGCAGCGGTTGGTTTGCCATGATGGTATTCAAAAATGATACTGTACCTCCAGACAACGCGTCTATGCCACCATGAGGAACTTCTCGCGGACGGGCAAGCATCGGGAGTTGTCGCCCCCGCGTATGCGGGGGCCCGTTCGCGTGACGCATGAGTCCGCGATGCCGCTCGGGGACGACATCAAGGTGTCGCGGGAAAAAACAGGAAGAGAAGCGGGGATCATCGTCAGGGGGACGCGTTTGCTGGCCGCGGCCAAATGCGCAAAGGTTGGAATATATGGTTTCTGTTGGAATCGCAGCGGTACCATCCCCACCTTTGAATCGTTGCCGTTCACGCTCATTTTCGTTGCGCCGAAACCGCGCACGGAGCGTCTGATTGTGCAGCGGGATGCACTGGGCCGGATAGTACATGCCAAAGCACCAGCAATGATACGTTGACGTATTGAGCAACTGACATGATCATCTCCTCTCATGCTTCGAAGGCTTGGTCATCCGAATCCTGGATACATATTCGCATCCGGCCATGAGCCCGATTCAGGACGTGGTATCTGTGGTCACCAACGGCACTGCGAGGAGCGCGCGCCATGGTAGTATCGTGGCATATTCATTGTCCTTGACCCCCTTACTCCCCTCGTGACCGGGGAGTTTTTCGGTGGTCTCGCAGAAGAAGATTGACGGAATAATAGCGCGGGTCTACTTTCTCATAAGGTTCTTTCCTACATCTTTGCGTGCTGTTTTGGGAATTTCAACCTAAGGGAGGTGCACCGTGATGATCACCGACGTTCGCATCACGCTGGTGAAAGATGACTGGAAGCTTCGGGCGTTTGCCAGCCTGGTCATTGACGACTGCTTTATTGTTCACGACTGCAGAGTTATTGCGGGCGAAGATGGACTGTTCCTGTCCATGCCCAGCCGGCGTATCTGCGAGAAGTGTCCCGGTTGCGGTTGCAGGAACAAGCTGCGGGCGAAGTTCTGTAACGACTGTGGGTTGGGACTGAAGTGGAAAACCCATGGTGAGGACCGTAAGCCGTATACTGACGTGGCGCATCCCATCACCAATGGCTGCCGCAAGCTGATCGAAGACGCAGCACGGTCCGCCTACGAACACGAACTCTATTCCTTCCGCAAGTGAGAGGGTAGCATGATGAACCCGTGGGAAGACCCCTACACCAAGTTCTCCCTCGTCTGCACCGGTGCCGCCTTCTTCTGTAGGGATGCACTGTGTGCTTATCCTGCTGCACCAGTAACCACGAACACGCCTGGACTCAAGCGAGAAGAAGTGTCATGGAGACCACTCAACTGACGATGATCGCCTCGCGGATTGCCGCTCGGCATCGAAAAGACTCCTGATGGGGTACAACAGACTGTCCTTTTAAAAATTTCAGAAAGGGGGCACCATGCTTGTGCTTTCGCGGAAGAAAAACGAAGCGATTGTCATCAACAATGATGTCACGATCACCATTGTTGAAATTCGCGGCGACAAAGTTCGCTTGGGGATTAAGAGCCCAAGAGGAGTACCCGTGCATCACAAGGAGACATACGATGCCATCTATGTACTCCCCGGCCTCTGGGAAAACAAACTCCTGCCTAAACTCACGACCCAATATGAACGCGGCCGGCAGTTAGGCCTCGCCCTGAAGAACCCTGCCGAGTTCAAGGACACGTTCCTGCCACGTCTGCCGGTCGACGAGATCCAGTCCTTCAATCCTGAAGTCCTGTATGTGGACCCCGGTATTCCCACCGCGGATCTGGCCCGAGCCTACGGCCTTCCATCGCCCCCGCCCGGTCTGAATCACGTGCTGGTCAAACGCCCCGAGCGTCCGTATCTTCTCTTCGTGTATCTGGGACGCACGAGGGTCGTCGAACCGCTGGCCGCGTTAGAAGAGTGGCATCAGACTCGGGTCTGGAACCCTGCCAAGGAAAACAATCTGCTCCTGCCCAACGAAGCGATGCTCTTGGCGGCAGCGTACCTCGACTTCGTTGCGCAGCACGGTATTACCGCTGTCGGGATGGCCTCTGTGCCGCAACCGTCCACGCCAGGGGAAAAGGGAGATCCTCCCATCCTGAACGTGGAGCGGTTCAAGGAAGCGTACTTTCCCAGCCTGGTGCCGAACCAAGCTGGCCCGCCCCGGTGGATTCTTCACCAAGGAGCACTGGAAAACTGCACCGTCCCCACCGTGGCGAGCGTGGTGTAAGGATCACCCTCCACCGGCCCGGTGACGACGATAGGGTCTTGCATCGTAGAGCCTCACAAGAAGTGAGGCTCTTTTTCATTGACGACCAGAAGACAGTTCGGATATGAACTTGAGAATAGAGATCGACTGAACACCACCCCAACTCTTGCCCCGCGAAGCTTTGGCGAAGTGGGGTTTCAATTACTCACTTTTATACCTTCACGCTTACCCTGCCAAAACCCCGGCGAGAACGGATTATCGTTCAGCGGGATGCACTGGGCCGGATAGTACATTCCAAAGCACCAGCAATGATACGTTGACGTATTGAGCAACTGAAATTATCATCTCCTCTCATGCTTCTTGGCATGACTGCTGTCCTTTGACAATCAGCGACGTCGAGCTCAGAAAGGAGCTATGGAATGAAAATCGACATCGTGGA
>CAYJQK010000016.1:0-18682 GCA_964372305.1 uncultured Candidatus Saccharibacteria bacterium | reverse complement strand
GCGTTCCCGGTGTTACGCAAAAAGCCATTCAGCCCGGAGAAACTTATACTTACGAATTTATCGCCAAACCAGCTGGAACTCGGATGTACCATACGCACGGTGGAGTGGCGATGGGTGATGAAGCACAACAACTCGATATGGGACTTTCTGGAGCATTTATCATTGAACCGATCGGCTACAGGAAACCAGATCGCGAATATACCCTCATCTTTGATGAATGGCAGACAACGCCTATGGGCGAAGCGAGCATGCAACACTCATCCTTTCTTTTACGACAAGCGTTTGCGCACATGGGCGAGAATGATGATCATTCCAGCATGATGAATATGGGCATGATGATGGGGAGTGGCCACACGATGGACTACAATCTTTTCACGATTAATGGCCGATCATTCCCTGACACTGAACCAATAAAAGTAAAGAGTGGGGAGCGAGTTCGCCTAAGACTCATTAATGGAGGTACTTCTACAATTCATCCAATGCACCTCCACGGGCACCAATTCAAGATTGTTGCGGTAGACGGTAATGAAATACTTCCCATAGCGCAACTAACCCGCAATACTGTGCCAATCCATCCTGGTGAAACATATGACATCGAATTTGTTGCCGACAATCCTGGCACATGGCTTTTCCACTGCCACGAGCTACACCACGCAGACGGCGGCATGATCGTGCCAATTGTGTACGAATAATCTAGAAAGAAAAAATCAATTTTGTCTTATTGTTCTCTCCCCGTCCTAATTTTTTTCAGGGTAAATTCGAAACGGTCGGGCAAAAATTCTTTCCCCCCAACCCCCTCCCTTTTTGCCCGACTGTTTTCCGCGTAGCCCCGCCGACTGCCTGAGTAATCGAGGGCAAAACCCGAAAGAAAAACACCCTTTCTTTTTTCAAAAGAAATTTCACCCCCGCCAAATCAGAAATGCAAGGAGTGTTTTTTCTTTCGGGGTTTCCGCCGAGTCCACGAGGCGGTGGCGGGGCTTTCTTGGAGCGTACGATTTAGTTTCAAGCCGCCACGCACTCCGCGCGTGCGACATCATGTGTTTTGGAAATAGGTTCTAACTTGGTACAATAAAGACACCAGAATCTGACTTTCCGGTTTTTCCCTGGCCACTTTGAGGGTGACGAACACAGCCACCCACGAATGTTCGATACCCTCTTGTCCCTATGGGGACACTTCTTCCCAGGAGACGAGTTCGTAGGCGCTCCCGACAAGCGGGAAGTTCGGCGGTGGGTTGAGACGAAGATTCGCATCATACGTGATCGTTCGGTTTTGGTACCCCGTTCCATCCGTGTACGTGAAGCCGTACCGCTCCTTTGTCGCGATCATGCCATAGAGCGTGAGCCGCTGGCGGACGTGATATGGGGAACACCGATCTTGATTCTGGGTTGGCGGGCGGTAATAGTGGCGGCCGACGCGTCCCCGCTGCGCGAGGAGCGCCGCGTCAATGCGGAGATCGTCTGCGCTCATCATGCCGACGTTCACGTTCCCCTGCGCGATAAGTCCAAGGCTGTCGCGCCCATCAGTGTTCGTATAGCGGAGATCACGATTCATGATGATGTTCGTCCGGGTTGGCGCTTGTTCCGGAAACACCCCCGAAGCGATCGTCAGCCTGGCGCCATCAATTCGCCCGTCCACCCAAACGTGGTCCTCGAGGAACACCAGCCCGTTTTGCGGAAAGGGGTACGTGCCGATGAACGCCTCGCCGCCGGTGTCAATGCTCCATGTTCCCCACCCTTGCTCACCGAGGACTTTCGTGCACCCATTCGGGAGAGGGACAACCCGCGTCACCCGAGAGAGATCGAACGTGTCGTTGGTTTTCAACACGAGGTGATACCCCAGCGTGCCCGAGCCGGCGAAGACGAGTCCCCCAGATTGCGCGGCAGCCTTTATCTTAGCAAGATCCCCGGCGATCGCGTCAAAGTCAATCGCCGGAACGGGAAACGTCCGACCGGCCGCAAAGACATCCGGGCGCGCCGGCACGGGAATGGGCGGCGGCGGATCCACCGGCAGCACGTGGGTGTGGACGCCGAACTCGTCATTCCCGGAATGGTCGGGGTCTTTGTATACATCCCGCGCGCTCGTCACGAGATTGTGTGCCAGACCGTCAAAGTGGATTCCGCCGTTGACGTGCACCGCGCCGAACACCTCCGTCCCGGACCCGATCCGTAACGGATCATCCGCGAGGATGGCGTATTGGGCCACCGTGGGCATTGCCAGGCGAACGTCAATCGCCCGACGGATGTCGGGGAATCCTGTCGCGCTGCCAACAGAGTGTATGGTAACCGCGGACGACCCGGGGGTTGGCGGCGTGATCGTGAGACGGAATTGCCCGACCACCACGCCCGCGGCGCTCCGAAGATCGTGGATGTAGGGCCCGGATCCGCTTGTGCCGTCCTGGTAATCTTGCGGCGCCTGCGCGAGATGCCAGCGATAGTACTCAATACCCGCTTCCGCAACCTGGATGGCGCGCTCGCGCGCGACGCTCCGCTGCGCGGAGCGGACGTTCGCGGATCCCCAATGTGCAAGCCCCGTGAGGAGGAGCAGCGCCACCGCTCCAAACACGACGACCGGGACGAGCGCCTGGCCGCGACACGCGCGACCGCGGATGGGGAAAGAAAAGAATTTCCGAGACATCAGTTTAAAGGTTCCCCTTCAGATTCCGCAGCGACACTTGCGTCGTGAGGGTCATCCCGCCGCTGCCGCGAAGAGGCTCCGGGCTGACCACGAGCGTGACCTTGATGAGCCGCACGCGCGTGACTTCAATGGGTGGGGGAAGCGGCGCTGTCGTGCCGTCGTACGTGGAATCAAAGTACTGGAAGATGGGTCCGGCCGCAGCATCGAGGTTGTGCGCGAGTTCGCTCACCTGTTCGGGGATGCCATCATACGTGAGCGGGTTCCCCGCCGGATCCACGACGCCTTTCTTGAGTGTGGTTCCGTCGAGAAAGTAGCGAATGCGTTCCTTGAGGCCGTCACCATTGAGATCACGGTACACGACGAGGGACGTGTCTGCTGCGTTCGCGAGCGGGTATGCGCCGAGGCTGGAGGCGGAGACCGACCGGAGTTCGGCGGAAAGGACGCGGAGGGCCTGCCGCACTTCGTGTTGGTTGTTGAGGGAGTACTGGAGCATCCGGTCCATGGAGAAGAGGTTGCTCCGGAACGCGAGCGCGGCGAGGAGCACCGACACCAGGATGGATGCTGCAAAGAGCGTTTCGATCAGTGTGAACCCCGCTGATGAGCGGCACGCCCGCGCAGGAAAAGAATGTTGCTGCGCCATACGTTCGTTCACTGTGGGGTAAGCGTCACATCACGGCGCTGCCAAGCACCCGCGATGGATACCGTGTCTTGAAATGCCTGGTACCCCGCACGCGAAACCGCGAGCGTGTACGTTCCGTTGGATAACCCCGGGAAAAGCGCTTGTCCTGGCGGGACGCACAATGAGGTGAACGTGAACGCCACGTCCGCCAGCGTCGGGGAGAATCTTACCCTCTGCGTATTCAGCAGGACGCGATACCGCAGGTACCGATCACCGCGATGGCGTTCATTGATCGTCGTGTTTGGAACCGTGTAGAAGGAATTCGACGCGCCATCGGGACCGCTGAACGTCCACGCTGCGAGCGGATTTTTTTTCGACGCGACCTGGAATTTCAGGCTGTCCGGCCCGGCCTGCTGCGGCTGATCCTGCGGCTGCCAGGAGATTTGCTGGAGTTCTCCACCCTCCCCAACGTCGAACGTAGAAGACTCGAGCTCACCGTGCGTGGCATTCCGCGCGAGTTTAACCTCGCCGCGCGGCGAGCCGACCGCGATCCTTCCATCATCCGAGAAGTACCGCGTCGGATCCGTGAACTCCCCCTGCCCCGCCCCGCCCGACCAGTCCGTCTGACGGAAAAACCCGCGGCCGGTTGTGAGCGTTGTGGCGGTCCCGGACTTCGTGAGCGTGACCGCGGCGTCTGCGAGCGGAAGGGACGACGACGTGTCCTTCACGGCGACGAGAAGTTCCTGTGGATCTCGTTGCTTCACGACGAGAGTCAACTCCTGCGTGACACCGGGAATCACAGACAATGGCATGAGGGGGATGGATCCGACAAGACTTGTCGTCGCGCTCGTGACCGTTGCTGCGTACGCGTCCCATTCGAGATTCTCGATGACCGTCTCGCCATTCCTGTCTGTCACCTGTGCCTCCTCGACCTTGAGCACGTCCGGACTCGTACCGATTCGCTTCGCACCGCGGAGGAGAAACGCCACGCCACTCGCGGGATCGCAGGCCTCCGTCACCGTACGCACCGTGAGCGTACTCACGCGGTCAATGGCGAAACTCACCCGGGTGATCGCCCCCGCAACGACTGTCGCGTGCGGTTTCGTTGGATTGGGATTTACCGGATCGCCTGGCGGGTACGTGCGATCCGTCGAGTAGCCTTCTTTTGTCACGGTGATGGCATAGGCAGCAACACTCGGCGGCGCACCGATGAGCGTCAGGAGTCCGCTGTCATCCGTCGTTTCCTCAAGATTGATCGTGGGCGAGACCGCGGTATTCTCCACATGCGCCTGTGCGCCCGGTACCGGCCGACCGGTGGCATCGAGCACGGTAATGGTGAGCACGCCGGTGCCAGTGACAGAGGCCCCGCCCTTCACCGCGACAATCGTTGTGAGAGAGACGGGCGGGAACGTGAGACAGGTTGGACAGGACACGACGACATCCACAAGCTTGTAATCCGCCGGTGTGGCATCAGGCGGCGAGCCGACAAAGGTACCGTCGAATGCATCATCAATATTCCGCACCGTGGTGACGACACGCCAGACGATTCCGCCTCGCGTGAGCGTCTGTTCGCGGGGGATCTTCCCCGAAGGGATGCCCTGGACAATGCCGACGTCCGCGAACGAGAGGTTCCGCGCGATCTCCACTTGTTCATTCGCGAGCGCCACGGCGGTGACCTTGAGCCGCGAGAGACGGGCGACTTTCTGGACCACGACAAAGCCTTGGTTCATGCTCACGGCGATGGCCGCGAACACCGTCACCGCGACGAGAACTTCGATGAGGGTGAACCCTGTCGCGTGCCGCCGGCGCCGCTGCCGCCCCGCGTTCATGGGAGCAGTACGGGCGGCGGCGTTCGACGGGACCGCCTTTGAGCGGAAGGCGTCGGACTCGGAACGGACGTGGGGGAAGGAACGGGAATCTGTCGGAACTTCTCAAACTGACGCGTGAAGTGCGTGAGATCTTCTCGCTTGAGCCGTGGGACGGCTTCCCGCGGAACGACAGGTTCGCCGAGACGTTCTCGCTCAAATTGGACAAATCCGTTTAGCGCAACCATGAGGAGCACCAACAGACCCAGGAGCGCGAGGACGATCATCAGCAACCGCGCGCGCCGGACATTCGCGGCAAGCCGCCCATCCGGGGTGAGCCTCGCGGCGGCGAGCTGCACGCGACGCCACCTGAGAGAGCGAAGACTCCATTTCATGGACTGCCTCCATCGCGGACGGCGACGACAAGTTGCAGCATGGCTTCCGTTGCGCCAGAGAGGACGCGTTCTTCTCCCGCGCCGGTGATCGCCAACCGCTCAATACGGAGAAGACGCGGGGCTCTATGGAGGAGACGGAGGTAATCAATCACGGCATCGAACGATCCATGGAGCTTCACGCTGTAGCGGACGACCGGCGTGGTATAGGTCGGCGCTTCCTGCCCTTGCTCCAGAGTTTGCGCCATCACGGTCTGCTCAACTGCCGCCTGCCGCGCGAACGTCTCAAACATCTCCACCACGGGAAGGAGATTCTCCCGCGCCAGACGAATCTGCGGAAGAAGCGCGCGCTCGCTCTCGGTTTCCCGGAGGTCTTGAAGAAGCGTGCCGTATCTTCGCAGAATGCTCTGTGAATCTCCCGCAAATTCTTTCCCGCGGAGGGTGAAGATCCCCGACACCGTCAGATGGATAAAGAACCCGAGCGCGACGAGGACAATGCCCCCGACGCAAAGCGTCCAAAAAGCAAAGTGCGCGGCGTGGTTCTCGCGCAAGAGCGGCGGAACAAGCCAACGGAGAGCACGGACGAGTCTCGAACGTGAGGGAAACCGGAACCTCATATGTCGTCCTCCTGACTCCCGTTCTGCGTGCCGGTGTCCGCTGCCGGAGGGACGGTTGCCGATTCCGGTGCAGAACTCCCGATGTCCCCAGACACGATTGGCGTCCGCGGCTTCAAGATCAGGGTGATGCGGAAAGGCGCTTCAAGCGCCCGGTCGAGATTTGTGATCGGTGCATCCACCGCGGACACGTCCGGCCGTTCTTTCACCCCGCGCATAAACGCGAGGATATCTTCCCGCCTTGCCGCGATGCCTTCCAGTTGGACAATCGTCCCCTGACGCGCATCCACCGGTTCCGTCACCACAACGGACGTGAGGGAGGTTGTCGTTGGGAGGAGCACACGGAGCTCCGCGAGGATGCTCCCGACGTCCATCCGGCGATCGGCGAACTGTTTTAACACGGTGATTTCCGCATTGACCTCGGCTGCCATCCGCAGATTCGCCATAAACGATGATGCGGGGAGCGACATCTCGAAGTCTCGCACACGCGCAGCGAGAAGTACGCGTTCCTCTCGCAGCGTGAGCGCCCACAAGCCGAACGCGCCCAGAAGAAGCAAGAGCACAGCCACGCTCACGGAGGAGAGCACAGCAAGAACGAGATGTTTCCACCAGTCTCTGTACCGGCGGGTGATCGCAAGGGGGAGGAAATTGATGTCCTCCGTCACACTGTCCGGCGCCACGCCGCGCATGGCGAGACCGACACTCGTCGCGTAGAAGATCATCTCACGGGTGAGCGCACCACGGCGTTCGTCGGAATACCGCGGTGAGAACGTCACCCCACCACTCGCGAACACATCACCAACAGTCACCGCGAAGGGCACACGGCTCGTGAAGAATTCGCGGATCCCAGGAAGGAGCGCCGTGCCCCCCGCGAGCAACAGTTGCTGGACGGGCCGCCCAGTGTGCGTCTGGTGATACGTAGCCGCCCGCTGGACATCATCAACGAGCGCCGCGAGCGCGCCCTCGAGCGCGCGCCGCAGACGAGACGATTTCCCCAGTAGTCCCTCTGCACGCTTCAGTTTTTCTGCCTCTTCCCGCGAGATGTTGAGTTCCGCAGCGAGAACGTCCGTGAGTGTCGCGCCGCCAAAGGGTACGCTCACCGCACCGTGGATCATTCCGCGTTCAATGGCCGTGATTGTTGAAGATCGTTCGCCCGCATCAAGAAGTAGCACGGGCTCGTCCTCGAGAGGGATGAGGCAGCGCGCGAGAGCCAGAGACTCCATCTCGATCGCCAAGGGTGTAAGTCCGGCCTCTTGGAGAACGCGGACATACACATCAACGATCCGCCGTGGCGCGGCCGCAAAGAGCACGTGGTGCGCATCCGTCCGCGAGCGATGGAATTGGAGATCGGCGTACATGTCTTGGAGCGCAATGGGCAGTTCTCCTTCGGCCTCAAAAGGGACGGCGCGGCGCACTTGTGTTTCAGAGAGCGTCGAGGGTAACTCAAACGGGTGAATGTAGACATTTGCCTCGCCAAGGGAAACGATGACGTACCGGAGCGTGATCGGTTGCGGCACGGCCATGGCGAGGAGCTTTCGGATGGCCGGCGCGAGCTCCTGAGGTTTAAGAATCCCCCCGGGCAGGACCACGTCCGGATCGATCGTGAGCCGACTGTGCGCTTCGATAACAACGCCGCGCGCGTCGCGAGAGATCTCGACGGCCTTCAGGGAGCCGTTTGAGATATCGAGACCAAACGCCCGCCCAGCCGGCACGTAGCGAACTCCCGGGTCACTCCACGGGAGATGCGTCAGTGTTTGTCGTGTCGTTGTTGCGGACATAGAATACGCGTGCTACACGATTGCCTGCGAGATTTGGTATATCGGCATCATGATGGCCATGACGATAAATCCGACGACGACTCCCACAACGAGGAGGAGAATGGGCTCAATAGTCTGGGCGAGATTCTTTGTCATCTGACTGACGTTCCCCTCATAGAATTCTGCTAGGTAGAGCAGGACCTCGGAGAGTTTCCCCGTTTCCTCACCGATGCCGATCATGTCCGTTTCGATGCGGGGAAAAAGACGCGGGGATGACTGGAGTATCCTCCCCAGTCCGACCCCCTTCCGTACCTCATCGATGGCGTGTGTCAATGCCGCCTGGTACGCGACATTCCCGAGAATACCGCGAACGATCTTCAGCGATTCCACAATGGGGATCCCCGATTGGATCAGCGAGCCAAACGCGCGGTCCATGCGTGCGAGGTTGACCATCTGCACAATCCTCCCCACGATCGGGATCCGGAGGTAGAGCGCATGCATGGTCGGAACAATTTGAGGATGCCGGATGAGGAAGAGGAAAAACAACCATCCCAGCGCGCCGACAACCCCAACGAGGAGACTATACTTCGTGAGCGCGTTCGCGACGGTAATGAACACCCGCGTCAGGAGCGGCAATTCCACGTCGAAATCTTGGATGATTTGCGCGAGCTGCGGCATGATCATAAAGGACATCACCGTGCCCACAATGATAATCGCCGCGATAATAATTGACGGGTACACCATCGCCCCGCGGACTTTCGACTGTAGCTCTCGATCCCGCTCGAGCTGGAGAGCGAGGTGTTCGAGACTCTCGGAGAGCCGTCCGCCCACCTCTCCCCACTGGACCATGGCGACAAACCGCTGCGGGAACACCTGCGGGTGCCTGGCGAGCGATGCCGCCAGCGACTCCCCATGCCGAATGGATTCTAAGACCTCCAGGAGCACGGAGCGCACGCTCTTCCGTGTTGCTTGACCAGCGAGAATCTCGAAGGCGCGGTCAATGGTGATGCCAGCGCGGAGGAGGAGCGCGAGGTGCCGCGCGAGAAGCGCGATCTGAAGAAGACTCACCCGACCAAATGGCGCCGCGAGGCGTTCCCGTAACGAACGCGTACGCACTGTCGGCCGCACGTCCTGGAGGAGGAATCCTTGGGAACGGAGCGTACGAATGGCCTCCCGGATCGTGACGGCATCCAAATCCCCGCGGACAGTTTTGCCCTGGGGCGTGGCAGCAACATAGGTGAATCGCATTCGTCCTCCTACTCTTGCGTTGCTCGAAGAACTTCGTCGGTCGTCGTGACACCCTGGAAAACCTTCCAGATGCCATCTTCCAGCATCGTGGTCATCCCGTGCTCCTGCGCGGTATGCTTGATGGCGCTCGCCGAGGCCTTCTGGGCGATGAGTTCGCGCACCTGGTCATCGATACTGAGGATTTCGTAGATCCCGACGCGCCCTTTGAACCCCGTGCCGTGACAGAAGGGACATCCTTTCCCAACGAAGACGCGCGGGCGGCGCTTGACCTCCTCGACAATGGCGCTTTTCAGCGGGAGAAATCGCAGGAGGATATCCCGCTGCTCCGCCGACAGGGGAGCGCTCATCACGCACCGCTGGCACACCTTCCGCACGAGGCGCTGACCGACCGCGACGTTTACCGAGCTCGCGACGAGGAAGGGTTCGACATTCATGTCAAGAAGTCGGGGGAGCGTCGTGGCCGCGTCGTTCGTATGGATGGTCGAGAGAACGAGATGGCCCGTGAGCGCAGCGTTCACGGCAATCGCCGCCGTTTCCTCGTCCCGGATTTCGCCAACCATGATGATATCGGGATCCTGGCGGAGAATAGATCGCAGCCCCTGAGCAAACGTGAGATTTGTCCGCGTGTTGATCTGCACTTGGTTCACCCCGACAATGTGGTACTCGACGGGGTCCTCAATGGTCGTGATGTTCACTTCCCGCGTGTTGAGCGTCTGGAGGACCGCGTAGAGCGTGGTGGTTTTCCCCGACCCCGTGGGACCCGTGGCGAGGATCATCCCGTGGGGTCGGAGAAAGGCGTCGCGCACGCGCTTTAAGTCGTCCTTGCGGAACCCCAAATCCTCAAGAGTGAACCGGCGCTGTTTCTGGGAAAGCAGTCGCAGGACGATTTTCTCTCCATACGACGTGGGGAGAATGCTCACCCGAATATCCAGTGCTTCCTCACCGACGTCTAACTGAATTTTTCCGTCTTGGGCAGCGAGGTGCTCGTCGGTCCGAAGATGCGCGAGGACTTTCACCCGCGCGACAACGAGGTCGTAAATTTCCCGCGGCACGGGGACGATGTCACTCAAGACGCCATCAATGCGAAAACGCACGGCGACCTCGTCGCCCATCGGTTCGAGATGAACGTCGGACGCGTGGCTTTGGTACGCATGCCGGACGAGCGTATCCACGATCTGGACGATGGGAAGATCCGCAGGCGTGATGCCCTGCGCGCTCTCGCGGACGGCCGCCACACTGCGAGTCATGAGGTCCGAAAACTCTTCGTGAAGTTCCTTTTGGTAATGGCGGTGCGCCTCAGTAATCGCGCGCGGCGTCGCGTACGCGACCGCGAGCGGGAAACCAAGATGGCGGGAGATTGCGTTCACCGTTTCCGGATCCTGAGGCTCGGCCATGGCAAGACGACCGGTGTTCTCCCGTACCTCATAGAGGACAAGCGTTTTGTTCCGCGCGAGGGTTTCGGGAACACGTCGCACGACGTTCCCATCGAGAATCTTCTCGCGGAGGTTCACGAACGGTACACCATACACCTGCGCCAGGACTCGCCCAAGCGTGAGTTCTTCGAGGTAGCCCTCATCGATGAGCACCACATCGAGAGGACGCTTCAAGCGGTTCGCGTGCTCCACGGCCTGGGCAAAGGTCCCCTCGTCCATGAGGACCTCGCTCACCAGTCGCTTCTTCAGTTCCGCTATTGCAAGCATGCGTGTGTTTTTTGAGGTGTCTCCAGATTGTAGTGTACACGAAGGCCCCGCCGGTCACGACACGTTCTCTTGAAGAAGATTGGGGGTGATTCCCTTATGACTCTCGCCTCCCGCCTACAACCTCGTCTGCACATTGTCGAGAATGGAGGATTTGTAGCGTTCAGGGATATAGGGCTCCCCGCGGACAATAGCGGTTCCAGAAAGGCCAGCGGCATCGAGCGCGACGCGGAGTTCTCCTTCGGAGACCGGCTGGTCGTATCCAAGGAAGACGACGTCTGGACGAAGAGTCCGGAGAATGGCGAAACGATCTTCCTCTGCGTGGCCGAGGAGCGCCTCGTCAACAAGAGGCTCTGCCGCGACGGCCGCAAGACGATCGGTTTCAGAACGACGAGGATGACGCCCCTTGATACGTTTCACCGTTGCATCCCGCGCGACGACAACGATCAGACTGTCGCCATGCTCCCGTGCTTGGCGAAAGTAGTCGCGGTGCCCGTCATGAAGACCGTCAAAAGTTCCGGCGGCAAAAACCCGCGTCATTGGCCCAAGCAACGCGTTGCTCACTCGCTCGGCTTCACCAGGACGCTCCCCTGCGGGCGATCCCCCCCAGAGACACCAGAGATAAGAAATGACGCTCCGGCTTTCTGACGGTATGGAATGCGGCCGCCAAAGAGGACGAGAAAAGGTTTTTCCGGACGTTCCTCGTTGCCGAACGCGGGCTCGAGGCTCACGAGAATGCGCGTCCGCCCATCCGCGAGATTCAAGGGGAAGCGGATTCCGTCTGGAGCATGCCGGACAAAATCTTCTCCCGGAACAGCCCAGCCTTGCTTCGTATCGCTGTAGAGCGACACGGAATCCGCGCCAGCGGAATCACGGAACGTCCCCACGAGAAGTGTCTCTTCCGCACCCGTCACGACCCATGCGCCGTACGTCCACCCATCAGGCGCCGGAGGGAGCTGGAGTCCTGGCGTGGTCTCCTCGGGAGAAACCGCGGCGGCAAACCACAGGCCCGCGGCGCCCTTGGCGTCACCCCGCGTCGGTGTCCCAAGAAGTGCTTGGTGCTTCCCCGCGACCACAGGGAAAGCGTCTGCGAGATCAGCTGCCGTCTCCTGAAAGACGCCGTGGAGCACAACCCGTGCGCTCCTCCGCTCCGCGGGTGTGTCGCCAGACTCCAGCGTTATGAGCAGCACCGTTCCCGAGAGCGGAACATCCGCGAGGGGGACCTCAGCGAGCGGATCTCCAGCCAGTGTGACCAGGGACCCCCCAGCCAGGGCACGGAAGGCGCCCACGCGCTCTTCACCCCCATCGCGACGCTGGAGCCAGATTTCATAATGGCCCGTGGCGCTCGGCGGGAGCGCCTCGGCCTGGATGACCAAGAGTGGCGCCAGCGTTGGCTGGGGCGCCTCATCCGCGGGATTGCCGATCCGTGTCGCAAACCAAAGGATCCCGCCGAAAATCCCCACGACAACGACGGCGATTCCCCAGCCACCACGCGTGAACGTCCGCGCCATCGTCCCCCCACGCCCGCTAGGGAACGATAACGGTCACACCACGCACGGAATATCGGATCGCCATCATGGTCATCACCCCGCGTGTTCCCCCTGGACGCGCCGGAGCGTCTCAAGGACATCCGTCGCATGCCCTTTCGGCGTCACGGACTCCCAGATACGCACGACATTCCCCGCCGGATCGAGAAGAAACGTGGTCCGCCGCATGGTCTTCGTGAGCGTGTTCAACACGCCGAGCTTCTTCCCGAGCGCCCCGTCGGCGTCGGACAACAGCGTGACGCGAAGATCATATTTCGCGCAGAATCGTTCGTGCGCGCGGGGCGCGTCGGTACTCACGCCAACGACGACTGCACCCGCTTCGCGGAACGCGTCGAGATGGCGCGTAAACTCCTGCGCTTCGAGAGTGCACCCGGGCGTGTTGTCCTTCGGATAGAAGTAGACGACCGCATACTTCCCGCGAAGCGACTCGCGCGACATGAGGACACCCGTCCTATCCGGAAACGAAAACGGCGGGAAGGGGTCGCCAGAGAAAATTGTGAGCGCCATAGCGTCCGTAAGTGTACCATGGAGAAGGCGGGAGGGAAACGGTAAAGGACAGGTGGCAGAATGTGGGGGATGGTGGGTACAACGACCCGCGAACGCATTTCCAAACCTCATGCCGGCTCTCCGAGGGACGATGTCGGGGCTGTAGACCAGGCGCTTCGGACGCGGCAGACCAGCAGGATTCCGCATCCCTTGAGCTCCACGTCTCACCTCCGCCAGCGTCCCTCTCGGCTCGAAAGCAGGTTTTGTAATGCGTTCTCGGGCATGAGCGAAGGAGAAAGGGCGAACGGGGGGATCGCCTCGTGCCTGTCGCCTACCGCCTCGTCTTAATCATTCGCGACGCTCATGCGGATACTCTTCGCCCACAACCGGAACGCCGTGAAATTCGGCAGAATCTCGAAGAGATAGAACAAGCCGACCAGCTGCTTCATCGCCCAGCCGAACCAGCCGGCGAACTCAAACGGCGGGAGATACGCCAGAGCGTACTTCCCCCCAACGGTCGCGAGCACGGGACGGGGGTGGAGAAGATACGTCGTCAGCGGAAGCCCCGCGAGCCGTCGGCGGATATTCTCCGCGACGACGTTTCCTTGCTGGAGCGCCGCCCAGGCGACGTCGGGCGTAATCCGTCCCGTCCGCGGGTCCGCGGCGTACACACAGTCCCCGGCAGCAAAGATATTGCGGTGCCCCCGCACCTCGAGCGTTTCCTCCACAATGACGCCGCCGCGGGGGTGGACGGGAAGACCAGAGCGCAGAAGAACGTCGTGCGCCCGCACGCCGCAAAGCCAGACGACCGTATTCGTAGAAAGTTCCGACCCGCCCGCGAACTCCACGCGGTCCGGATACACCGCCGTGATGGCCACCCGCGTGTGCACGCCGACGCCGAGTTGCTTCAAGCGCGCGAGCCCGCGCTGCCGCAGAGACGGCGGATATTCGCGCAGGATGCACTCCCCACTTTCGTAGAGCTCCACCCGGGGAATACTGTGCGGGACGCGGTGGAGCGCGGCGAGCTTCTGCTGAAAGAGCCGGATCTCCGCTGCTGTCTCCACACCCGCCAAACCACCGCCGGCAACGACGACGGTGAAGGCGTGCTCCTGGACACGCCGTGAAGAGGACCGGTGGCGGAGAAAGAGCGCGACCTGGTGATGGCGGAGTTCTGCGGCCTCGTGGAGCGTCTTCACGCCGAAGGCGCTCTTGGCAACGCCCGGAACGCCAAATGTATGCGTTTGCGACCCGAGGGTGAGGAGGAGAATCTCTGCCGCCAGCTCTTGCCCATCGTTGAGAATCACGGTCCGTGTTTGAACATTCACGCGGTTGACCGCGCCCTGGACGAACAGCACCGGTGTCCCGTCGAAGATACTCTGGAAGGACACGCCGGCTTGATCATGGCCGATAGTCCCTATGCCTTCCCGCTCCCACGGGGCAAACGCCGACGCCACCTCGTAGAGCACGGGCGCGTACACATGGGTGGGTTCGCGATCAAGAAGCATAACCGAAATCCCGAGACGTTTCCCGAAGCGCGCCAGACGGAGCGCCGCGCGGATTCCCGCAAACCCTCCCCCAATGATGACGACGCGTGTTGATGTCATAGGATGTTGCTCGAGGACATTCTACCGCGTTTCCTGCGAGCGGGCATGCGGGAGATCCGCGAGAAGGATGGGGAAAGCGGACGGGAACTTTCAGTCCCCCGACGGAGCATCGGCTGGCGGCGGGGGAAAGACTTGCTTCCCGTCGTCGTCGTAGAGATAGATGGCGAGCGTCGGGCACGCGCGCGCGGACTCCAGGATCGTCTCCGGGTCGGCCGCCGCCGCGTCTTTCACCACCGCCTTCATCTCCTCATCAAGTTCGTAGACACCCGGCGCGACGGCAATGCACGAAGACGCCCCGATGCACAAATCGCGTTTCACTTCTATCCGCATGGCAAGGGTGCAGAGTACACGAATGCGCCACGCCAAACAAGAGTGTCACCGATGGGCACGGGATGGGACGAGGCAGGAGACGGGAAGGGAGAGATGAGTGTTTCCGCTGGACGATCGTGGAGGTTTCAAGAGGAGGGAGATACCACGGGTGGGTTTCTACCCCGAAAGCGGGTCTGGTGGCTTGAGCCAGGGTGTGCCCCGGGAAGATTCCGGGAAGTCCTCCCAGGTCGCAATCGTGTCTGCGGATTTCCGAGGCATCCGCTGGTGCTCTTCAAGAAACTTCTGGAGCCAGTAGCGAGCATCGTCGGTGGAAACAGGCGCCGACGTTTCCTGCGAAGTCGGTAATGCTGGCGCGGATATTCCCGTCTTTTCCTCACCCGTTGCAAGAGACCACGACCGCGGGGCTCGATTTCCCTCGCGGACATGCCTGAGACGAGATGGTTTCCACAGCCACGAGATGGCAAAGCCGAGCGCGGCAAAACCAAGCGTCACACCCGCAACGCCGCCACCCAGGAGCGCGTAGCCAACACGCAGTTCCATGGCGGAAAACACCAGCGTGGGTAGCCCCTCAACGGCCACCTGCACCACATGGTTCCCAACCACGGCTGGCGCATGCAAGGCAAGGGCATGAAGAACCGCTCCAGCAAGCGCCCGCGCTTCATCGGGCGTGCGACCGCGGGCCTGGACTCGCAGAACCAGCGTGTCGTCAAGCCGTTCCACGCGGACGCGCCGGCGCCACTCCTCCTTTTTCGCGTCCGGGCTGCCGGTGAACAGATCTGGAGAAATTACAAAGCCTCCTCCGAGAACTTCCATGCGGAACGTATCGAATGACGCCAGTTCCGCGAGGGTTGCGGCAATGCTCTCGGCGCCGCTGACAATGTCCCCAAACGTCTCCGGCGTCGGATTTGCTGATACCGTGACGACGAGACGCGCCTCCGCGACCGGTTCGGAAAGTCCGCGGAGACCAGCGAACGCCGCTGTCCCGCCGATGATGAACGTCAGAATGCTCCCGCAGAGCAGTATCCGTGAAGACATAGCCAGGCACCATAGCGGGGCTCGCGGCCATTGTCAACCAACGATCTCAAGACCGTCGAAAAACTCCCTCGCTACTCTCCGTTAGCATAAGACAATGGAGGTGAAGATTCTTCGCCTTCGCCCCCGGGCGCACGCAGACTTTCAACACCGATCTCTCGCAGCGGATCTCTCCAGTCGCTCATTCCCTCCGAGCACTTCCTCCGCCTCCTGAACGAGCGGGTCCGAGGCTCTGCTCACGGCAGATCTCCACGGTCTGGCAAAGAACGATCGTGGCGGGAGCCCACGCTCGGACACGAAGCCACGCTCTCGGAGTTCTCCACAGAACGACAAAGAAAACACCGCCAGATCCTTCCCGGGGGAGTTCCGGAGAGTTTTTCGACGGTCTCGATCTTTTCGCGTACGATACCTTTGCAACCGGTCATATCATGCGGAAGAAGAAACGAGCTGCCGAGCGCGTCACGTGGAAGATCCTCGTGATCCTCACGGTGTTGGGGATGGTGGGGTACCTCGCGCTGCCGTTCCTGCGCTTTTAAGCCCCTCCCGGCCCAAGCGCCGCTAAGTACGCTTCCGGGGGAATTTCGACGTCGCTGACCTTCGCGAGTCGCTTTTTCCCTTTCTTCTGTTTCTCCAGCAGTTTCCGTTTCCGGGTCACGTCGCCACCATAGAGGTGCCCGGTGACATCCTTGCGGAGCGCCGGAACTGTTTCCCGCGCGATGATTTTTCCGCCAATCGCGGCCTGGATGGGGACAGGGAACAGGTGGCGCGGAATGGCTTCGGCAAGCCGCTCCACGATCCGCCGCGCCTCTTTGAGCGCCTTCTCGCGGGGAAGAACCAGCGACAGCGGCTCCACGCCGTCACCGGCGACGAGAATCGCGAGCTTGATGAGATCCGTCTGACGCCAGTCCAGAACATCGTAGGAAAGCGACCCATAGCCGGATGTTGCGCTCTTCAGCGCGTCGTAGAAGTTGATGATCACTTCACGGAGCGGCAGTTCCGCCGTGATGAGGATGCGGTTGCCGGCAAGAAACTCGGTGTTCCGGTGCTGTCCGTCATGACCCGTGATGAGCGAGAGCACGTTCCCGATGTCTTCTCTGCGCGCGACGATTTCCACCCGGGCCCATTGTTCCTCCGTCGCGACGATGGCGGAGGGATCGGGAAACTCCGCTGGCGTGAGGATAATCTTCTGTTCCCCGCCTTGAAGACTCACGCGATAGGCAACGCTGGGCACCGTGATCGTTACCGCAACTTGGTACTCCCGCTTCAGTCGCTCCCGCACAATACTTACGTGGAGAAGACCGAGGAATCCGCAGCGGAACCCCTGCCCAAGCGCCGGCGAGTGTTCCTGCTGATACTGGAGCGACGCATCATTCAAACGGTACTTTGCGAGCGCCTCACGGAGAAGGTGGAAGTCGTCGCCGCGCATGGGGTAGAGGCCGGCGAAAACCTTCGGCTGCGGGATCGCGTACCCGGGCAGAGCCAGCGTCCGCCGCTCTTCCCGATCGACAAAACGGATGACGGTGTCTCCCACGCGCGCTTGTGCGACATCCCGCAGACCGGTGACGATATACCCAATCTCTCCCGCCTGGAGCGTGCGCTGCGGCACCCGCTGGGGCTGCAGCGTCCCGAGCTCCATGGCATCGCCACGCACGTTCTCCCTCGCCAAGAGCACTGGCTCTTGCGTGCTGACGGATCCATCGAGGACGCGAACGTACACGACGACGCCACGGTACGGATCAAAGAATGAATCGAAAATGAGCGCGCGGAAAGGATGCTCCTTGACCCCGCGGGGCGGGGGGACACGCTCCACGACCGCACGGAGCAGTTCTACAATACCGTCGCCGGTCTTCCCGGAAACGAGGAGGATGTCCGATTCGGGAATTCCCGTCAGCCGCGCAAGATCCATCCGTGTCCCAGAAATATCCGCGATAGGAAGATCAATCTTATTCACGACAGGAATAATGGTCAGCCCCGCGTCGAGCGCGAGCGTGAGATTCGCGAGTGTTTGCGCCTGCACGCCCTGCGTGGCGTCAACGAGGAGCACCGCGCCTTCGACAGCCGCGAGGCTCCGAGAAACTTCGTACGAAAAGTCGACGTGACCCGGAGTGTCAATGAGGTTGAGGACAAAAGCGGAGGGCGAGAGGGACAAAGGAGTCGGCGTCGTCTCCTCCCGACCCCCTGCGTGTTGCCGACCGCCTTCCTTCTGCCCGTCGCCTCGTTCCACGTATTGCATCCGCACCGGCGTGAGTTTAATTGTGATCCCCCGTTCCCGCTCGAGGTCCATGGTGTCCAGCATCTGCTCGCGCATGCGACGTCGTTCAACGGTCCCCGTGAACTCAAGAAGCCGGTCCGCGAGTGTGGATTTCCCGTGGTCAATGTGGGCAATGATGCAGAAATTTCGAATCGTGAGGCTCATAGGGGGGAGCCCTTCGCGAAGAAGACGGAGGCGAAGGAAGACTGTCGGAGCTTCCACACACCGCGCCAGAGCGTACGGAGTTCTTCAATATGGAACAGGGAGCACATCCCGAGGTACACAAGTGTGCCGCCACCCGCCGCCCCCACAAGTTGCGCCAGCACACCCCAGGCACGCTGCATGTCCACGACAGAGGCGATGGAGTACTTGAGAAGTTGCACGGCAAACACGGCGGTCAGCGCGGCGCCGGTCATTTTCATGATGGCCTTCGGCAGATTTTCGTCCTGGAAAGTTCCAAGGCGCGTCTCTAAAAATAGGAAGAGCATCACGACATGGAGGATCCCCGAGAGCACGGCGGCAACAGCGAGTCCCTCAATACCGAACTGGCGCCCGAGGATAAGCGCGCCCACGATGTTCGCGCCAATCGCGCAGAGGCTCGCGATCATCGGTGTCCGCGTATCACGGAGCGCGAAGAAGGCGCGCGCGAGGAGCGGGATAAGACT
>CAYJQK010000015.1:0-19238 GCA_964372305.1 uncultured Candidatus Saccharibacteria bacterium | reverse complement strand
GACGCCCGACGAACGGTTTATGCACAGGTGTTGCAGTTTGACTGAGAATCCACCGTCCAAAATTTGCAAAGTTTCTTATAGTGGACCGAAGGGGATTCGAACCCCTGACCTCGGCAATGCGAATGCCGCGCTCTGCCAGCTGAGCTATCGGCCCATGTCGTTACTCAGCCCTCGACCGGGAGCTCGGGGTCGAACGGTTGAGGGCACTCGCCACGGTGTCTCATGGCCTCTTGACGCGGCCGAAAAACTCGGCCTTACTCGGGGTTTCTCGCCTCGCTGACGCGAGTCGAGCGGTGGACCCAACCGGATTCGAACCGGTGGCCTCTTCCATGCCATGGAAGCGCTCTGCCAGCTGAGCTATGGGCCCGTCACCCTATCCCTCGGTTCGCGCGGGTGGAAAGCGCCAGGGTTGAGCTCCTTTTCATTTGTCAGAGAGCGAACAAATTGTAGGACGAAATGTCTTTGTTGGCTAGATCCGTACGATCTTGTCGAGCTCTCCCTGTAGGCATATCATCAAGACATGGACACGAAGATTGGCGTCGTTATCCACTATTACGACAAGATTAAGGTCGCCATCCTCAACCTTATGGGTGCGCTTTCCGTGGGTGACCGCGTCACATTCCGCTGGCATGAGCAGGAATTCGAGCAAACGATCCAGTCGGTGCACATTAACCACGAGCCCATTCAGACCGCGAAAAAGGGGCAGGTGGTGGGAGTGAAGGTTTCCCAGGACGTGAGGGAGGGTACGGAGGTCTTCATCGGCACCACGACAACTGCACCCAAACGTTCGCTTCCAACGCCGACGGCACAGGTGGCGAGACCGATGAAGCAGACAGGACAGAAGGCACGACGCCCGGCAAAGCGTGTACGGAAGACACCGAAGGGGCGCACACCGAAAAAGACGCGGCCCGCTTCTCTACGGAAGCCGACGCGAGGGAAGACGCGCTAGCGAAGAGCCGGAACCCGCGCGAGGTGGGTCGCAAGCACCCACGCGCCTTCGACGAGCCGCGGACCAGGCCGGTTGAGGAGCGAGTCAGGAACAACGACAATCCTCCCCGCTTGCACGGCGCGAAGGGTCCCCCACGCTGCGCGGTCCAGCATGTGCCGCACCTGGAGGTCCGACGCAACCCGCTCCATCCCACAGTAATTCAGAACGATAATGTCCGGATCAAACGTGCGGACCTCCGCGAGAGTGACCTCTCGACTTCGCTCCCCTGGAGGAAGGAACGACTCCGCACCGACACGATGGAGAAGATCGGGCACCCAGTTGCCGGACGCCATCGGCGGAGAGGGCCATTCTTCGGCGTAGACGCGAGGGTGGAGGGGACCCCACTGCACCACGGCTTCGCAGGGCAAGGATGGTGTAGAGCGTGAGGAGAACGACGCTTCGACACGCTCCCGGAGAACGCGGCCGCGATCGGAGACACCAAGAGCTGAAGCGATGGTCTCGAATGATGAGATGACGTCCTCGAGTGTCCGCGGATCCGTGTGACACACACGAACTCCTCGCTCACGCAAGGTTGTGACGATGGGACCCTGGAGAAATGTTGAGGTGAAGACGAGATCAGGATTCAGCGCAACCACGGCATCAACGTCTGCCGTTGTCCACCCGCCGACCGTGGGGATCTCTGCCACCTCCGGGGGGAAGTCGCAGAATGCCGTTCGGCCCACGAGCTGCTCTTGACAGCCGAGCGCACAGACAATCTCGGTGCAGGAGGGTGCGAGGGAGACCACGCTAACCACGAATGCCCGCGAGGTGAGAAAGCTCCTGCTCTCTGAGCACTCCGACGTGCTCCCCGACAACACGACCTTCACGGAATGCAAGGAACGTGGGGAGTGCCATGACGCCGTACTCGTTTGCGATCTCCGGATGGTCCTGGGCGTTCAGCCGGACGAACTTCACCCGCGCTTGTTCCCGCTCCGCGAACGCTTGGAGCATGGGCCGCATCGTGTGGCAGACGCCACACCACGGCGCCCAGAACTCCAGCAGCACGGGCTTCTCGGAGTTCCCGACCTCTGCCGCAAATGTCTCGGGGGTGATTTCGAGAATGGAAGACATCCCAGGCGCAAGTATACGTGAGATCCGCGAGAGTTGTAGAGGCCGACTGTGACAGGCCACAACCAGGGATTGTTGACGAGCGCGCTTTTCCTCCCTACGATCCTTGAACCGTCCGAGAAGGGACGGCACGCACCTTCAACAAAACCTGGTACGCTCACAAAAGGAGGATCTCACAATGGCGTACACGATCTGGGGCTACGATATCGGACAGTCGACGAAAGCCATTCGCTTTGGTGGCGACGAGCACGGACATTTGTGGTTCGCCGATGGATTTCCCAAGGAGGTTCCGCAGGTGGAGACGCCCTACGGCGTTCCGGCAAGGGAATTTATGCCGCGCCTGCAGGCAGCACTCCGCGAAGCCAAACTGTGGGACGAGGCAGCGTACACCGCCTATAGCATCTGCGGACCCGTTGTTGGCAACGTGTGCCTGATGCTCATCAACCGCGGCATCCGTGAGCCATTCGTCGTGGACGGGGACGCGGCGGTCAACGACGGCATGGCGGCAACGCTCGGTACGCTCGTTGCGGGCGTGGCGCAGAGACACACGGGTGGCCTCGCGTGCTTTACCCTCGGAACCGGCGTGGGCTTCGGGTCGTTCCACTGGGACGATCACGGCCATCGCGTGGCCAACGACGGCGAGACCCACTTTACTGTTCGGCAGAGCGTCGGATCCTGTCATTGCCACCGCGCGGGGTGTTTCGAAGCCGCGGCGAATGAAGCCGCGCTGCGTCAGTATCTTCGCGAGGAAGGCTTCGACTCTCCGGACCAAAGCGACCTCGGATGGGAAGTAGAATCCCTCCTCTCGTCGCGCGATACCTCACCGCGGCGCAGCGCCGCCGAACGGGCGCTCGACCGCTGGTATCGCGTCCTCGCCGAAGGAAGCGCGAACATCTTCGTTGTCCTGAACCTCGGCGGCAGTACCTTTCGGCAACCCGCCCTCTTTGTCTTTGCCGGAGGATTGAGTGCGCTCGTTGACGCGAAGAAAGTTCAGCAGTATCTCCTCGACGAATTCCGCGGGGAACCGTTCATTGGAAAGAATTTTCTCGTGCGGCGCGAATCCGTCATCGGCAACCGCGCCGGCGCGGTTGGCGCCGCGGCGCTCGCGCTCGCGCATGACCTCGGCCGCGACATTGCCGAGATCATCTTTCTCGATACACCGCCCAGCGCCGCGTAACATCCACCACCGTGCACTTTTCTCTGCACGGTGGTTTCTTTTCCGCCTCAATAATCCAGTCCCCGGACCGCGAGGTATCCTTTGTCGTAGGGGTGTTTCTCCTTTGTCATGCGGGTCACGAGGTCAGCGGCGGCGAAGATCTTCGGGAACCTCTTGTGTCCCGTGAGGATGACGTGGAGGTGCGGCGGTTTCTGCCGCAGGAGACGGACCACGTCCGTTTGGGTGATAAACCCAAACTCCACCGCGTCGAGGAGTTCGTCGAGAACGACAAGGCGAGGGATGGGGGATGGGAGGTGAGGAATCTGTGGCGTGCGTCGCCCGTCTGTTCCGTGTTTCCTGTTCCGTGTTTCCTTGTTCCATGTCCGAAACATCTCCGCCACCTTCCGAAAGAGCGTGCGGGCAGATTTTTTGTGCACGGACCGCGGGAGCCGATCGTCAACAATCCCCACGAACCCCTTACCGCCCGCTTCAATGGTCACGAGTTTCTTGAGGTAGCGTGGAATCGCCTCCCGTTCACTGGAAGGCCACGAGCCCTTAATGAACTGGATGACGGCGCAGCGCCACCCCTGGCCAACGGCGCGCAGGACCGCACCAAGCGCGGCAGTGGTTTTTCCCTTCCCATTCCCGTAGTACACGAGCACAAGCCCGTGGTCGGGAGTCCGCGACATTCGAACAGAGCTTCCCTGAGAGCCTTTCGGGAGTGGACGGTTCATCGCCCTCCTTCGTTTCACATGCTTCGCAACTGTCTCTTGCCCGCTGTCGTCATTATGAACACCCCGTGGTCTCACCGCAGTCAAGGCACTTTTTACACGTGCCGTTCTGGACCATGCGTAGGGAGCCGCAGCCCCCGCACTTGTCGCCCGTAAATCCGAGACCGGATGTGGCATCGTGCGATGTCGGCCCCAGAGACGCCACCGGAGGTGAGACGGTTACCACCACTCCCGGCGCCGGGTGGACGGCAAGGGGGCCCTCGTCGTCCCCGTTGGTCCCCGCGTCATCCTCGGTGAGGACGGGATTGTGTTGGCGCTGCTCGGGAAGCGGCAACTTCGCTGCTTTCTGCCATGTGCCGCCGGGGAATGTCCTCTCGAACCACTGGGCGAGGAAATCCACCACCGACGAGGCCGTGGGAATATCCGGATCACCGGTGAACCCATCGGGGGCGAAGCGCATGTGGCGCAGCTGCCGGATCACGTTCTCCACCGGCACGCCGTACTGGAGCGCAATACTCACCATCTTGGCGAAGGCATCCGCCATCCCAGACGCGAACGTTCCTTCCTGGCTCATCGTGATGAAGATCTCCCCCGGTTTCCCATCGGGATAGAGTCCCACGGTGGCGTAGAATTCCTGACCGCCGAGGTTCACCTTCCGCGTGATCGCTTGCCGCTCGCGCGGGAGCCGGATCCGGTGCGGTCGTTCCACAACCTTCTCCACCACCCGATCCGATTTTTTCTCGGGATCTTTCTCCGCGCTCTCCGAGGCTTTCGTTGAGAGCGGCTGCGAGAGCTTAGACCCGTCGCGGTAGAGCGCATTCGCCTTCAGGCCGAGCTTCCATCCTTGGAGGTACGCCCCCAGGACGTCGTTCACAGTTGCCTCCTGCGGCATGTTGATCGTCTTGGAGATCGAGCCGGAAATGAACGGCTGCGTCGCCGCGAGCATGCGGATGTGTCCCACGGACGCGATGAACCGTGTCCCGAGCGGACCACACGTATTTGCGCAGTCGAAGACCGCGTAGTGGTCAGCCGCGAGGTGCGGCGCGCCTTCGACGGTCATCCGGCCGCAGATTTCCTCATTCGCTTCGTGCTGTTCACGATCGGAAAATCCCAACTCGGTCAGGACGTTGAGGAGCGGGTTTCGGCGCGCCTTCTCCACGAGCCGCAGACGCTCGACGAGATCGTTCCCGAGCGCGCCCGGTGTAAAAGCCATGGTGAGAGAGAAGGCGCCGGGGAGCTGCTTCTCAATTCTCGCGATGTCTTCGTTCGTCATTCCTTTGTCGCGGAGTGTTTCGCGGTTGATATGCGGCGACCGCGAGAAGGAGAGTGTCCCCGTCACGGTCCGCACGATCGTGTGGATCTGCTCGCTCGTGTACCCGAGAGCGCGGAGGGCGCGGGGCACGGACTGATTGACGATCTTGAAGTACCCACCCCCGGCAAGTTTCTTGAACTTCACGAGCGCGAAGTCCGGCTCCACTCCCGTCGTGTCGCAATCCATGAGGAGGCCGATGGTTCCGGTAGGAGCCAGCACGGTCACCTGCGCGTTCCGGTAGCCGTGCTTCTCCCCGAGGTCCAGCGCACTGTCCCACGCGCGATGCGCAGCGCGGAGGAGATCCGGTGGACAAGTGTCCTGGTCGATGGGGACCGGTTTTTGAGAGAGCCTCTCATACTTCTCCTCGGGCGCCGCGTACGACGCGCGCCGGTGGTTGCGTATGACTCGGAGCATCGGCTCGCGGTTGGCGGCGTACGCGGAGAACGGCCCAAACGCCGCGGCCATGCGCGCAGACATTGCGTACGATTCGCCGGTGAGGATCGCGGTGATCGCCCCGGCAATCGCCCGCGCTTTCGGCGAGTCATACGGGATTCCCCAGACCATGAGGAGTGTCCCGAGGTTCGCGTATCCCAATCCGAGTGTCCGGAACTCGTACGACTTCTTCGCGATCTCTCGCGAGGGGAATTGGGCCATGAGTACGGAGATCTCGAGCACAACCGTCCAGAGATGGATCGCGTGAACATACCCTTCAATGTCAAACGCGCCGGTCTCTTCATCAAGAAATTTCATGAGGTTCAATGAGGCGAGATTACACGCCGTATCGTCGAGGAAGGCGTATTCCGCACAGGGATTTGTCGCATTGATGCGGCCGGAGTTGGGGCACGTGTGCCATTCCTGGATCGTCGTGTCGTACTGCACGCCGGGGTCCGCCGACTGCCATGCCGCCTCGGCGATGTCGTGCCAGAGCTTCCGCGCTTTCACCGTCTTCACCACTCCCCGCGCGGGCACCCGACTCACGAGTTCCCAGTCGCCATCCCGCTCCACCGACTCGAGGAACGCCTTGGATACCCGAACGGTGTTGTTCGAGTTCTGTCCCGAAACCGTCTGGTATGCCTCGCCATTGAAATCGGCGGGGTACCCGGCGGCAACGAGGGCCGCGACTTTCTTTTCCTCTTTCGCTTTCCACCACACAAACTCCTCAATATCGGGATGATCGGCATCGAGGATCACCATCTTTGCGGCCCGCCGCGTGGTCCCCCCGGACTTGATTGCCCCTGCCGCGCGGTCGAAAATCCGCAACCACGACATGAGACCCGAAGATTGCCCACCACCGGAGAGCGGCGCGCCTTCTTCTCGGAGGGAAGAAAAATTCGTCCCTGTGCCGGAGCCGTACTTGAACACCCGTGCTTCCCGCGTGATGAGGTCCATGATCCCGCCGGATTCCAGGAGACTGTCTTTGATGGACTGAATAAAACAGGCATGAGGTTGCGGATGCGAGTACGCGTCCTGCGACTCTTTTACCTCACCAGTCTCCGGCTCGACGTAGTAGTGCCCCTGGGCCGGACCGGTGATGCCATAGGAGAGGTGCAATCCCGTGTTGAACCACTGCGGCGAGTTCGGGGCGGCCATTTGGCGAACGAGCATGTACTGGAGCTCTTCCTCAAACGCCTGCGCGTCCGCTGACGTCGCAAAGTAGCCAGAGCGCTCTCCCCACCACCGCCAGCAGTTCGTGAGACGTTGAATGACCTGCCGTGCCGACGACTCACCCCCCAGCGCCGGTTTCCCATCCGAACCAAGAACGGGTTTCCCTTCTTGGTCGCTCTGGGGCACGCCCGCTCGACGAAAGTACTTGCTCACCATGATGTCGGTTGCCACCTGGCTCCAATCCGCCGGAATCTCCGCATCGCGTTTCTCGAAAATCGTCATTCCCGCTTCGTCGCGGATCCGCGATGTCCGTTTTTCCCACCGCACCGCGTCGAGCGGACTCTCGCCGGTACGCGTGAAGCGACGGGAAATCGTCAGCCCGCGCATCGTTTTTGGCTGTTCGCGTTCCTCTGGCGGACTCTCCACGACCTCGGCCTCGGTGCGAACATTCTCCCGCAGCGCGGGACGTGAAGTCGATGCAGCATTCATGATGAACCTCCCTAAAGATTAACGGGTGATACCTCTGGTGTTCGGTGTATGTTCTGAAATGACTATCTCCGGGGACTTCTACAGATTGTGGTTGAAAAGCTGGCCGACCACAATATATGGTTTTTTTCAGTTTTCCACAGGGACCGAACCCCGGTTCGCAGTGTACCGCACTCCAAAACCGGAAACCAGAAACCGGATGCCGGACGACGCGTTTGGTTCCACGCTCTGGTTTCCGGTTTCTGGCGTGGTGCCCCCGGGACGAATCGAACGTCCATTACTGGCTTAGGAGTCCAGGGCTCTGTCCATTGAGCTACGGGGGCGGGAAGAGAAAAGTGCTGACCGAGCGCGCGCGGCTTACAGCCGCTCCCAGTCTGCCGCTCGATCGCTGTCGTGAGTATACTGCACACCGTGCCTCCCCCTCGCGCCACCTGGCGGCAGGAACGCGTCCTCTTCGCCCAGGGCTACCGTTTCATCGCGGGTACGGATGAGGTCGGCATGGGCTGTTTTGCCGGACCGGTCATTGCCGCCGCGGTCATCCTCCCGCTGGAGGTGCGCATTGACTCCGTGCGGGACAGTAAGACGCTCACGGCGTCCCAGCGAGAACGTCTTGCGGACGTGATCCGGAAGAAAGCGGTGACCTGGGCTATCGGGGAATCCTCCCCGTCCGAGATCGCTATGCTGAACCTTCACTGGGCTGCCGTGGAAGCCATGAAGCGGGCAATTACGCAGCTCACTCCTGCGCCGGACGCCGTTCTCGTGGACGCCTACCGGATTCCCGGACTTCCCTGTATCCAGCAGGCGATCATCAAAGGTGACCAGAAGGTTCGTTCCATTGCCGCGGCATCCATTGTGGCGAAAGTCCACCGCGATGCGCTCATGCAGGAGCTCGATCGCCAGTATCCCGGTTACGGCTTCTCTGTCCACAAGGGCTACGGGACGAAAGGACATCAGGAAGCCCTCCGGCGTTTAGGCCCGTGCCCCATCCACCGCCAGAGCTTCGCCCCGGTGCGAGCACTCTCCTCACCTCAGATACCAGAGATCAGAAACTGGACGCAGCGTTCGGGTGAGGGGTGATCTCACATGACAGGGGTGATCCCAAATCTTGCCGAGAATGCGCGTTTCCTCTACCGTCCCTCCGTATGAGCGGTGGCGTCCCGAAAAAACGGAAGCCGAGTGGTCGGCGCAATCAGCGGCGGAGCAACATTCGCTTGGTTCCACTCACGACATCCCTCTGCGCACAGTGCAAGACCATCGTGCTGTCGCACACGGCGTGCCCAACATGCGGAACCTACCGCGGCCGGGTTGTGATTGATGTCGCCGCGACGTCAGAGAAACGACTGAAAAAAGAGAAGGAACGCAAACGCCAGGCGACGGAAGAAGGACGGAAGTAACACACGAGAGGAAAGGCGGCAAGGAGTCCCATGGTCTCTGCCCACAAGCCTGAAATACGCATGTCGCTCCCGCGGGAGCCCGTCACGCGCCGCGGAGTTTGCTGATCCTCGCTTTCGCGGGGAGGACAATATTCCGGACGCGGAGATTGCTTTTCCTTGTCCGTCGTAGCCTTGGGCGAAGGCTGGACGAATGCGGGTCGTCTCGCTGCCGCGGGACTCCTCTTGAAAGACGGGTTCACGACCCGTCCGTGAGCGATACCTCGTTCGTCTCGCTCTATTGCCTTGTGCGATATTTCCCCGTACTCTGCGAGCATAAGTTCTCACTGCTCCCTCGCCCTTTCATGGCTAACCGACACCTCAGCCGCAGCGTTGCCATGCAGTCTCTCTTCGAGTGGGATTTTCATGGAAGAACCGCGCCAGCACTCAAGCCCATCATCCAGCATAATATCCAGGAGTTTGCTCCCGGGATGGATGATGCCTCGTTCATCTACGATCTCGCCCAAGGCGTCTCCGACCATGTCACGGAGATTGACGAACTTATCCGAACGATGGCGCCCGATTGGCCGCTTGAGTCTATTACAACCGTTGACCGGAACATCCTCCGTATCGGCATTTATGAACTGAAGTTCGGGAACGCCCCTGACGTCCCGCCAAAAGTGGCGATTAATGAAGCGATCGAGCTCGCGAAGTCGTTCGGTGGCGCGAGTAGTGGGAAGTTCATCAACGGTATTCTGGGCGCAATCTATAAGAGCATGGGGGAACCACGGAGAGACGAATAACGATGTCTGACCTCGATACTCTTGAGAAAATCCTGGGCGTCCGGTTCCGTACCCGCGCGCTTCTCGAAATGGCGCTCACCCACCGTTCGTATATTAATGAGAACCCGGACACGTCGCATACGCACAACGAGCGTCTCGAGTTCCTCGGTGATGCCGTTCTCGAGCTTGTGGTGACGGAACACCTCTACACAACCTACAATTTGCCGGAAGGCGATCTCACGAATCTTCGGGCCGCGATCGTCCGCGGAGAAATGTTGAGCGTCATCGCGCGCGAATGGGATCTTGACCGTTACCTGCGTCTTTCCAAAGGCGAGCGGCGGGATACGGGCAAAGCTCGTCAGTACATTCTCGCGAATGCCGTCGAGGCGGTGATCGGCGCCTTGTACCTGGACCAGGGCTATAAAGCTTCACAGAAACTTGTGGCGCGCGACGTGATCTCCCGACTGCCGGGCGTTCTGGAGCACGGGCTCCACATTGACGCGAAGAGCAAGTTCCATGAGATCGCCCAAGACCGTTTCCGCCAAACGCCGTCATACAAAGTCCTCTCGGAGACCGGCCCGGACCATGTGAAGCAATTCCGGGTCGGGGTGTTTCTCGGAGTGAAGCAGTGGGGAGAAGGCCAGGGAACAAGCAAGCAGGAAGCGGAGCAGGCGGCGGCGCGGGACGCGCTCCACGCAATCGTCCCACCAGCGGAAGGCCCAACCGCCGCTCGTCGTTCTCGGACACGGCGCGAGACCAAAAAGCCGCTGTGAGGCTCACAGGAGAACTGCGCTGTTCATCTTCTCTTAAAGGTTCACGATGCGCCTCACCGCTCTTGATCTCACGGGGTTCAAATCGTTCGCGAAGCACGCGCGTTTAGAATTCCGCGAGGGGATCACGGCCATCGTGGGGCCGAATGGCTCTGGAAAGAGCAACATCGCGGACGCGATTCGCTGGGTGCTTGGCGAACAGAGTGTGAAGACCCTCCGCGGAAAAAAATCGGAGGATGTCATTTTTTCCGGCAGCGTCCACCGCGGCCGCCTGGGGATGTCTGAAGTATCACTGACGCTTTCCAACGACGCGGACAACGGACCGGTGGATGTCGCGGAGATGGTGATCACCCGCCAACTCACGCGGGCGGGCGAGAGCATCTATCTCGTGAACAACAAGCCCGTGCGTCTTCTCGATGTTGCGGACCTCCTCGCGAAAGCGGGATTGAGCCAAAAGACCTACACGGTCATTGGCCAGGGAATGGCGGAAGCGTTTGTGAACGCGTCGCCTGCGGAACGGCGCGCGATGTTTGAGGATGCCACAGGGGTCACGCCACTGCTTTTGAAAACAGAGCAGGTCGAACGTAAGCTCGCCCAAACAAAAGAACATCTTCTCCGCGCGAAGGACCTTCTCCGCGAACTGGAGCCGCATCTGCGGACGCTCACGCGGCAAGCCGCCCGCGCGCGGAGTCGCCAGGGACTCGAACAGGAGCTCCGGATCGCGGAAGAACAATGGTTCGCGAACCTCTGGTTTTCCTATACGCAGATTCTCGCGGAAAAGGAAGGACGGCGCCATACCCTGGCGGCGCATATCGCGACGACGGAGGCGACCATCGCCGCCCTTCGGCAGCCGGCCGCAGAGGCCATGGACGCAGCTCGGCTCCCGGTTCTGCGGACGGAAATCGAAAAACTTCAGGAGGAAGAGCAACGGCTACTCGTGCTGTGCGCACAGCAGGGCCTGACGGGGTCTGTGGATCTGGTGGCCGAGGAACGTCACGCGCGCGAGAAGGAACGACAAAAGCTCTCCATCCACCATGAAGAAACCATGGTGAAGCTCACGACAAAGGAACACCAGCTGCGTGAAACGCGCCACGCCCTACGGATTCTCCAGGACGAGCTCTGTGAACTCCGGGCGCTCCCGCTTGCCGGAGGCGCCAGGGCAGAGCTCGCGACGGCGATCACCGCCCTGCTTGTCCAGCACGAGTCTCTCCTTGAACACCTCCGCGGCGTGAAGACTCTCAAGGAGCTTGCGGCGATTGTTGTTGAGGCGGAAGCACTTCGTCAACGCACTGCGCAGCTCCTGCAAGACGTGCGCGATACAGGACGTGCCCCCGAGATCCTGTTGTCACCGGACGCGCTGCGGGAGAAATTTCAGACGCAGGCGCGTGTTCAAGAGAAGGATGAGCAGGACGTCGCCGAGCTTCGGCTGCGCGCCGTAACGCTGGAAGCGCGTCTCCGCGCGATTGACGAGCGTCTGGCAACGCTCGGGGAAACGTCGATCGCTTCCGGGGCCGATAAGGATGGCGCCCTTGCATCCCGCCTGGAGGAAGTTCACGCGCAGCGCGTGGGGATTTCCGCGGAGGCGACGGCGTTGGAAACAGCGCTCATTCGCTCCACCGTGGCCCACCGCGACGCGGAACAAGAACTCGACGCGCTCCGAAAAACTTTACACGCTGCAGAAGAGGAACGGCACGCGATTGAGGTATCGGTTGCCGGAACCGCTGCGCGGAAGGAGGACGCCGAGCGCGAAATGGTTGCGCGTCTTGGGGAAACGTTCCTCGCCGCACTCCGTACAGAATACCACCCTCCCGCGGACGAACTCGTGCGGACTCTTGAGTCGACCGTTCGTCGTCTCCGTGAACGTCTCGGTGAGATCGGGAGTATTGACAGAAGCGTTCTCACGGAAGAAGCGGATGTCGCGAAACGCGTGGCAACGCTCCGAACGCAGGTTCGCGATCTCGAGAAGGCCAGTGCCGACCTCCGCGAGGGCCTGCGCGAGCTCGCAACGCTCATCCACCGACAGTTCTCCGAAGGCATACAGCACATCCACGAGACATTCAACACATACTTCCGTCAAATCTTCGGTGGTGGCCGGGCCAGCGTCTCCATCGTGAAGCCCTCTCCGCTTGAGCATGCCCTGCCGGACGTGCCTACCGGCGGCGCAGAGACACTTCCCGACTCCGTGGAACAGATTCACGAAGATGCCGAGGAGGGCGCTCACACTCACGAGTTTCCTGTGGGAGTCGAAATCCGAGCCACACCGCCAGGGAAAAAGCTCATCTCGGTCTCCCAGCTCTCTGGAGGAGAAAAGGCTCTCACGTCCATTGCGCTGCTCTTTGCAATTCTCTCCCAGCGACCCTCGCCGTTCGTCGTACTGGATGAAGTGGATGCCGCGCTTGACGAGGCGAACTCTCGCCGGTTTGCCCAGATGCTGCAAGGATTGGCGGAAACAACGCAGTTTCTCGTGATCACGCACAACCGGGCGACCATGCAGGCCGCCAGCGCGCTCTATGGTGTCACCATGGGGAACGATGGCATCTCCCAACTCCTGTCGGTGAAGCTTGCGGAAGTTCCGGAAAACGTTCGTTGACATCTCCTTCACGAACCAGTACGTTTCGAAGAGTCATGCTAAGGATTCGCCTTTCCCGCATCGGGAAGAACCAGTACGCGACGTTCCGGATCGTGGTCGCCGAGCACGCTCGCGCTGTCAAGGGGAAAGCGCTCGAAATCCTCGGGTCGTACGACCCGCACCACGACGGCATTCGCATTCGCGTGGATCGAGTAAAACACTGGCTCGCAAAAGGGGCCCAGGCCTCCCCAACCGTGCACAACCTTCTCGTTGACGAGAAAATCATCACGGGGAAAAAGGTCACGGCCTGGAAGCCACCGAAAAAAGTTCAAGAAGCAACTTCTCCCAGCACACCGAGCGCGACGGAATCTGCCGGCGCCGCCCCCGCCGATAGCGGCACGTCACCCGCGGGGTCATAAAAAACGCGCGGTCTTGTCCTGCGTTGGCCCACGTTCGGGACGTCGGGTGCTCTTGACGATCGAAAGAACATGGTGCTACGGTTTTCGCAATGTCGCCGAGGGACGATATGTTTCTCACCGATGCACTTCGGACCCCCCGTGGCATGACCGCTCACTTGTAACTTCAGGAGAACGCGTATGGCTGACCAGAACGAACATGATGTCGAATTTCTTGAGTACGTCATTAAGAGCGTCGTAGACCATCCCGACGGCGTGAATATCCAACGAACGGTTGACGAAATGGGGGTTCTCCTCTCGCTGACCGTGAACCCCGCAGACATGGGGCAGGTCATTGGCCGCTCTGGCGCGACGGCTAAGTCCATCCGGACACTCCTCCGGGTGATTGGCGCGCGGAATAATTCCCGGGTGAATTTGAAGATCATTGAGCCGGAAGGCTCCACGCGCGGGAAAGAACGTCCGGCGGAGAGCAGTGAAGCTCTGGGCAGCGCTTCCGAAAAGGGCGACGCGCTCGACCAAGTGATTGACGATCTCAAAATCTAGGCGACGCGGGGTAAGGAGATGGGGGAGAGGGATGAGAGAAGCGTCGGAACACAAGGGGGATGATATGCTCTCCTCGTCCTTTGCGTTTCATTTCTTCGCCTATGACCTTCCACGTCCTCACGGTTTTTCCCAGAATTTTTGACGGGTTTCTGAATGAAACGTTGTTCAAGAAAGCGCAGGAAAAAAAAATTCTGCGCGTGAACCTCGTGAACATCCGTGATTTTGCTCCCGACAAACACCACACGACAGATGACACGCCCTACGGCGGAGGCCCAGGGATGGTCATGAAAATCGAACCGATATATCACGCGCTCGAATCACTTGGCGACGTGCGCGGAGGCAGCAGGAAATCCTCTCGGAGAGTACTGCTCTCTCCTCGCGGAAAACAGTTCACGGAGAGGATGGCCGAGAAATATTCCCAGCTTGAATCGCTCACGCTCATCTGCGGCCGGTATGAAGGCGTTGACCAGCGCGTGGGCGACTCCCTTGCCGACGAGGAGCTCTCCATCGGACCGTACGTCCTCTCCGGTGGTGAGGTGGCGGCGATGGTCGTGATGGAAACGGTCTCCCGTCTTGTGCCTGGTTTTCTCGGAAATCCCGAATCATTGAAGGAGGAGTCGTTCTCTTCCCCGTCTCTTGAATACCCCCAGTACACGAAACCAGCGGAATTCCTGGGGTGGAAAGTTCCGAAGATTCTCCTCTCGGGAAATCACGAGCGCATCGCCGCCTGGCGCGCGCGGCATACGCGAAAAATGCGCTGATTCAGCACGGAGGAGGGGAGGAATGTGTGAGAAGACGAGGAGGATGGCCCCAGCGAGCGCCTCGGCAACCATGACCACGGTCCCTGGAGTGACGATCGTGGGCGGTGTCGGAGAGAGCGGGAACCCGCGGTTCTTGGTCTATCGGAGGTGGTGGACGAGGCTTCGGGTACCCGTGACGCGGTACGCTCTCTGTTTCCGCTGGACCTGCCGGATGCGCAAACGGAGCTTCTTCGCCGCGTCTCGCTGGGAGCGTGCGCGGCTCTTGAAGCTGCGCGAAGATCGAGGCCTGGGAGAGTTCCTTTCTACTCATGGGGATGGTGTCGTGACGAGTCATCCGGGGGGTGAACGTGAGGGCTGAAGCCCTCACCGTACCCATCGGCACACGACATTTCTCTTGTAGCCAGGAGACGACATTCCTCCTGTGGCGTTACATCGAGACCGTCGAAAAACTCGACACCTCCCTCGTGAAATACCGCTGCGGGGAAGAAATTCCCTCGTGACCAGGAAGTTTTTCGACAGTCTCTTACATCAGACCTTCCCACCGACTCTCCCTTGTGGTATGATCAACAATATCCTGCTCGCTACCCTGTGGCACACATGACAGAGAGACACACATCCTGCAGAGGGTTCTTCGAACGCCCCGTCCGGCCCACGCGAGGCGCCATGCGTCTGTGCGCGGTGACCTCCGCCATCTCCCTCCTCCTTGTTCTCGCTTCTCCCGCGCTTGCCGACACCGCTCCTCCTTTCGTTCCAGAGGGTGGCACGGTGCGGAAGCCGAAAGCGGGGGAACCCGCCGTCGTCGTGGATCCGGAAGCGACCGACGGGAACCCCGCGCCGCTCCCCCACGTGTACGTGGAGGATTCCGTGAAAGCCGTCCGGAAGCAAGACGGTTCTGTCACGGGCTCATACGTCGTGTGGAACAATTCGCCGGACACGGTCGGCGGTGTCCGCGCGGAGTTCCTCCTCATGAGTACCTTCACGGCGCCAGCGGTCGATGCGCCGAATACGTCCGGGTTGGATATCCCCACCGTCTACGATCGTCTGGTGTCTCCCGATTCCCTGACACTCCGACCAAAAGAAAAGCGGACGATGACGTTCACGTACCGTCCTCCGCCAGTTCCTGTCGGCGACTACCGCCTCCGCGTGCAACTAGTCTTGGAGAACGGTTGGAGTGTCGGGTGGAACGATGTCCAGCCTCTCCGCCTTGAAGGCGCGCCAGCCTTTGGGATCTTGGCAGTCACGAGCGTGGAGGTGGAGAGCATAGACCCCCAGTCGAAGGAGCGCCGCTCGTCGTGGGGGTCCGGGGAAGGCCCGAACGTTGACCCGGGGGCGCCATTGACCATCAAGGCCCACGTGAAGAATGTCGGGACAGCGCCGCTCACTGGCACGGTCCGCCTGACGACAGAGCGCTATCTTGTTCCCAGCGCAACACCCGAAAGCGAGGACGGCGACGCCGTCAACCTCGCACCGCAGGAAGAACGTGACCTCTTGCTCCCTGTCACCGCGAAGGACGCGCCAGGCGTCTACCGCGTTTTCATCGCCATCCAGGAGAACAATCACTCTCTTTCCACTATCACCTACGCCCAGTATGTGGTCCGTGGTCTCTCCGCCACGATCATGAAACAGACGCTCAAGACCGCAACGGTCCGGAAAGGGGAAATTGCCACCGTCGCCTATACGATTGCTGGCTCCGCCGACCGGGAAACGGAAGAGCGCACAAGCGCGGAAATCGCGCTCTTGAATGGCGCGGCGATCGTGGGCCGGACGCAAGATCCTATTCCGGTGATCGGTGGCGTTTCGCTTGGCACGGCAAACATGCGTCTGACGGACGACCTCTGCGGCGCCCCCGCCATCCAGACGACCGTCCGCGACGCGAAGGGAACCGTGCTTGTCATTGAGCGGACAGCACTTGATCCCGCGCGGCTCCCGCGGTGCCAGAAACCGGCGCGTACGCCCGCGGGAGAAGTCCCGAAGATCTCTCGCACGGGGATCCTCGGCATCGCACTCGGAGGCATCGCGCTCCTCGCGCTCGTCTTCGCGGGTCTCCGTGATCGCGCGAAGAAGCGAAAGAACTCGACGAAGAACGTCATCCTCTTTCTTCTCTTCGGGATCGGCATGGGGGCGATCGTCTCTTTCCTCGCGGAACCGATCCCGACGGCGTTTGCCGCCCTCCCCGACCTCACCGCCTCCGCGGTGACCGTCAGTGCATCATCGATCACTGTCGGACAGTCGGTCACCATGACGACCACCGTGACGAACATCGGGACGGCAAGCGCCCCGGCTTACTACACGCGCTTCGACTATGAAACGAACAATGTCATCGCGAGTGTGAGCACACCCGCGATCGCCGCAGGCGCCAGCACGTCCGTCTCGTATACCTGGAATCCCACTACCGCTGGCACGTACAAGATCCGTGCCTGCGCCAACTTGAATGGCACGAGCTGGACCGGGAGTCCCGCCGAGGTTACTCAGAGCAACAACTGCAGCGGGTTTACGACGGTGACGGTCGCCGCCGCCCTCCCCGACCTCACCGTCTCCTCGATCACGGTGAGCGGGACGCTCGCGGCCGGACAGCCGCAGACGTTCACGGCCACGGTAAATAACGGCGGGACGGCGAGTGCCCTAGCCTCTTCGACGCAATTCACCGATGGCATCGTGCTCCTGGGGACCGGGAGCACGCCGGCGCTCACGATCGGTGCCAGCACGTCGGTCTCCCTCACCTGGACGCCCACCACCGCCGGCACGTATACGGTCCGGGCCTGCGCTGATACGCCAGCCGCAATCGCCGAGTTGAACGAGACTAACAACTGCACGACGAAGTCGGTGACGATCGTCACGGTCGACCTCGCCGCCTCCAATATCATCGTGAACGGTCCGACTACGTTGCTTCCCGGACAGTCGGTCACGATGACGGGCACGATCTCGAACGTCGGGACGGTCGCCGTCACGACGTCCACCTCAACGCGCTTCGTCTTCAACTACGCTGAGGCAAGCCAAGTGGTCAATTACGTGACCACAGGTCCGCTCGGAGTTGGCGCGAGTACGACCGTCACCTCACCCTCCTTCACGGTCACCGCGGGCACGCACACATTCTCGGTCTGCGCGAATCAGACGTTGGTTATTCCCGAGAGCAACGCCGCCAACAACTGCACGACGAAGTCGGTGACGGTCGCCGCCGCCCTCCCCGACCTCACCGTCTCCTCGATCACGGTGAGCGGGACGCTCGCGGCCGGACAGCCGCAGACGTTCACGGCCACGGTAAATAACGGCGGGACGGCGAGTGCCCTAGCCTCTTCGACGCAATTCACCGATGGCATCGTGCTCCTGGGGACCGGGAGCACGCCGGCGCTCACGATCGGTGCCAGCACGTCGGTCTCCCTCACCTGGACGCCCACCACCGCCGGCACGTATACGGTCCGGGCCTGCGCTGATACGCCAGCCGCAATCGCCGAGTTGAACGAGACTAACAACTGCACGACGAAGTCGGTGACGATCGTCACGGTCGACCTCGCCGCCTCCAATATCATCGTGAACGGTCCGACTACGTTGCTTCCCGGACAGTCGGTCACGATGACGGGCACGATCTCGAACGTCGGGACGGTCGCCGTCACGACGTCCACCTCAACGCGCTTCGTCTTCAACTACGCTGAGGCAAGCCAAGTGGTCAATTACGTGACCACAGGTCCGCTCGGAGTTGGCGCGAGTACGACCGTCACCTCACCCTCCTTCACGGTCACCGCGGGCACGCACACATTCTCGGTCTGCGCGAATCAGACGTTGGTTATTCCCGAGAGCAACACCGCCAACAACTGCACAACGACATCGGTGACGGTGTTCGGTGTCCCGCCTGCCGGCGAAGTTTCCGGGGGAAACAATTCCCTGTGGGAGTGGCCTCTGTATATGTGGGTCAATGCCCCTACCGGCGGAGTAACCGTCGGCAATACTTTTTCTCATACGGTAAAGATCCAGTGGGCGACGTGTGCAAACGACAGTAACACCACAAAAGTCTGGTTCGACGGATACAGCCAACTTGGAACGGTAGCGAAAGCTTGGCGTTACAGCTACGGATCCCCCTGGATCAAGGAAGATCACAGAGAAACAGGGTATGTGTCTGGAGGATTTCCGAACGGGATAAGTTGGACCGAGACGATCGACGTTTGGAACTATGCCACGGGCACGATGTCCCAGCGTATCCTCACGCTCGTGACCTGGGGCCAAGGGAGGTGGGGTAAGACCGGAGAAAACCTGAACGATGGGGAACAGGATTACCGGTATGTAATCCTCGGCTACCCCTACGGCGCACTCGAGTCTGCCACCTGTACCGTCGCGACCGGCTGGGCGTGCGACCCAAACACCTACGGGACCGCAACGACTGTGGAGTTCTTCAGGGATGGGAAGGCGCCGTACGACGGCGGCGGGTCCGGCGCGTCACTGGGAACGGTGAGCGCATCTCTTGCGGGCGGCTCCTGTCCGGGCGCAGGAAGCCACGCCTTCAGCTTCCCGGTGCCGAGTAGCTTCCAAGATGGCGCTCCGCACACGATCACAGCGTACGCGCTCGATAATCAAGGCGGGTCGAATGGGAGCACGCTTCTCGGGTCGGCATCACTCACGTGCGCGGCGTTACGGCCCGACCTCTCCGTCGTCAATGCCGACGTCTCGGTCAGCGGGACGCTCACCGCCG
>CAYJQK010000014.1:0-19520 GCA_964372305.1 uncultured Candidatus Saccharibacteria bacterium | reverse complement strand
TCTCGATGCCGCTCAAGAGCCTGTCCTCGAGCGCCATCGAGGAGCGACACGGGGCGGTGTCGGATTACTTCGTTGTCCCACAACCGCGGGATTCCTCGCAAAGACAAGAGGGGTTGCCCATCGACACACTCGGAGTTCCTCGCAAAGACGAGCGACGGGATGTTTTCGAGATGGATTCTTGGCACGGGGGACAGTATCCCGACCGAGCGGCGAGTCCATCCGTTCTTCTCAGTACAAGCCGCAGGCGGGAGGAGGAAACTCCGAGAGATCATCTGCCGTCATTCCTGAAGAACGACAGAAAAGAAACGCCGCGTTCCCCGACGGTGCGGGGCAACGTGCTCCACCGATCGCCGGTGCAGCGTGAAACACCGCAGACGCGGCCCGCCGCCGCGAGGCTCACCCCGAATGAGCGGCATCCTCGGAACAACGAAAATGACATTCACAGAGCGGTGGAATTCACGGGGAACAACAATGCAGAGCGCTCCGGGAACGCCAAGGATCAAGAGGATACACAGCCACAACATCTGCACGATCACCCCTTGACCCTCTCTGATCAACAACAGAGGGGTCAACCGGAAGTGTCTCAAAGAGTCCTGGCAGAGCCTCCCGCGCTACGGGAACACGTGGAAGTGAGGCATGAGTCGGAAACGCCGTTGCCATGGCGAGATCCACACGTTGCGCAGCGAAGCCCTGCACTGATCACTGGAACAGAGCGAAGGCCTGCGTCTCAAGAGCGAAGTCCCGCGCACGCGGAACGAATCTCCACGAAAGATGGCATGAGCCCCGACCGAGCGGCGAGTCCATCCGTTCTTCGGAGAGCAAGCCGCAGGCGGGAGGAGGAAACTCCGAGAGATCATCTGCCGTCATTCCCGAAGAACGACAGAAAAGAAACGCCGCGTTCCCCGACGGTGCGGGGCAACGTTCTCCAGACACGGAACCATGGGAACGATGAAGCCGCACGGCGAAAAATCCGTGGCGCATCTCCATTCTTCAACACGCCGCCTGGCCACGCGGGGCTCGCTCATGACGGTACGGCCATCGCGTCGAAGCGGGAGAACGCCTCCACGTCTTCACGGGCATGGTCTTCTCCGAGGGCGGACGTACCCGACGTTCCCAAAGCGGCGGAGAATACTCTGGACCACAACCGCCGCCGCGAGGCTCGTCCTCGCTGGAGGGCCCATGAACACCCCAGCACACGCGACCACCGCAGCATGACAGTATCCGACGTCTCCCGGGAAAATTTTATCCGGGCGCCGAAACGCGACCAGCGAGCGTCGGCACGATCCGCCGTCGCGCCGTTCGTCCCGAACGAACCGCCCGCACGACCATTGCCTCACGCGACGACGACTGACGATACACCGTCCTCGACACACCGCGGCTCGCCCCAGACAAGCGGCCCGCCGCCGCGAGGCTCGTCCCTCAAGAGCAGTCTGCCACCTGCCCGCAAAGCCCATGCGTGAACCGCTGCGTCTCCAGTTTGTTGATCTCATCCGTGATGCGCGCGCCGGGAATATCCCGGACGTCTTGGAGCGGGAGAAAGAACTCCGGCGCGTCGTGCGCACCTTGAGCCGCGCAGGCGTCAACAATGTGATTATCTCCGGACCCCCGGGCATCGGGAAGACCGCGCTCATTGAAGGCCTTGTGACACGGGTCGCGCGGGGACAGTACCCGCGGGCCCCTCTCGTTCCGTACATTCGTCTCGACACCCGCCAGTGTGTGAGCTACGTCCGTCGCCAGGCGCCGGATACCGCTGTGCCGGTTGTCCGCGCCGCGTTCGCCTCTCTCCCTGACGCCGTCGTGTGGATTGACGATGCGGATGCGCTGATCACCGAGTGCGGACGCGATCCCTGGATACTCGAAACGTTCTTCGGTCCGTTCTTCGACACGCCACGTTTACGACTCCTCCTCACGGTGACGGAAGACACATACCGCGCCTCGTTGGCTCCCGCATCGCTCTTGCACCGCCACGCCGAGCACCTTGCATTGACCGAGCTTTCCGATGCGTCGTGTATCGCGGTGGTGGCCCGTCGTGTTCCTGAACTCCAGGAAGCGTATGAGCTCGCAATTCACCCGGATGTGCCGGACACCGTCGTCGAGTGTGCCCGGCAAGCAAAGACGACGCGCGCGCTCCCAGACCGAGCGCTGCGCCTTCTTGATGAGGCCTGCGCGGAGTGCCACGTGGGGGGCCGGTCTGTTCTCGATCCAGACATTGTGCGCGCCGTCCATGCGGAGCGCACCGGGATCCCGGCTGCCGGCAGCCCGGGCAGTATATCTCCTCAACTCCGCGGCTTGCCGGAGAACCTCCGCCGCCGCATCTGCGGACAGGAGCACGCGACCAACCTCATTGCCGATACCGTTCGTCGCGGCTGGCTCGGGCTCCGCAGCCCCACACGTCCGATTGGCGCGTTTCTTTTCCTCGGACCGTCAGGCGTCGGGAAAACGGAGTGCGCGAAAGCTCTTCAAGAGCTGGTGTACGGAGATCACGACGCGTTCGTCCGCCTCGACATGTCGGAATTCGCGGAGTCCCACATGCGCCAGCGCCTCATCGGGGCGCCACCAGGCTACATCGGCCACGACGAGGGCGGTCAACTGACAAATCCTGTCGCGACCCGGCCATTTTCCCTTGTCCTCCTTGATGAGTTAGAAAAGGCGCACCCCACAACGTTCGATCTTTTCCTCCAGGTCCTCGACGACGGACGACTCACGGACGGCAAGGGACGGACGGTGGATTTCACGAAGACCATCCTCATCGCCACGTCAAATCTTGGCGCGCGGGAAGTGGGCGCCGCGACGCAGACGGGAACCGATGTGGGAACGCCGGAATTCCTTTCGCGCACGATGTTCCCGCTGCTGCTCCGGACCTTCCGTACCGAGTTTCTCAATCGCTTTGACGCGATCGTGGTCTTCCGACCGCTTTCGCGCGAAACCCTCGTGGCGATTGCCCGTCGTGAACTCCTGAAGCTCGAACAACGGTTCCGCCACCACCACTTCAATTTCCGCGTGTCCGATCGTACGCTCGAGACGCTGGCGGCGCGCTTCACGCACTCTCCTCTCGGCGCGCGTCCTTTAAAGCGGCTCCTGGAAACAACCTGCGAACGCGCGGTCGCAGAGTCTCTCCTCCGCGTGACCGGAGCGGAACCCGTCACAGCTCTCAACGTTCTCGCTGGGCGAGGAGATATCCCATGAGACGGCCTCACGACCTCCGAGCGCGCACACGAGGAGGCGTGCAGCGCGAGATGAGCGCGTTGCGCGCGAACCGGAGCGTCCGCAGAAACGATGTCTCCGAGCCGCGGTTCCTGCACACATGTGCACAGGCACGAGAACCTTCTCTCCTGACCGATGGATGAACCACGCCAATCTCCAACGGGAACATCTCCCGCCGCTGTGGGGCTCGCTCTGGATGGACGGCCTGCCGCGAGTGAAGCCCTTCGCCACGCGCGCGAACGCTTGTCCCGCGTGGCACACATTCTCGCCCCGGCAACACGCGCGGACATCGAGGCGCGCATCGCAACATGGGAACACCTGTTCGAGCAATACGCTGTGCGCGCGCCGCGGCCGCCAGCGGCAACTGCCGCGCGTCCCCGGAGATTGCCGCGGCCATTGAACCCGTTCTTCTTTGTGCGCCGAGACCGCGCGCAGCGTTCCTAAATATTCCGCCGCCATGCCCATCTCGTCCGACCAATCCCGCACACAGTTCCCAGACGAAGGAGACGCGCTTCGCCTAGGAACCGTACGCGTCCGGAATGAGCGGCGGCAGGTCATCCTGAAGCCAAGCGACCGCCTGCACCACATGTACTGCGTCGGAAAAACCGGCACGGGAAAATCCACGCTCCTCCAAAACGCGTTCCTCCAGGACCTTCAGGCAGGCCGCGGGTGCTGTTTCATTGATCCCCACGGAGAATCTATTGATTGGATTCTCGCCCATTTGCCCCCGTCCCGCCTTGAGGATGTCGTGCTCTTCGACCCCTCCGATGCGGAGATGCCGCTCGGCCTGAACCTTCTCGAGTGGCATTCCGAGACAGAGAAAGACTTCCTCGTCGCCGAAGCGATCGAGATCTTTACGAAGCTCTTCGACCCCGAACGGCAAGGGATCATCGGACCACAGTTCGAGCACTGGATGCGGAACGCCGCGCTCACGGTGATGGCCGACCCGCGGGGCGGGACGCTCATCGAGATCCCCCGCCTCTTCACGGACCCCGCGTTCGAACGCCGGAAGCGGTCGTTCGTCCGCGATGCCGTCGTCACCGTCTTCTGGGAAGAGCAAATGGAAAAAACGAGCGGTTTCCACCGTTCCGAAATGCTGAACTACTTCTCTTCGAAGTTCGGCCGTTTCATGACGAACACGCTCATGCGCAACATTATCGGACAGCCCCAGAGCGCCTTCTCGATCGCGGATATTATGGATGAGCGGAAAATTCTTCTCGTGAACCTGGCGAAAGGAAAAATCGGCGAGACGAACGCGGCCATGCTGGGCCTCATCGTCACGGCGAAGCTCCACAGCGCCGCGCTGCGCCGCGCGTCCATCCCGTCCGCGGAACGGGTTCCCTTCTATGTCTACATTGACGAATTCCAGAACCTCATGACGGACACGTTCGTGGGTATTCTCTCCGAGGTGCGGAAGTACGGCGTCGCCATCCACCTCGCAAACCAATTCCTCGCCCAGGTGCCCGACCGCGTGCGCAGCGCGGTCCTCGGGAACGTCCGCACCATTGTGACCTTCCAAGTTGGCGCGGAAGATGCCGCAATTCTTCTCCGCGAATTCGAACCCGACACGAATCCGCGGACCGCGCAGCTTTCGCAAGAAACATTCCAGTACCTTCCCCCGCACCATTTCCTCATCCGTTTAGCGCTCGACGGCGTGGTCTACCCGCCGTTCGAAGGCGAGAGCTTCGCCCCGCTTTCCAGTAATACGCCGCTCACGGCGAGTGATGTCCGAACCGTCTCGCGGCTCCGCTTCGGCACGCCGCGCGCCCTCGTCGAGGCCGAATTCGCGGATCGGTACCGGGGGGAATAACGAATACTCGCACCCGCGAACTCTTCAATGTTCCGATTCACTTCCCTGAAGAACGCAATCTCCCCTGTTCCAACACGTGACGAATACTCCGCCTCTTGGTACCTGCTCACGGACGGGAAAGAAGTGGAGGACGTTCCTCTCCGTGAGCAGGTACGCCAGCGCCCATTGCGCCGCCCGCTCCTCCCTGGTACATTGACGCGTTATGTCTTCCGGACGGCTGCGAAGGAAAGTCATGAACGCATCCCTCAAGAACATCGAGCGCGGCGTACAGAGCGTTCTCGAAGACTTTCACCTCCCCCCACGACCGCGGTTCCGCGACCTGGTCCGGAAGGAACTCGCCACGGTGCCGGAAACGGATCTCTCCATGAAGACGATCGCGCATGACGAGATCAACCGCCTCTACGAGCTCCGCTCGCGCCTCCTGGACTGGATCACGGAAACCGGGTTCCTCGGATTTTTTGACGACAACGCCGGCCGACGGTACATCTACCGGCGGCGATTGGAGGTGCTCCTCGAACTTGTCCCAGACCTCCGCGGAAAAAAAGTTCTGGAAATCGGTTGTGCCGCGGGAATCCTGGCTGCGGTCCTGGCGCCTTCGTGCCGTGAGTTCACCGGCATTGACGTGACCCCGACGGCGATTGGGTTCGCGCGGAAACTTTCCCGCCGCCTCGGACAATTCAACACCCGCTTCTTTGTGGGCGATGCCCATACCTTGGACTTCCCCGCAAACTCGTTCGACGCCATCGTCTCCATGGAGGTCTTTGAGCACCTTATTGAACCGGCAAAAGCGCTCGAGGAGTATCACCGTGTGCTCAAGCCCGGCGGCATGATCGTCATGTCCACGACAACTGCGGCGAGTCCATCGGATGCGATGGTAAAAATTATTCGTCTCTTCAAGCGGGACTTCTACGTAGACACGGAGGAGCAGTTTGACAAGAAAGCGTACCTCGCCGCGAAGCAGCAAGGGCTTGACGTCCCACTCCGCGTCTTCCGTCGCGTCCACCACCGCTTCGGATACGCCCAGCTGACGAGCCTCTTTGCCGATCACGGATTGGCGCTTGAGGGGGCGAAGGGCGCCATTGCCGCCTTCCCGCCCGTCTACCTCGCGGTGTATCGTTTCTTCCCCGCCTTCATCCTCCCGGCGGTGCGCGAGCTCGAAGAACTGTTGAATGAACTCCAGATTTTCAAACGCTTTGGATCCGTCACGACCGGCTTTCTCCTCCGGAAAATCCTGTAGCGGGCGCGCGGAGAAACGGTACACAAGACCAGAGACATCCTGGGTACGATCGGTCACCGTATGCTACGACACGTGTGCACGAACGCCCAAGATGACGCAATCGGCGTATGCGGACTTTCCGACTGACTGAAAAAACTGTGCTGTTGTGGAGAACGACGAAAAACACGAAGGGAGGCAACGGGGAGGAGGGTCGTCGTCCTCTCTCTTCTATCATCGAGAGCAGGGTTTGGAGGACTCTTGAAGATCATCCTTTGACGAAGTGCAGAGTGGGAGAGAATACTTTGAGTCGGATCCATGCTCTCATCACGACAGTGTGCTTACCGGAGGCATTCTCTCATCCTTCCCATTGACTCCCCCCTATGAAAAAAATTCACGAGCGCGTTCAGCGGATTCCCCTGAAGGCGAAGCTCCTCGCCTTTGTGGCAATCGGCGACGGACAGGAACGCCGCATGCTGGACTTCGGCTGTGGCAACGGTTTCTGGTCGGAATCGGAAAAATCACTACCGCGAGTGACCGCATGACCTCTTGGCGTCTCCCGCGCGCGGGGGCTGCCGCGCTCGCCCTCGTTGGCACGGTGTTCTTACCGCGCCTCACCTCCTTAGGAACAACGCTCACCAATGACGAAGTGCTCTGGGTGGGGCGGGCGAGAAAGTTCATGGTGGGGATTGCGACCCTCGAGCCCCGTCTGACTTTTGGCGAAATCCATCCAGGGGTTACCACGATGTGGCTCGCGGGGCTCGCGGATCGCTTCGGGAGCCTTGCCGCTTCGCAGGGAGCTATTGCCCTGGCAACCGGAACGCTCACACTCATCGCGACGACGCTCTTGGTGCGTATCGTGGGCTGGCGTACGGGCATGCTTGGAGGTTTCATTCTCGCCCTCGACCCTTTCCTTATCGCGCACAGCCGTGTCGTGCACACCGATGCCCTCCTCGCGCTCTGTATGCTCATCACGCTGATGTGCTTCGCACTCGCCAGGCAGACACGTTCCCGCTGGTACCTCGGACTCGCTGGCATCGGAACAAGTCTTGCGGCGCTCTCGAAGTTCTTTGGTCTCTTTCTTTTTCTTCCCGCCCTCGTGAATATCCTGCGCGGCCCTTGGCAGGGACGACGATTCCGCAGCGTCGCGGCTTTTGTCGTCCCGTTCGCACTCACGATCCTCGTTCTCTGGCCGGCACTCCTTGTGCCGCAGACGTTTCTGCGGCACAGCGCCATGCTCCTCATGAACTTGGCGACGCAGTCTGACGTTGGCAAGGGTGGCGGCAGCACACTGTACTACCCGAGAGCATGGTTCTTCCGTCTGACACCGGTGACGACTGTCGCGGGGGCAATGGGGATCATTTCCCTCGCGCTTGGATCTTTCAAGACAGCGTTGCGGCCACGAGCCCAGGGGTTCTGGTGGAGTCTCATTGGCAGTGCGGTGGTATTCGGGGGACTGCTCACCATCAGTGGTCAGAAAGGTGATCGGTATTTTCTTTTCGGGGTGCTCGTGATGGATCTCTTCGCGGGACTCGGCATCGCGATGCTGGCTCAGGCTTTCGGGAGAAAGCACGCAGGTCTGATGATGATGCTCTTCGGCGGCATTGCCGTCGTCATCATGGGGTTCGATGTGATCCGTCTTCATCCCTACGAGCTCGCCCACATCAACCGGTTTTTCCCCGTGCGCGAACCTCTGAAGCTTGGCTTAGGAGAGGGGCTGGAGCGCGCCGCCGCGTGGGTGCGAACAAACGCCGATCCCCGCACCACGGAAATCGGGACGTTCTATGCTCTCGTCCTTTCTCGGTGGTATCCCGGATTTGTTGATTCTCTTGGCCATGAATATGACAGCGACCGTTTCCGGTACGTGATTCTCTATCGCAGTATGTTCGGCCGTTCCCAAGACGGCCAGGAGTCCCAGTACATCCGCGCCTACTTTATGCGAGGAAACTGCCGGCATCTTGTCGTGGTGAACGGACTGCCGTACGTGTGGATCTTCGACCGCCTGCCGCTGGCGGATGGGCCTGCCGAGTCCGACACGCTCTCCCAAGGATTCCCGCCCTTCCCACAGTGCGCAACCACGGAAACCACCACCACATGAACTCCGCGCACGTTTTGTTATGGCAGCGCACCGACCGACGAGTGCTCGCGGCGCTCGTTGGCATCATCAGCCTTTTTCTCATTCCGGCAATTTTCCATGCGCGTCGCCTCGTGCGCGACGAGCAGCGCATTACCGACCTCACGGAAATCAAGCAGCGGTTCGAACGGTACTACAACGCACACAATTCCTTCCCCCCGACGCGTCCGGACACACCAAGAGCATGCGCGTTCTCTCACCACGACGATACGGACCCCCTGTGGGGAAAGACGGCACTGTTTCGCGGTGACTCTTCCCTCCCCCAGGAAGCGCGCCGCGGGTGGTTTCCGTATGCGTACTGTCCCACGTCGACTGAAGACGTTGGAGAAACCTCACAGGTCACCGGGTTTTTTCTCCAAGCGACTCTTGAAGAAGCGCGTTCTCCGCAGCGGGGGTTCGATAGGGAGGAAGGACGGAATTTCCGGTACCGCGTGTTCCACGACGGAGGCTGGACCTTCTATCGCATCTGTGGGGGAACGGATCCCTCGTGCGGACACGCCACCGCGTCGTCTCCTTTGGAAGCCCGATGACCACCACCCGCGTCCTCGGCGCGACCGCGCTCGCTGTGGCGTTCCTCGTGCTGGTGGTGAAGGCCACACTTCCAGAAGAGCGGCTTCTGATACGTTTGGAAGCGCCGCAAACCGCGGATGCGCGCCTAACGTTTTCTGGCACGCGGCGTGTCTTCCAGACCATCCGGGGCATGCCCGGCGGGATTGCCCGACTCGACGTTCCCATGGAGCTTCCGTTGCGACCGAACGCCTACCCGCTCATTGTCCACATCAAAGAGTCGCGAAATGCTCGTTCGGACATCCGGACACTCTACGTCACGGAGCGCAACGCGACAAAGACGGACGGTGTGCTCTCGTTCCGCTTCCTGGCGTCCCCCACGACGAAGGAACCACAGGACCTTGTCGTGGTCTTTGATGCGCCGAACGCGCACCCAGAAGAATTCGCGGTCTACCGCGAGCAGGATTCGACAAAGTACCCGGAAGGGCAGCTCCACGCGGGAGAACGGATGGTGAGCGGGAACATTGCGCTCCGCGTGTTTATCAGACAGCCAGCATACCGATTTGCTCTCTCTGACCTGAAGCGCACCGCGATGTTCATCACCAGTGACGTGACCACGATTGAGCGCGATGCTCCTCTGATGTTCTCGGCGTTTTCTCCGTCGTTCTTCCGCGCCTTAAAAGTCGGCCTTGGCGGTCTCGCTGCCGCGCTGGTGGCGCTTCTCGTGAGTGCGCTGCCCAGCGTTCGCCGGTGGCTCCTTTTGAAAACCCAGCGTCTCTCATCGTGGGAGCGCGCGTTCATTGCGTGTTGTGCCCTCGCGGCGTTCCTCGTGCACGTGCCATACATCTTGAGCTACCCCATCGTCAACGATGAAGGCGCATACCTCATGGACATTGCCAATCTGCGCGACGGCGCGTGGCCCTTCCGTGATTTCCTCACGAAAGGCCCCGTGTTTCTCCTCGCGATTCTCCCGGCGGCGCTCGCGCATCCCCCCTCGGTTGTTTTCGTCCGCGTGGTGATTGCCGCGGCCGCGAGCCTCGGCGCCGCTTTGAGCGCGCTCCTCGCCCGACGGCTCTGGGGGAGAACTGCCGGCGTGACCGCAGGAATTCTCTCCGCCTTCACCCCGGCTGTCGTTGCGCAGTCAAGTCAGATCTTCTTGCAACCGATTGAACTGCTTTTCGTGACGAGCGCGTTTCTCCTCACCACGCCGCGATTCCGCGAGTCGCGCGCGGCGGCGTCAGCGTCGCGCCTCCGTTTCCTCATTGCGGGTATGGTCCTCGCGTTCGGGTACCTCACCCGCGTTTCCGCGCTGGCGTTCCTCCCCACGCTCGCGGCGTTCGCCGTCGCCTACCCCGCGGCCCGCTGGCGAACTCGCTTCACCCGCGGTACGCTTCTTGTCGGTGGCTGCCTCGGGACGTTGGTACTCCTTTTTTCCTTCGCGGCGGTCGGCATCGGCTGGCGAAAGGCGGCGGTCCTCTTCAATCTTGAAGCGGTGGTTATCAGCGGACAGCGCGCGGAACAGGGGCACGCGTATACACTCACGGATCTCTTCACCACTTCCCCCCGCGAAACGATTGATCTCCTCGTGTACCACGGCCGCGCGGCGCTGCGGACGGGCTTCCCCGTCATCCTCTTTTGGTTTGTCGCGCTTGTCACGTCGCTCCTCTGGATTTTCCGAATCCCGCGCGTGTTCACGATCCTCCTCATTGTTGGCGCCAGCGCGGCGCTGTGGCAGCCTCTCCGGGAGATTTTCTACCAAGCGAATGGGGACATGTCCCGCGTCGTCCCGTGGGTTCTCTTGAGTTTGACCGGCGCGCTCACCATCGCCGTCGTGTCTACGGTTCGGCGCGGCGTCCGTGACATCGGTTCGCCCTGGCGGGACACCCTGCTGCTTGGCGGCACCTGGGGTATTCTCGCGCTTCTCTATATGTCTTTTGGCCGGTTCCGTCAGCACTACCATCCGGAGTTCCTTTTCCTCTATATTCTCGGGAGCGCGAGATGTGCGGCGGGGTTCGTTCGCCACACGGTCACAGAGAACACCGTCGCAGGAACGCATGGGATCAGGCGAAACCTCCGCGCGGCCTTCGCTTTGTCCGGTGGACGCCTTGCCGGCACAAGCATCATCGTCCTCACCGCCATCTGGTTTGCCTTCGGCCATCTCGTTGCGCTGTCCGTTCCCCATGTCGGGAAGATTCCCTTGCGCACCGCGGAACACGCCGCCCGCGCGATCCGTCTCCATTCAGAACCTGGGAGTGAAATTTTCACCGCGCAGGCTATCCTTCCCTACCTTGCCGAACGCAAGCTTCCGTTCTCCATGTCTCATCCCGGCTGGTACCTCGAGGAGCGCGCGGGAACGTTACCCGCATCCCTCCGACGTCTCTACTTCCCGGATCGTGACGTACTCCGGAGTTACGTCGAACGTCTCCCAATCAAACTCATTGTTCTCGACCAACGCACGAAAGAAGTCTACTTCGCTCCGGACCCCGAACTCGAGCGGACCCTCCAGAGAGAGTTCGCGCTTCTTCAGTCCTTCGAGGTCCCTGGAGAGCGGCCCATCGAACTTTGGCAGAGACGCGAGTAATGTGGGAGACGCCCAGACACCCATGATCACAAGTCTCCACACCTGGACCCGTGCCCTCGGGCGCCCCGCGATGGCTGTTCGCGTTCTGGAAGCGTGCCTCATGCTCTCGCTCGTCACGGTGACACTCGGCGAGCGGAGTTGGATTGCGGTTCAACGACGCCTCATGCCCGCAGGCGACGTCTTCAACTTCCAAAGCATTGCGCGGAACATCCGGCACGGACAGTACCCCATGCAAGAGAAACGTCTCCCCGGGTACCCGCTTGCGCTGCTCATCGGTATGGAACTCGGAGCAGATCCCACCACGACTGGCGTGGCGATCAGTGTTCTCTCCTCGGGCGCCACGACGCTCGTGCTCTATCTCCTTGGTCGCGCGTACGGATTCTCCAAAGTACCGCTTGCTCTTGTACTCCTCCTCACGAGCGTGTCTCCGCTCCTCACGGTGAACGGGGTGCGTCCCCTTGCAGATAGCTTCTTCATCTTCCTCATGGTGCTCGGGATCTTCTTGGTCACCATTGCCAAACCCAGACACCTGCAGGCATTCGTTACCGGCATCGCTCTCACCCTCCTCGCGTTCACGCGCTATGAAGGAGCGGGGTTGGCGATTCTCTTGCTCGTCCTCTTACGCCTCCGTATCCCCTGGCGCCTGGTGGCGCTCGCCGCAAGTCCCCTCATTGTGGCCGCGATTCTCTGGATCCCCGTTGCCAAGCATATCCATGGTTCCCTGCGCGAATTTGCGTATTTCCGGGAAGCGCGCGAATCCGACGTGGGGAAAATCGGAAAGATCCCGCACGAGTACCAACGGATCATCGAGAGTGCCGGATGGGGTGAAATCCGTGCCGCCCGCGGAATCTTCTCGCAACAAAAAGAGGAGCGAACGGCGGCGAGAACGCATCTCCGCTCATGGTCCTGGGTACTCAGTGCGCTCGGCGCCATCGGAATCCTCTGGATGATTCTTCGTGTCCGGTGGCGCGCCCTCCCCTTTTTCGGATCACTCCTGCTCTACCCAATCTTCCCTGCGTGGTGGTTCGTCTACAGCCGATACGTTGCGCCGGTCACAGCGCTCTATCTGTTTTCCGTCGCTGCCGGCGCCTCGGCGTGCTGGGCGCTCTGTCGGTACTTCCTCCGCGGAACTCCTGCGCTCGTACGCGGGATCGCCTATGTGGGGCTCACGACCGCGCTTACCGCGCTCATCCTGGGAGCGGCGCCAAAGATGTTTGCAGAAGCAAAAGCGCGCGCCTTCGAGAGAAATGGATCAGGGTATGCGCAGTACGCGGCGTTGAAATCACTGGCCAATCGTCCGGAACGCGTCGCGGTGGCCGCCGACTCCCTCATGGCGACCACGCTCCTTGGGACCGTCACCGCTCCTGCCGACGCCCTGAACGCGGGACGGGGGATCTACCTCTCGAAGAAACCGGAGGCGTCCTCGGAGGAACTGGCGGACGATCTTCGCGAGTATCACGTCGAGATCCTTGTTGATACAGGGGAAAAGAATGTCGAGGATCTCGTCACGATCTTGCGGCAGCGGGGCGTGATTCGCGACACGGTACACTTTCAGGCGCGACAAAGCGACGGGACAGACGATACGGCACGCCTCCATGTCCTCGACTGGCTCCAGGAGATACGTCCATGATTGCGCTCATCACGGGAGTCACAGGGTTCGTTGGTAGCCACCTTGCGGAATACCTGGTCACGCGCGACGACATCCACGTGCATGGGACGCGTCGCCCTCGTGGATCAACGGAGAATATCCAGCATCTTCTTCCCCTGGTAACGCTCCACGACGTGGATATCACAGACGCGCCGTCCGCGATCCGTCTCTTGGACGAAGTGCGTCCCGACGTCATCTTCCACCTCGCGGCGCAAAGCTACGTCCGGACCTCCTGGGAATCGCCGCACGCAACGCTGCTGACGAACATTGGCGGACAGGTGAATCTCCTCGAGGCCCTGCGGCTTCTGAAAAACGAGACGTATAATCCTCCCTTCCTCATCGCGGGGTCCTCGGAGGAATACGGCCTCGTGGAACCCCACGAGCTTCCCATAACCGAAACCAACCCCCTTCGTCCCTTGTCTCCGTATGCAGTTTCAAAAATTGGTCAGGACTTTCTTGGATATCAGTACCACCAGACGTACGGCCTGAAGGTGATCCGGCTCCGCGTCTTCAACCACTCCGGGCCACGGCGGCCGACGGCATTTGGCGATAGCCACATCGCCCATACCATTGCGCTCATCGAGCGCGGGGCGGTTCCGCCGCGGATCACCTACCGTGACTTACGTGCCGTCCGAGACTTCACGGATGTCCGGGACATTGTGCGCGCGTATTTCTTGGCAGTCGAGCGCTGCGATCCGGGGACCGTGTACAACGTGTGCTCCGGAACGGGCATTTCGATCAATACCATGGTTGAGACGCTCCTCGCCCTCTCGACGGTGCAGGGGATTGCGCGAGAGCCTGATCCCATGGGCCCGCGCCCGACGGATGGACGGACCATCGTCGGCGATAACACGCGGTTTGTCCGGCAGACCGGTTGGCAGCCACAGCGCTCATTCCTCAAGGAGACGCTCCCGGACATCCTTCAGTACTGGCGTCAGCGGATCTCCGCATGAAACTCTCCGTGATCATGCCAGTCTACAATGACCGCGACTACATTGAGCAAGCCATTGTCCAGATTCAGCAGGTAGCGTTTCCCATCCCGCACGAAATCGTGGCGGTGGACGATTATTCAACGGACGGCAGTCGGGAAATTCTCCAGAGCATCCCGGGCATTGTCCTCGTCCTGCACGAGCGGAACACCGGCAAGGGCGGCGCGGTGCGGACGGGGATCCGGCACGCCACCGGGGACATTCTCGCTATTCAGGACGACGACTGCGAGTATGACCCGAACTCGTTACCGATGCTCATGGCACCCATTCTCCGGGGGGAAACGGAGGTGGTGTTCGGTTCCCGCTTCCTCCAGCAGAATCTCATGTTTCTCCTTCAGCGTTTCGAAAACAAAGCGATCACGTTCCTCTTGAACCTTCTCCTCGGTCAGCGGCTCACGGACATCGAAACCGGGCACAAGGTCTTTACGCGAAACGTTGCCGACAAACTCCAACTGAACGCCCAGGGCTTCGAATTCGATATGGAGATGACTCTCGAGATCATCAAGCGTGGCTTCCACATCAAGGAACTCCCGACGCGCTACGTGGCGAGAACGCATGATCAAGGGAAAAAAATCACCTACAAAGACGGTATCCGGTCAATTCGGACACTCCTGAAATACAAATTACGAGAGTATTGGCCTTCTTGACGACACGCGCGAACCACCGTATCGAGAGTCGGTCTGATACACTCATGGTGACGCACATCAGGTGATCTTCCCTTTGCCTCTCCGCCAATGATTGGCGCTCACGTCACGCGTGCGTGTCGGCATCTTGTCCGTTCCCCGCTCCTGCTTGTTCTCGGCGGGATTCTGACGCCGTTCGTCATCACCTGGGCGCGCGGACGGCTGTTCTTTGACTTTGACATGACGTTGATCACCGGACCCATCGAAGATCTCTTCGCGCGGTACGAGCGCGCGGGACAGCTCCCGCTCTGGGCGCCGGAACTCCAGGGCGGCTATCCGCTCATCGCAATTTCCCACCTCGGGTTCTTTTATCCGTTACACGCGCTTCTGCGGCTCTTCCTCCCGGGCGTCGTGACCTTGAATATTTCCCTCCTCGCCCACGCGCTCCTCGCCGCCGTTGGCATGGCGCTCCTCCTCCGTCACCGCGCGTTCCCGGTAGCGGCCGCCGCGTTCGGCGCGCTGGTGTTTGCGGGCGGAGGGTTCTTCTTTGGTCACCTCTACCTCACGAACGTCATCCTCCCACTCTCGTGGATCCCCTTGCAGCTCTGGCTGCTCAACCGGTGGCTTGACGATCGGTCATTCCCTTCGCTCGTGGGCTTGAGCGCTGCCGGCGCGCTGCAAATCCTCCTCGGACAACCGCAGGCGGCGCTCATCGGCGTCGTCGTGCTGACGCTCGCAGTGGCGAGCCACCTTCTCACTGCGCCGTGGCGAACACTCCGGCGAATTCCCGGGCTGCTGTGCGCTGCCTTGCTGGCTCTCGCCTTGAGCTACGCGCAAGTGCGGCCAACGCTCGATCTTATTCCTTTCACCGACCGCGCGGACGCATTCACGGAGCAAGAGCTGTATGCATTCTCTTTTCCTCTTTCTCACGTCATCACCTGGGCTTTCCCGCACGCGTTCGGCTATCACGAAGCATATATCGGCGAGAAGAACGAAACGGAGCTCGGTTCGTGGACCGGCGTCACAACGCTGCTCCTCGCGGCCGCTGGTCTCCTGACAATCACGCGGCAGCGCCGACGGGAGTGGCTGTTCGCCGTCCTGCTCCTCACCACCGCGCTCTGTATGGCCGGTGGCGCGGCATCACCAGTGTATCGGTATCTCGTCATGCACCAGTGGATTACGAACCTCGCGATTCCGGCGCGCTGGATCACCCTCGCCATCCTCGCCCTCGCTGTATCTGCTGCGCTGGGTATCGAGCACGTCGCTCGGCAGTCGCTCGCGGCGCGAATTCGTACCGCGCTGATTTCCCTTACCACCGTGACAGTACTGCTCGGCTTCGCCTGGCGAGCAATGCCGCGCGACAATCTTCCCGCGGTCATGACGAATCTCTCCGCGGCGCCGGCGCGCTCCCTCCTGCCGGTCGTTGCTACCGCCGCAACACTGTTTCTCTTCATATATCCCACCCGAGCGAAGACCCTTGGGTGGGCACTGCTCCTCGTGGGCGTCGGGGAACTCCTCCCGCCGAACATCGCGCGGAACCCGACGTTTCCCTACGCCGACGTCGTTCGCGGCTCGCCCATCGAAGATATCCTCCAAACAGCTCAACCAGGGCAACGCGTGTTCTCGCAGATCGAACTCACGACCCTCCCGCCGCCGCGCGTGACTCCCGCGCAACTTCGGCGCCTCGAGCGGACAACGATCATTCGTCAGACCTTTGAGAGCGGCGCAACAGATCTCCTTGGCGTCGGCATCCGCATGCACTGGGGAGAAGAGTCGCCCATCCCCGGAACCGTAACGGTTTCGCTCCGCGATCTTGCGACAGGCGCGGAGCGGACGCTCACGGTGACGTCCAACGACATCAACGACAAGGAATGGCTGGAATTTCGCGTCACACCCTTCCGAGGCGTCCGCGGACATCCGTTCCAACTCTCCGTATCTTCGTCCTACGACAGCCCCGGCCCGTGGGTGTTCGTCGCGCGCGTTCCCGCGAAAGAAGAGCCATTCGATATGCTCCCTGGCGGCAGCGTGTCCTTCTGTGATGCCGCCGGGTGTCGGACGCCTGATGGACCAACGCGAGCGCAACCCCCGGACCTCTTTGCAAAAATCCTCACGCCCGAATTCGCGCGGATTCCCGTGGCGCAGGACATTCTCGCGCCGCACATCGCCGCGAGCAAGGGATACGCGAGCACGCAGTGGCTCGGCGCGCTCCAGCTCCACGAAATGAAGCGGGTTCTCTACGCAATCGGCGACCAGAACGAGAATGCGGTCAGCTTTAATCCCTTCCTCGCGCGGCACCGCGCGATGGTGGACCGGCTCGGGATCACATTCCTTATCGGGACGCCGAGCGGCGGCCGGGCGTTCGGGTCTCTGCCAGGAATTGAACTCGCGCGCGAAGTCCCTGCAGGCGATCGGGAACTACGCGTGTACCGGAACAATCAGGCGTTTCCCCTCGCGACCTTCGCGACTCACGTTCTTTCGGTCACGCACCCTGACGAAGCGCTCGCCGCACTTCAAGCCGAGACGCTTCCACGCGACACGGTGGTTGCCGAGGACGATGGGCAAGCTTCCGTACTCCCCTTGGCACCGGGCACAATTCGCCTCGTCTCGACCAAGCCCACGGAAGTCGTTCTGCGGACCGAGAATGCGGGTATGGGATACCTCGTGCTCCGCGACACGTTCTTCCCCGACTGGCAGGCGGAGATTGACGGGAAAGAAACGCGGATCTTCCGCACCGACATGGTCTTCCGGGGAATCGTCGTGCCCCCGGGAACGCATATGGTTCGGTTCACCTACACGCCAACGCGGACGCTTAGGGCAATCCGCGTGAGTCTCTGGGCGTGGGTCTTCACGGGCGTTGCTGCCGTGTGGTGGTTCGTCCTGCGACGGAGACGCGCTCTGAAGAACACCGCGTAACGGTACTCTGTCGCGGCAGCATCCTCCCTACCGCAACGCGTCCTCGCGCCCCTTGGAGAACACGCACGTCTCACATGCCGAATTATAGCCCGGATACGAACCGTTCAGCAGGACGACCATGTCCGCTAACTTCTTCTCGATGGCCGCAACGTCAATGGCGACGCGATCCATGTGACTCTGAAACTTCACTTCAATGGAGGGGTCGTTCTTGTCCCTCACAAAATAATGCAGGAGGTAGGCGCGGTTGGATACCGGAAACCCCTGCTTGTGAAACATCAGGCCGTACGCAGCCAACTGATCCCGATAATATTTCTGTTTGTCTTCCGCAGGGGCATTCCCTGACGATTTGTAGTCTGCGGGAATAAACCGGCCATCGGACTCAACAAGCACATCGTCAATTTTCCCGACGAGCATATAGCCCCCGCGTTCATCAACAATGGCGAGTGCGCGGGTATTTTCCCGCCATTCGTTGAGCTGCGGAAGATCCTGAAAAGGTTTGATGCCGTCTTTCGTGAGTTCCAGAACTTCTGGTGGGAACGTGCCGTCGGCGCGGTAGCTGTCATAGCGAGCCTTCAAGATGCTGTCCATGGCGCTATTCAAGAGTAACGGGAGCATCGGCGCTCGTTTGTAGTGGTTCTCCACCCAAAAACATGACGGGCATTCCGTATATCTGTATAAGCCGCTCGGACTTAACCGCCACAATCCATCCCTGGTCTTCATCGCCTTCAGAGCGTATCTTCTCGCGGGAGAATGAGCAACGACAGGCGGACGAGCGTGAGGTCCAATCAAAGCCCCGGCGATCACGGAAACTCACCCGTGGCCGGACTTCTCGGCGCTTTCGTTCTCGGGCGTGAGAACAACGCAACAATCATGACCAGCTCCACTCGGATGTGACAGGGGTCCCCGCGTCGTTAGATGGTTGTGCCGAGTGTTCTCCGGGCGAAGCTTTTGATGCTGAACGGGAAATCGTCATTCCCCAGTTCCCGCGGCGGGGGACGCCGTTGCCGAGTTTTCTGACGGAGCGAGACAACGCGTCGGTAGTGAGGCTCAGCAGCAAGCCAGCGGTGGACAGACGTAATCGTGCCCAGAGCCGCACCCGTCCGCTCCCGAATGCTGCGGTAACTCGCTCCATGATAGAGCATCGTCGCAATGTGGAGCCGTTGGGCGAGCGCGGAGAGTTCACCACGCGTCAGGAGACCGCGGAGAAACGCCGCTAAGCGGCGTTCCCGAGATGCCTTCGTCAATGCCGCGTCGAGAAGCTGGAGTTCAACAGATACCGTGAGACCTTGGCGTTGATGCGGCATTTTCATACTGTTGCAGTATACGGGAACGGCATAAAGAGTAGAGAGGGGGAAGATCAAGTGGAAGCAATGGTAAAGCTTCGTTCTGTTCCAATATACTGGAACGGAACACGGCGGGGAGAACGGCATAAAGAGTAGATAGGGGGAAGATCAAGTGGAAACAAAGCCGACGCTTCATTCCGTTCCAGTATATTGGAACGGAACACGGCGGAGAGAGTGGAAACTCTTTCCGAGTATGAACGTTCTCGTGAGCGAGAAGGTACGACGCTTCATTCTGTTCCAATATACTGGAACGGAACACGGCGGTGAGAGAAGGGACCGGGTGGAAACAAAGCCGACGCTTCGTTCTGTTCCAATATACTGGAACAGAACACGGCGGGGAGAGGGGACCGTTGCAAAAACTCGATACCTCCATCAGAAATACCGCTGTGGTTCGGAAATTCCCTCGTGACCGGGGAGTTTTTCGACAGTCTCGAGATCAAGTGGAAGCAATGGTAAAGCTTCGTTCTGTTCCAATATACTGGAACGGAACACGGCGGGGAGAACGGCATAAAGAGTAGAGAGGGGGAAGATCAAGTGGAAGCAATGGTAAAGCTT